>NZ_CP026104.1:0-300000 GCF_002902945.1 Paraburkholderia caribensis
ATGCCCAACATCAAGCCGCTTGGACCGACACCTAGCGAACTGAAGAAACACGTCGCCACAGTTCACGTAAGCGGTGAGTTGTCCTTGCTCGAACGCAAGATTGTGAACGTCCTTCTGCTTAACGCGTTTGACGATCTCCTCACGAAGAAGCGTCACAGCTTGCCAGTGGGCATCCTTTGCACGATGCTGGGCTTCGACAGCAAGAACCACGAAGCGTTGAAGCGCGCATTGTTGAAGGTCATGTCGACACCAATCTCGTTTGATCTTCTACACGACGGTGGCAAAACCGACTGGGAGGCATCGCCGCTCATTGCGTACGCCGGCATCAAAAATGGTCTCTGCTCATATGAGTACAGCGACTGGCTCGCGGGGAAACTTGCGAATCCCGATATTTATACCCTGATCAACATCAACGTTCAGCGTCAATTTAGCGGCGGGTACGCGCTGGCACTTTACGAGAACTGTCTCCGATTCAAACGAACGGGATCAACAGGTTGGATATCAGTGGAGACTTGGCGTCGTCTGCTTGGCGCAGATGCGAGCATGTACGATGAGTTCAAACACTTCTCAGCTGAGGTGATCAAAAAGGCAGTGAAAGAGATCAATCAAGTCTCGAACATTGTTGTCACACCGGAGTACAAGCGAGAGGCAAGGCGTGTGGTTCAGATTCGCTTTCTCGTCGAAGATAATCCTCAGAAGTCAATGTACGACAATGGGGAAGACGCAGAACAAAAAGCTATTCGGGAATCCGAAGCATTCAGACGCCTGACGCTCCTCGGTGTCGGAGACAGACTCGCGGTGAGCTGGATCCAACAGGAGCCGGATCGCGCGTTACAGACAGCGATTTACGTAGAAGGGAAAGCAAAGAACAAGCAGATTCGTGGGAGCGCTGGAGGCTATGCACGGACCGTATTCGAGAAGGGCACTCGAATAGACGCAGGAGGAGCCAATGCCAGCGTGCCAACGGTAGTTGCTGCAACGCCTCAATCTGCCGAAGCTTCGGCCGAAGAGCGCGCCAAGCAGACGACCGCGAAGATCAAATCCCTGTCTCTGGAGGAAAAACAAAAATTTGCAGCGGAATATATGGCCGAAGGCGGTAAGGGCAACACTTACCAGCCGGAAACTGGGACATTCAAAAACGCGTTGGAGCGTACCGCTTACACCTCATGGCTGCGCTCAAAGATCACTGCTTTGGAAGAGTGACGTCCCAAGAAGCCGTTGTGGAAGTTCACGCCGCAAACTCAAAAATTCGGGACGTAGACGCGAAGATAGTCTTCGTCCGGCTTTGATACGACGCGTACCTGATCTGAGAGAGTAGTCCGCGGATGGTCCCGCCGGCTTGCAATGCTACCAAGATCGAGCGTAAATGAGGATCATGCGAACCGCGTTATGCCGACGGTGCATAACGACAGGGCTGGCCACGGATCACACGTACCCTACCTCGAAAAGGTAGCCAAATTTGGGAGCCTTGTCGACTTCCTGCGCACAGACCGGGTTCCGGCGATCGGACCATTGCTGAGCGGCAATGGCCCCGGCGACTCGACACGCATGGGCGTTGGTGTCAGGTCGAACTGAGCGTTAGCAGGCTCATAACCAATGACACCTGGTCGGCATCCGCTGCGATGACGGCATTAACAATCTGTTCAATTTCGCCTGCCCGCGGCGCGATGCTCGCAAAATCGGCCGAATCGATACGAAGGTACTTCTTGCCTCTCACGACGCTAATCCGCACAGACCTACGTAGGGCCGGTTTGCCGGTTGTGAGGACTGCAAGGGCATCTGTCACCGTGGTCCCATGAGAAACGCTCTTCGCTCTCTCGGAAATCACGTTTTCGCCAAGCTCTCTTATCAGTCGACGTATTGTTTCCTCTTCAGCGGCCGACAGGTGCTTGTCGACAAAAAACCTGAGTACGCTTTCCGGTAGCCGAGAAATCGCCAACATTCGTGACACTTGCGCGGCCGACACGCTTAGTCCCGTGGCTAATTCCTTTTGGTTCCGCCACAGGCCGCGCGCGATCATGATTGAATAAAACTTCGCCATAACGATGACCGGCGGCTTCGACACGAGCAGTTGCTTGTGTACGGCCACAGCCGTTTTCTGGTTCGGAATCTCGCGGGCGCTGAAATCGAAGTTCATCCTCTAGATCCATAACTAGTCGCGACAGTCGGCGAGTGATTGCCAGTTATCAAAGCCATACGCACGCTTCGGTCAACCAACAGTCACGCACATCCGCTTCAGAAGCGCATCGACGCAATCGCGAAGTTCAGCTGATGCTTGCCCGCTTGGCTTTGAGACTATGATGGGATGAGCCCCCAGTCCCGCGAGACCTTCCGAGAATTCGTCGTTACGTCGGATCGAGCGCTCAAGCCACGCGTCACGGTGGGCCTGCGTGATCGTCGACAACTGCCCCATAACGTGCACAGGATTCGGATCGAAGAAGTTGCCGACGAGGATGAGATCTGGTGTCCGGTGAAACCGATCTTTCGTTTCAGTCAACACTTCGGAGAGATACGACAGAGCCTTGGTAGAAGACTTCGCGATCGAGACGGGCGAGATCACGTAGTCGGATGCTAGCAGGGCGCACGACGGCACTGTCAAGTTGACGAGCGCAGGGTAAGTGTCATTCTCAAGCGTAGGTATCCTTACCAGAGGAGTCGTTCAGCGCCGGAGACAGTCCAGCCATACCATGTGGCGAGGCGTTCTTTCAATATGGCACGGTGACATTCCGCGTTCATCCGATGTCTGGGTAACGCGAAGTGCTGCCGGATCGGACCGAAGCATGAGAGAAACGCCTGCGTGCGACGCGCGTCACGAAAGCCGCACATTTGGCGCTCGCGCCTGCGGGTTGGCTGATGGCTATTCTCCGCGCGGTTGTTTATGCGTGCAGCTGCTTTGACGAAAACGTGCTTGACCTGCGCGAGTTCGGGGATGTCAGCCTTCGCTGCCGGATAACTGCGCAGTTGATCCGTAACGATCTTGCGCGGCACCGGGTTTGATCGCAGCAGTCGTCGAAAGAAGCGCCTGGCCGCGGCCTTGTCGCGCCGCTTTTGTACCAGCACGTCGAGTTCTGCGCCATGCTCGTCAACGGCGCGCCACAGCAGATACGGCTCGCCGCGCAGTGTCACGAACATCTCGTCAAGGTGCCACGCTCGTCCCGGCCTGCGCCGAACTGCCTTGGCGCACCTGGCGAATCCGGCACCGAATTTGTCACACCAGCAACGGATCGTTTCGTACGTGACCACGACGCCGCGCTCGAGCAACAACTCCTCGATGTCGCGCAGGCTCAGGCTGAACCGGAAATACCAGCGAACCGCGCAGCTGATAACGACGGCAGGGAAGCGGTGGCCGTGATAAGGCGATTTCGTTTTGTTCATCGCTTCATTTTACCGCCGCCTGTCTATCAACTTGACACAGCCACAAGCAGTCGTTCTAGACCGCCGCAACCGCTTCATCGTCTGCTACGACGGGCGCTGCATTGCAGACCGATGGGGGCGTGAAAAGAGCGCCTGTTAGAGCAACGGCGCCAGCGGAAAGCCGGTCTCGCAATTCGGACCGGCTCCGACCCGTGGCGCTGCTGAAACAGCAGCTTCACCACTGATGATGCACGTGAGGCGCTATCTTCTCCAGATAAAGCGCGCGAAGTACAGCCATGGCCGAATCACTCAGGGGCGGCAATTCGCTTGCCTCACTGTTGCCCCTGGCTTGCGCCGCGTTCTTCGCCCCAGGGATGACGGTCGTCACGCCCTGGTTCATGAGAATCCAGCGCAGCGCAAACTGCGCCATCGTCGTATTCTGCGGAAGGAGTGAGCGAATTTCGTCGACGGCGTCCAGAGCGATTTCATACGGAACGCCCGCAAAGGTCTCGCCCTTGTCGAAGGACTCACCGTTCCGATTGAAAAGGCGATGATCATTGGCGGCAAACGTCGTCTCGCGCGTCATCTTTCCGGTGAGCAGACCGGATGCGAGCGGCACACGGACGATCACGGCGACGCCCCGTTCATGCGCTTCCTGGATGAACCGGGTCGGCCTCTGTCTAAAAATGTTGTAGATGATCTGCACCGACTTCACGCCCGGATATTCGATCGCCTTCAGCCCTTCTTCGACTTTCTCGACGGACACTCCGTAGCAGCGGATCTTTCCCGATACGACCATACGGTCCAGTGCATCGAAAACTTCAGGCCGGTAATAGACCTCCGTCGGCGGGCAGTGAAGCTGCACCAGGTCGAGGCACTCAACGTCCAGGTTCTTTAAAGACCGGTCCACGAAAGCATTCAGATTCGCCGCCGTGTAGCCGTCCGCCAGATGCGGGTCAAGCCTGCGACCAGCCTTGGTCGCAACAAAGGGGCGTGTCCCCGTTCGTTCCTTGAGCACGTCCGCGATGATCCGCTCCGAACGGCCATCGCCATAGACATCGGCCGTATCGATGAACGTCGTGCCGTTGTCGAGTGCCGCGTGCAGGGCTGACTTTGCATCGCTCTCTGCGACGTCGCCCCATGAGCCGCCAATTGCCCAAGCGCCGAATCCGATTTCAAAGACACTGCTTTCGGTATTCCCGAACTTTCGCTGTTTCATGCTGATTCTTCCTTCATGGCATCAGTTGTCCGCCGTTGACCTCGATGATTTGCCCGGTGATGTATCCCGACATCGCGCGCGACGCGAGGAACAGGAATGCGCCGACGCATTCCTCCGGCAATCCTTCTCTGCCCATCGGCACCGTCGCTGTCTGCGACGCGCGGATGTGCGGTGGCGTGTATTTGTCGTGAAAGGGCGTTTGTATCAGTCCCGGCGATACCGCGTTGACCCGGATGCCGTCGTCAACGAATTCCTTCGCATGGCCACGAGTCAAGCTGCTGACAAAGCTTTTCGACGCTGCGTAAAGCACCGCGCCCGCGCCGCCGCCCGTTCGCGCCGCGATGGACGTCGTATTGATGATGTAGCCGCCGGCCGCTTTCAGGAACGGATAGGCCGCAGACGTTGCTTCCCAGACCGATCTCGCGTTGAGACTGACGACCTGTTCAAAATGGCTCGCCGATGCGCTGACGGAGGCCAGCCGTCCCAGCATGCCGCCGGCGTTATTAATGAGCCCATCAAGCCCGCCTAGCTTGTCCGCCGCTTCTTGCACGACGCGCGCTGCCTCGCCCGCCTCGCTCACGTCACCCTGAATCAGGCGGATACGGTCCGGCAATTCCGCGCGCAGCGCTTGTGCAGCCGCTTCGCTTTCGTGGAAATGCGCGACCACGTGGGCACCCTGTGCCGCGAACGCCCGAACAACAGCCGCGCCGATTCCGGTCGACCCCCCGGTAATGAGAACTTTCGTGTCCTTCAGGTCGCCAATCTGCATCTGCTCAAGTCCAGGCATGGGATGTCCTCCGAACGGATCTGTCTAAGCGCGGCGCGCTACCGCACGCCACAGGCATCAAATCGGGAAAATAATGACATAGCGTAGAATGAAGCAGGTTCACTGAAGCGATGAATCGCATTCACCATGTCAAAGAACGACCGCATCGACTTCGCCGACCTGAAGCTGTTTCTCGCCATAGTCAGATGCGGAAGCTTCAGGCTCGCCGCCATTGAAGCAGGACAGACGCCCTCGGCTGTTAGTCACGCAATGCGGCGGCTGGAAGATCGGCTCGGTGCGAAGCTGCTGAACCGCACGAGCAGGGCGGTGTCGCCTACGGAGACGGGGCTCGATCTCGCTTCGCGGTTGCAGGACGGGTTCAACCAGATCGGCTCCGCACTTGAAACCTTCGAAGCGCCTGGAACGGCGAGGCTAGGATCTCTTCGCCTGAATGTTTTCGCAGATGCGGCTCACCTGCTGATCGCACCGGCATTGCCGGAATTCGCACGAGTCTGTCCCGGGGTGCAGCTCACAGTGGTTGTCGACAATCGTCCGATCGATATCGTCGCGGAAGGCTACGACGCTGGAATTCGCTACGGTCATCATGTTCCGGAAGACATGATCGCAGTGCCCCTCACTCGCCGGCAGCGATGGGTGATGGTTGCGTCGCCCGCGTATCTGAAGAAGCACGGTACGCCTCGCCAACTCGGCGAACTCGTGAACCACCATTGCCTACAACTTCTGCTCGGCGACAATTCCAGCTACCGCTGGGAAGTCGACGTTGCCGGGAAAAAAAGGGCTATCCGGGTGCCAGGAGCCATTACGATCAACGACACCGTGACGACGATCAGCGCGTGCAAAGCCGGAATGGGGATAGCGTACGTTCTGGAGGCCCGGATCGCTGACGAGCTTGCGCGCCGTACTCTGAAAGTGGTCCTCGAAGAGCATGCCTGCGCGGAGGATCCCTTGCATATCTACTACAGTAGTCGTCGCTACAACCATCCCGCCTTGCTTCGACTGATAAACATCATTCGCGAACTGCAGTCGCTTCCGAAAATTGCAAAGGCGCGTGGTTGAGCCGGGAATGCAGTGCTCGTGGCAGCGGCGCGCGTCTGCAAACGCCGGGAGGGTGCCACAGGTCAGTTCGACTACTGGCGTGCGGTGTCGTGCGATCGCATTTTGCCGTAAAGCGCGACGCGGGCGCACCGCTTGACCATGCGCTACGCGTACAAACGAACTTGCCGGCCGCACCGCCGATGTAGGCAAGCGCCAGGGCCGTTCCCGTCAGTTGTGGCGATACGCCTTTTGCCTTGAGCAGAAATGGCAGGAACGTGAGGAGCCCCATGCGCACGGCAGTATCGAGCCCGCCGATGGCGAACAGCGGACAGGCTGCCGGTTGATGCGCAGCGACGGTTGCTTTCAGCGCCGTTGCCCATTCGGCCGCCCGCCGGCGATCACCCGTTCCAGCGACATCTTCAGGTGACGCTGCATGCTCGCCTGAGCCTGGATCGGATCATGCGCTTCGAGCGCTTCGAGGATCAAGCGATGCTCATCAGGCACCGCGCCCCATGTGCTCTCGTTTTCGAAATGGCCGCGCAGCTTTTCGGACAGCGGGCTGTGTCGTGCATCGAACAGTGAACTAACGGTGCGCACCAGCACCTCGTTGCCGGTCATCTGCGCGATCGCGAGATGAAATGCGCGGTCGGCGGCGACGGGAATCCGTCCCGCCGAGACTTCGCGCTGCATTTCGTCGTATAGCGCGCGCAGGTGCTTCAGGTCCTTCGCTTTGCAAAACGGTGCGACGCTCGCCGCGATCGAGCCTTCAATCACACAGCGCGCACGCATGATGTCGAGCAGGCTGTCGCCGAGTTCGGCGCGCGACAAGGGCTCCTTGCCGTGCGTCTGCGGCGTTGCGCACACATAGACGCCGGAGCCCATGCGGATTTCGACCAGCCCTTCCAGTTCCAGTGCAACCAGCGCCTCGCGCACCGACGGGCGCGACACCGCAAGCGCTGTCGCGAGTGCGCGCTCCGAAGGCAAACGGCTGTTTGGCGCGAACTCCGGCTGCGCGATCAGATCGCGCAGCTTCTCCGCGATCTGCAGATAGAGGCGGCGAGGGTCGGCGGGTTTGTCTGTCACAAGCTTTCCTGACGAGGTGGCGCGGGTATTCGCCGTTGGGCGAGCGCCGATTGTAGATCGAAGGGTGCTGCCCGCAAACGAGCGACGCGGCGCGACAGCGGACGTTCGTCCAACCCGGGATTTCCCGAATTTTCCGATAATTGGCTTGACCACTTACCGGTGGCATTTTAATTTGTCATATCTGGTAAGGCCAGATGGATTCTGGTGTGCGGCGCGGCTACCGCACGGCGAAGTTCATCGTGCTGCTGCGCGCGCCCGGCGGAGGCGCCACGCCGTTGACACTGCTGCCGTGTGAGCGGGTGCCGTGGAACGGCGATGCGCTGCGCGCCGCAATCGCATAAGTCGCCCGCATTGCGCGCGATCAGGGAACCGGTCCCATATTCGATCACGGAGGAGACATGCCATGCGCAAAATGCGTTGGGTGGTGATTTTTCTAAGCTTTCTGGCGATTGCGGTGAACTACATCGATCGTGCGAACCTGGCGGTTGCGGCGCCGGAGATCGAAAAGGCGCTGGGCATCGGACCGGCGGAGATGGGCTTCATCCTGAGCGGCTTTTTCTGGACCTACGCGTTGATGCAGATGCCGTTTGGCTGGTTCGTCGATCGCGTCGGCGCACGTATCGCGTTGCCGCTCGCCGTTGGCTGGTGGTCCGTGTTTACCGCGTTGACCGCGGCGACAAGCAGCGTTGCGGGGATGTTCGGCTGCCGGCTGCTGCTCGGCGTCGGCGAGGCGGGCGCGTATCCGTCGTGCGCGAAGCTCGTGAGCCAGTGGTTCCCTGCCAAGGAGCGCGCGCTCGCGACGAGTATCTTCGATAGCGGCTCACGTGTCGGCTCCGCGCTGTCGATTCCCGTCGTCGCGCTGATCATCAGCTCGGTCGGCTGGAAAGCCGCGTTCGTCATCACGGGTGCGCTTGGCGCGGTATGGATTCTCGGCTGGTTCGTGATCTACCGGAACCCCGAGCCGCGCGATACGGGCAGCTCGAAAGCGGCCGCCAACGCGCCCGGCGTCACCAGACAGCGCCAACGCGTCACGTGGGGCTCGCTGTTTCGCCACCGCACGCTGTGGGGAATGATGCTCGGCTTCTTTTGCCTGAATTTCGTGATCTATTTTTTCATCACGTGGTTTCCGAGCTATCTCGTGCAGACGCGCGGCTTCTCGCTGAAATCGCTCGGCACGCTCGGGATGATTCCGGCGCTGATCTCGATCCCGGGCGGCTGGCTCGGCGGTTATGTGTCGGATGCGCTGTTCCGGCGCGGCTGGAGCCTGACGACTGCGCGCAAGACCTGCATGGTCGGCGGCATGTTGTTGTCGTCGGTGATCACGCTGTCGGCATTCACGGCGAACGTTTATCTGATGCTCGCGTTCTTCGGCATCGCGTACGGCAGTCTCGCGTTTGCCGCGGCCAGCATCTGGTCGCTGCCGGGCGACGTCGCGCCGACGCCGGACCATGTCGCATCGATCGGCGGCATTCAGAACTTTGCGTCGAACCTCGCCGGCATCGTGATCACGACATTCACCGGCGTGATGGTCGCCATGACCAAGGGCTCGTTCACGATTCCCCTTGTCGTGGCCGGTGGCTTCTGTTTTCTGGGCGCGTTCAGCTATCTGGTGATCGTGGGCCGCATCGAACCGCTGTCCATTGCTTCCGATTCCGAAGAAGCGTCGACGCGGGTGACCTCAACGATCTGACGTAGCGGGCAGCCGCCCCGCAATTCATTCCATTCGAGGCTTTCTCATGTTGACTCAAGCTGGCAGCGCGCCCCAGGTGATTCGTCTGCATCCGAACGACGATGTGATCATCGCGACCCGGCAACTGTTGCCCGGCACGCGCATCGACGCAGAAGGACTGGTCGTGACAGGACTCGTTCCGCCCGGCCACAAGATCGCTACGCGCGATATTGCGAAGGGCGAGCCGGTCAAGCGCTACAACCAGATCATCGGTGAGGCGCGCGAAGCGATCGCGCGCGGCCAGCACGTTCACGTGCACAACCTCGGCATGTCCGAATTCTCGCGCGATCATGCGTTCGGCGTCGACACGCATCCGACCGACTACGTCGCCGAGCCCGCGCACTTCATGGGCATTCGCCGCGACGACGGCCGCGTCGCGACCCGCAATTACATCGGCATCCTGACGAGTGTGAACTGTTCGGCCACGGTCGCGCGCGCGATCGCCGATCACTTCAGGCGCGACGTGCGCCCCGAAGCGCTCGCCGACTTCCCGAACGTGGACGGCGTCGTCGCGTTGACACACGGACTCGGCTGCGGAATCGACATGCAGGGAGAGGGCATCGCCGTATTGCGTCGCACGTTGGCCGGCTACGCGGTGCATCCGAACTTCGCGTCGGTGATGTTCGTCGGACTCGGCTGCGAGACCAATCAGATCGACGGCGTGCTGGAAGCGGCCGGGCCGGCCGGCAAAGAGATGAAGCTGCGCAGCTTCACGATTCAGGACAGCGGCGGCACTCGCAAGACGATCGAGCGCGGCGTCGCGCTGGTCAAGGAAATGCTCGCCGACGCGAACCGCGTTGAACGCGTGCGGGTGCCTGCGTCGCATCTGTGCGTCGGTCTTCAGTGCGGCGGTTCGGACGGGTATTCGGGCATTTCCGCGAATCCCGCGCTAGGCGCGGCGGTCGACCGGCTGGTGCAGCACGGCGGCACCGCAATCCTCTCGGAGACGCCGGAGATCTACGGCGCTGAGCACCTGCTGACGCGCCGCGCTACGAGCCAGGCGGTGGGCGACAAGCTGCTCGCGCGGATCGCGTGGTGGCAGGACTACTGCACGCGCAATGGCGGCGCGCTCGACAACAATCCGTCGGCCGGCAACAAGGCGGGCGGCCTGACGACAATCCTCGAAAAATCCCTCGGTGCGGTCGCGAAGGGCGGCACGACGAATCTCGTCGAGGTCTACGAGTATGCGCAGCCTGTCGACGCAAAGGGCTTCGTATTCATGGACTCGCCCGGCTACGATCCCGTGTCGGCGACGGGGCAGGTCGCCTCGGGCGCGAACCTGATCTGCTTCACGACGGGGCGAGGCTCCGCATATGGATGCGCGCCGTCGCCTTCGCTGAAGCTCGCGACCAACACCGCGCTGTGGGAGCGGCAGGAGGAGGACATCGATCTCAACTGCGGCGGCGTTGTCGACGGCACCGCCAGCATCGACGAGCTGGGCAAAGCGATTTTCCGGATGATGCTCGACTGCGCATCCGGCACACGCTCCAAAAGCGAGCTGCATGGCTACGGGCAAAGCGAGTTCGTGCCCTGGCAGGTCGGCGTGGTGACCTGAGAAACGATGCGCGGTACAGAGACGAATAGAAGAGGAGAACCGAATTGAAACGCCGCCTTTATTCAGGTCGCGACGTGAACCGCGCGCACAGCATCGACGATCTGCGCGCGATGGCACGCAGGCGGCTGCCGAATTTCTGTTTCGAATACATCGAAGGCGGCGCTGAGGACGAGGCGACGCTGCGCCGCAATCGGGACGTGTTCGACGAAATCGCGTTTTTGCCGCGCACGCTCGTCAATGTCGAACACCGCAACCAGAGCAGCACGCTGCTCGGTCAGCGCACGGCGTCGCCGTTCATGATCGGCCCGACCGGCTACAGCGGACTGATGTTCCGCGAGGGCGATGTGCAGCTCGCGAGCGCGGCGGCGGCGGCCGGCATTCCGTTCGTGCTGAGCAACGCGTCGACGGTTGCGCTCGAAGATGTCGTGCAACGCGCGGGCGGCCGGGTGTGGATGCAGGTCTACATGTATCGCACGCGCGAGTTCGTCGCAAAGCTCGCGCAACGCTCGCTTGCGGCCGGAATTGAAGCGCTGGTCGTCACGACGGACAGCGCGGTGTTCGGCAAACGCGAATGGGATCTGCGCAACTACATCAAGCCGTTGATGCTCGACTGGCGCAACAGGTTCGACGTGCTGGGCCACCCGCGCTGGATGAGCAACGTGCTTTGGCCAAGCGGGATGCCGCGCTTTGCGAATCTCGGCGACCTGTTACCGCCGGGGCAGACCAGCGTGAAGGGTGCGACGATTACGCTGGGTCAGCAGCTCGATCCGTCGCTGTGCTGGGACGACATCCGCTGGCTGCGTGATCTGTGGCCCAAGCGCCTGGTCGTGAAGGGCGTGCTGGGCGCGCCGGACGCACTGCGGGCGATCGAGGCCGGCGTCGACGGGATCGTGCTGTCGAATCACGGCGGCCGGCAGCTCGACGGCGCGGTGTCCGCGATGGACGTACTGCCCGAAGTCGTCGATCAGGTGCGCGGACAGCTCGCTGTAATGCTCGACGGCGGGTTCCGCCGTGGCTCCGACATCCTGAAGGCCATGGCGCTGGGCGCCGATGCCGTGCTGCTCGGACGGGCGACGACCTACGGCCTGGGCGCGGCCGGCGAGTCGGGCGCCGCGCGCGCGATCCAGATATTGCAAACGGAAGTGGATCGCGGGCTGGGTCTGCTCGGGTGCAGCGATATTGCCGCGCTGGATCGCAGCTATCTTCGCTGGCGGTTGCTGAGCGCAGCGCAATCGCGGGTGCACGCTGGCAGCGCGCACGATCATGCGATGTCACTCGCGTAACGGCCAGGACACGGCCAGGACACGGCGAGGACGCGGCCAGGCGGCGACGAAAAACGATTAGCGTGCTTGCCGGCACACCTGCTGCAACGCCATTCGTTACCGGTAACTGATTCGAATTGCACACGCTAACACCAGTCGCTATACTGGGCTCCGCAATCGGTGGCCTGACCAAAATCGATTGGCCTGACCGCAGCACGAATCAACGCAGACTGGCGAACGGCGCGTTGTCGATCAAGTCATGGCGCGCGAAGAAGAACGAAAGGAGATGACACGATGTTCCGTAAGGGAATGAAGATCAGGGCCGCGCTCGCGCTCGCCGCATGCATGGTCGGGAGCGCGGCGCACGCGCAGGTCGCTTCGGGCGACACGTCGCAAAAGAAGATCGCGTTATCGAACAGCTTCGCCGGCAATGCCTGGCGGCAGTCGATGCTCAAAAGTTGGAACGCGATTGCCCAGCAAGCGGTGAGCGACAGGAAGATTGCCGCCGCGCCCGCGTTCACAACCGCGGAAAATCAGGTGACCGAACAGGCGCAGCAGGTGCAGAACCTGATACTGCAAGGCTATAACGCGATCGTGATCGACGCCGTATCGCCCACCGCGCTCAACGGTACGATCAAGAAGGCATGCGCGGCGGGCATCGTCGTCGTGTCGTTCGACGGCGTCGTCGACGAACCGTGCGCGTATCGCGTGAACTTCGATTTCAAGGGCTGGGCAGAGCAGGGCGTCGATTATCTGGCGAACCGGTTGAACGGCAAAGGCAACATTCTCGAAGTGCGCGGCGTGGCCGGCATTTCCGTCGACAACCTGATGCATGAGGGGGTGCTCGACGGACTCAAGAAACATCCCGGCCTCAAGCTCGTCGGCTCGGTGAACGGCGACTGGACGCAATCGGTCGCGCAAAAGGCCGTCGCGGGCATTCTCCCGACGCTGCCGCAAGTCGACGGCGTCGCGACCGAAGGCGAGATGTCGTTCGGCATCGCGCAGGCGTTCAAGGCGGCCAATCGTCCCACGCCGCCCATGATCATCGGCAGCACCTATCCGGAACTCGAATGGTGGAGCGAGCAGACGAAAACGGGTTACCAGTCGCGCTCGCTGTCGAACCCGCCGGGCGCGGTCTCGTTCGCGTTCTGGGTCGCGCAGCAGGTTCTCGCAGGCAAGCAGATCCCGAAGGACGTGACCATCAACGTACCGCTGCTCGCAATCTCGCAACAGGAGTTGCCGGCGAAGCTCGCCGCGATGCCGAAGGGCGCTATCGCCGACGTCACCTACACGTTGCCGCAGACCGTGGCCTTGCTCGACAAAAAGTAAGCGCGCTCAGGCCCGATCCGGCGCGATCGGGCGCGTGCGCGACGCCACGCATGGAGGCATGTGAATGGGCGCAACATCAAGCAACGGTCAGCCGGGCGCGCTGATTCGCTTCGAAGGCATCGGCAAGACCTTCGGCCGGGTACGCGCGCTGGGCGACATCGACTTCGCGTTCATGCGCGGAGAATGCGTCGGCATCGCGGGACATAACGGCGCGGGCAAATCCACGTTAATGGCGGTGCTGGCGGGCGTCTATGCGCCGACTCAGGGACGCATCGACGTGGACGGACAACCGGCGCCGCATTACGACGCCAACGCCGCGCGGCATGCGGGCGTGCGCTGCGTGTTTCAGGAGTTGTCGCTGTGCGCGAACCTGACGGTCGCCGAGAACATGACGATTGTGCATCCGCAATTGCGCGGGGCCGGATGGCGTCGCAAGGCAACCGCATTGATGCACAAGAAGCTCGAAGAAATCTTTCCCGGCAACGGGCTGAAGGGCAATGAGCTGGTTTCCGATCTGACGCTCACGCAGCAGCAGATGGTGGAAATCGCGCGCGGCTTCACAGTGACCGATGCGCCTGTCCGCCTCGTGATTCTCGACGAGCCGACGTCGTCGCTCGATGCGCATACGGCCGATCAGCTGCTCGCATTCGTGCGTCGCGCGGCGCAATCGGGAATCACGTGCGTGCTGATCACGCACATGCTGGGTGAAATCGAGCGCGTCGCAGATCGTGTGGTCGTGATGCGCGATGGCGGAATCGTCGGCGTGCTGCCGCGCGACGCGGTGAGCCACGCGGCGATCATCCAGGCGATGGGTCAGCAGCTCGAAGCGGACAAGACGCCTTCTGCCGCGCGCGTGCGCGACGCACGCGGCGACGAGCGCGCTTTCCGCTGGAATGTCGGCGCGCATAGACGGACTTTGATCGAAGCGTCGCGCGGCGAGATCGTCGGCTTCGCGGGACTCGCAGGCCAAGGCCAGACGGAAGCGTTGCTGTCGATCTACGAGGCCGCGACGCGTCGCGGCGCAGGGCGCGTGAAAGCCGCTTTCGTCGCGGGCGATCGCGGCCGCGACGGCGTGTTTCCGGTCTGGTCGATCGCGCAGAACCTCGACGTGCGCTGGCTTTTCGGCGGCGCGAAGTCGAAGCGCGGTCTCGTCGATCGCACGGCCGGGCGCGCGCTCGTCGAAGCGTGGCGCGCGAAGATCGGCATACGCGGCGCGCCGATGAGCGCGAGCATCCTGTCGCTGTCCGGTGGCAATCAGCAGAAAGTGCTGTTCGCACGCGCGCTTGCGTCGGACGCGATGCTGATCCTGATGGACGATCCCACGCGCGGCGTGGATGTCGGGACGAAGCGCGACATCTATCAGCTCGTCCACGACGAAGCGCAAAAGGGCCGCACCTTCATCTGGTACACGACCGAAAACGATGAGCTGTCGCATTGCGACCGGACCTATGTATTCCGCTCGGCCGCCGTCACGCGCGTGCTCACAGCCGACGAATGCACGGAAGAAGCACTGCTTGCAGCAAGCTTCGAGGAGCAGGCCGCATGACTCTCGCGCACTTTTCCATTCAGAGCACGCAGGCCCGCCTGCGCGCGCTGCTTCCTGCAATCTCGCTGATCGCGGTGCTCGTGCCGATCCTGATCATGCAGCCCGCGGTGATGAGCTATTTCGGCTCCAGTCTGCTGCTCAATCTGGCGGTGCCGATCGTACTCGCGACGCTCGCGCAGCTCGCGATCATCACCGTGAACGACCTCGATCTGTCGATCGGTTCTTTCGTGAGTCTGGTGGCGTGCATCGGCGCGACGCTGCTGGTTAAGGAACCGTGGCTCGGTGTGCTCGCGCTGATCGGCTGCGTGCTCGCGTATGCAGCAGTCGGCGCGCTGATCGAGCTGCGGCAGATACCGTCGATCGTCGTCACGCTCGGTCTGTCGTTCGTGTGGAGCGGCCTTGCGATCGTGCTGCTGCCTTCGCCGGGCGGCACGACTCCCGGCTGGATCGGCACGGCGATGAACTATCAGACACCGTTCATCGCGGCGCCGATCGTGTGGTCGGTGGTGGTCGCGATCATCGGGCACGTGCTGTTGATGCGCACCTCGGCCGGCGTTCGCATCCGTGGCGCGGGCGGCAATCCGCGCGCGATGCGCCGCTTCGGCTGGTCGCTCGTGCGCAGTAAGGCGACGCTGTACGGAGTCGCGGGCATCTTCGGCGTGCTGTCGGGTCTGTCGCTGCTCGGCCTCACGACTTCCGCCGACGCGAATCTGGCGCTGCGCTACACGCTGCTGTCCATCGCGGCGGTGATACTCGGCGGCGGCGAATTCATCGGCGGGCGCGTGTCGGTGATCGGCGCGGTGCTCGGTGCAATCACACTGACGCTCGCGGCGTCGTTCCTCGCCTTCCTCAATATCTCGGCGGACTGGCAGGTCGGCATGCAAGGCGCGATCCTCGTCGTCGTGCTGTCGTTGCGCGTGCTGCTGCAACGCGGGGAGCGCCAATGAAATCGCAGCTAACCGGCAGGGCAATCGGCGCAGACGAAACCGCCTGGTCGCGCTTGCGCAGCGTTCAGGCGCCGTGGGCGTGGTCGTTCGTCGGCGCGGTGCTGGTGTGGTTCGGCATCGTCGGCGTGTTCGGCTTCGGCATAGCCGCCAATGTCGCGCAGACGGCGCTCACCTACGGCGTGTTCATGGTGCTGGTCGGTCTCGGGCAGATGCTCGTGATCACGTCGGGCGTCGGCAACATCGACCTGTCGGTGCCGTCGACCATCGCGCTCGCGGGCGTGATCGGCATGCACGTCATGGGCGGGGCGAACGGGCGAATCGTGATCGGCGTCGCGGCCGCGCTCGGTGCCGGTGGCGCGGTGGGCCTTGCGAATTACATGCTGATCAGGCTGTTGCGCATTCCGCCCATCATCGCGACGCTGTCGTCGAGTTTCATCGTCCAGTCGATCGCGATCACGCAAGGGCGGCAGCTTCCGCCGCCGCCGCCCGCGCTCGGTGCGTTCGCGACCGGCCGTTTCCTGAACGTGCCGTATATCGCGCTCCTTGCGCTTGCACTGTCGGTCGCGCTGGCGGTGCTGCTGCATCGCGCGGTGTACGGCCGCAAGCTGTCGGCGATCGGACAGAACGCACGGGCCGCGTGGCTCGCGGGCGTCGACGTGCATCGTACGCGCTGCCTCGCGTACGTGCTGTGCTCGATGATCGCGGCGCTCACGGCGCTTCTGCTCGCGGCGACCTCGGGCGGCGCGTCGCTCGACATGGGCGTCGAGTACATGCTGATTTCGATTGCCGTGGTCGTGATCGGCGGCACGCTGGTCGCCGGCGGCAAGGCGACGATCGTCGGCGTGTGGGGCGCGTCGATGTTCCTGTTTCTCACGAACGCCGCGCTCAACGCGCTCGGCGCGGATGCGGGCGTGCGATCGATCGTCTATGGCGTGCTCATCATCGCGGTGACCGTCGCGGCCGGCGGAAAGACGGTGCGGTGAAGAGGTGCCAATCGCTTTTCCGATTCACGTCAAGAACGAGAGGGGAGATGAAATCCAGCGACTACGAAGTGCATGATCCGCGTTTCAGGCTGCTGCTTCAGCCCAATGCATTCCTGAGCCGCCTGACAGATGAATGCCTGTGGGCCGAAGGGCCAGTGTATTTCCCGGCGACCGACCTGCTCATATGGAGCGACATACCGAACAACCGGATGCTGCGCTGGGCGCCGGGCATGGGCCTGGGCGTGTTCCGCGCGCCGTCGAACTACAGCAACGGCAACACGCGCGATCGTGAAGGCCGGCTCGTCAGTTGCGAGCACGGCGCGCGGCGCGTGACGCGCACCGAACACGACGGCAGCGTGACCGTGCTTGCGTCGCGCTTCGAAGGGAAGCGCCTGAATTCGCCGAACGATGTCATTGTTGATTCGAACGGCAACATCTGGTTCACCGATCCTGACTACGGAATTCTGAGCGACTACGAAGGGTATCGCGCACAGAGCGAGATCGGCCGCTGCAACGTCTACCGCATTTCGCCCGACACCACGCGGGTGGAACTGGTCAGCGACGACTTCGTGAAGCCGAACGGCCTCGCGTTCTCGCCGGACGAATCGCGCCTCTATATCGCCGATTCGGCGGCTTCTCACGACGACGAGGCGCCGCGTCATATCCGCGTGTTCGATGTAGCGGGCGAGGGTCGTTTGCGCAACGGTCGCGTGTTCATCGAAATGCGAAGCGGCGTGCCGGACGGCATGCGCGTGGACGAGCACGGCAACGTGTGGACCAGCGCGGAAGACGGCGTGCACTGCTATGCGCCGGACGGGGCGCTGCTCGGCAAGATTCTGATCCCCGAGGTCGTCGCAAATCTCACGTTCGGCGGCATCAACTGCAATCGCCTGTTTATCGCGGCGACCTCGTCCATGTATTCGCTTCACGTCGCTGTGCGCGGCGCGGGGCGGTGAAACTCACAACATCAAAACCCGGAGACGAACATGAAGATGACAGCAATCGCGGTGGCGCTGTGTCTGGCCGCGGCATCGGTGGGCGCATCGGCGCAGGTTGCAACGGGCGATACGTCGGCGATGAAGATCGCGCTGTCGAACAACTATGCTGGCAACAGTTGGCGCCAGCAGATGCTCAAGAGCTGGTCGAACGTGGCCGATCCCGCGGTGAAGCAGAAGGTCGTTGCGGCCGCGCCCAGCTTCACGACGGCTGAAAGCCAGGCGACCGAGCAGGTCCAGCAGATCCAGAATCTGATCCTGCAAGGCTACAAGGCGATTGCCGTCGATGCGGTTTCGCCGACCGCGCTTAACGGTGTAATTAAGCAGGCGTGCGGCGCGGGCGTGACGGTCGTGTCGTTCGACGGAATCGCGACCGAGCCGTGCGCATACCGCATCGCGGTCGACTTTCAGGGTATGGGCCGCATGCAGGTCGATTATCTGGCGAAGCGTTTGAACGGCAAGGGCAACCTGCTGGAAATCCGGGGGCTCGCGGGCGTCTCGGTGGACGACGAGATTCACCAGGGCGTCGTGGATGAACTGAAAAAGTATCCGGGGCTGAAAATAGTCGGCTCGGTGCATGGCGACTGGACGCAGACCGTCGCGCAAAAGCAGGTCGCGGGAATTTTGCCGACGTTGCCGAAGATCGATGGCGTCGTCACCCAGGGCGGCGACGGATTCGGCGCCGCGCAGGCGATCAAGGCCGCAGGACGGCCGACGCCGATCATCATTCTCGGCAACCGTCAGGAAGAGCTTGCATGGTGGGCCGATCAGAAGAAGAGCGGCTACGAAACGATGTCGGTGACGATTCCGCCGGGCGCGTCGACGTTCGCGTTCTGGGTCACGCAGCAGATCCTGGCCGGCAAGAAGGTGCCACACGATATCCGCATGCCGGTTCTCGAAGTGAAGCCGGGCGAACTCGATGCCGTGCTCGCAAAGACGTCAGCGGGCGCGCTTGCGAATAAGGAGTATACGCGCGACGAGGTGGTCGCGGTGGTCGATGGGAAGAAGTGAGCGCAAGGCAAGTAGCGTGAACCGGCAGATCGCGAGTCGCCCCCGCTGGCAGGACCGCGATCTGCCGCATGCATCGGAAGCAATGCCAGTCGCTATGGTCCAATCTGAAAACGGGGACACCGCATGTCGCCCGTGCCTGTGGTCACACGACGCTTGAAAGACCGGTTCGCTCACGGCTTGTGACTTACTTTGTCACTCACTTTGTGACTTGCGATAAGCCGCAAACTTCGACGTCTTGCCGACGCCGGGATTGAAGCAATTGCGCGGATCGAGCTTCTGATATAACCCGGCAAGCGTCGCGAGCAATTCGGCGAACAGTCTCCTGGTTACGTTCGCCGATGACCAGTTCAATACCGGAAACACCAGGTGCGCCACCGTCAGCAATACTTCCAGAATTGGAACAGACGGAAGCAGTAAGCTCGTCTCGCGCCAGGAGACACGCTATGGCGCATGTCGAGACACCCCGTTCTCAATAACGTTCACCTTCCCGTAGACAAAGTGGGCGAGCGGATGGTTGTCAACGCGGAACCGCTGCGTTCAATTTTCAGTTGATTTGGCACCCCTTCCTGGAAAGACGCGTCTTGAAGGAGCCCGCCAGTCGATAGACGGCGGGGCTTTTGCATTGATGCCGACGCGCAGGCTCCTCTCGAGTTCTCCGGCTATGTCTTGTATGCTGAATTTGTGTCGGAGAACAAGTTTCAGATATTGGTGTGAAATTTGTCCTGCATGTTGAACGTATTCCACACCACCTGTGCCAATCGAGCTATTTGCTTGCCACGCTTTGCGAAGCAACTGCAGGCTGCGCTCCAGGTATTCCTTGAGTATCTCCGACTGGTCCAACGCCTTACCCAGCCCGGAGATGGACATCCGCTTAAGGACCTCTACGTTCGAATCCGTGCGAACTGAGGTCGGTCCGAACGCGTAGACGCCAACGGGTTAAGCAGCGACCTGATTCAGATAGTATCGCTGCGTGAATGCTACAGGTGACAGGTAGTCAAGTCGAGCTTGCGGGCGTTGCCTGTTATAGAAGATCTCAATGTATTCGCTGATGGCTCATCGTGCGTCTTCGCGTGTGGCAAAGCGTCGATGATAGACCAGCTCACTTTTGAGCGTGCCCCAGAACGACTCAATCGGTGCGTTGTCGAAGCAGTTTCCTCGTCGGCTAATTGATGTCTGCATGTGGAACTGGCCAACGAGCTCCTGATAGGGCGGTGTCAGGTTGGTGGACAGACAACGGTGGAATGAAGCGATGAACAAGACGAAATCGCTTTATCACGGCCACCGCTTCCCTGCTGTTGTCATCAGCTGCGCCGTTCGCTGGTATTTCCGGTTCAACCTGAGCCTGCGCGACATTGAGGAGTTGTTGCTTGAGCGTGGCGTCGTGGTCACGTACGAGACGGTCCGCTGCTGGTGCGACAAGTTCGGCGCGGGATTCGCCCGGCGCGCGAAGTTGGTGCGGCGGAAGTCGGGCAGCACCTGGCACCTTGACGAGATGTTCGTGACACTGCGAGGCGAGCCGTATCTGTTGTGGCGTGCGGTCAACGAGCATGGTGCCGAGCTCGACGTGCTGGTACAAAAGCGCCGTGATAAGGCCGCCGCGAAGCGCTTCTTCAGGCGGGTGCTGCGATCAAACCCGGTGCCGCGCAAGATCGTTACCGATCAACTGCGCAGTTATCCGGCGGCGAAGGCTGACATTCCTGAACTCGCTCAGGTAAAGCACGTCTTCGTCAAAGCGGCTGCCCGCGTGGCCAACCGCGCCGAGAACAGCCACCTGCCAACCCGCAGGCGCGAACGCCAGATGTGCGGCTTTCGTGACGCGCGTCGCACGCAGGCGTTTCTCTCATGCTTCGGCCCGATCCGGCAGCACTTCGCGTTGCCCAGACATCAAATGAACGCGGCATGTCATCGCACCATACTAAAAGAACGCCTCGCCACATGGCATAAATGGGCTACCGCAACCGCAGTCGAACGAGTTAGCTGATAAGGATACCTACGCGGTATACAGACACGTAGCCTACGCACCTCAACTTGACAGTGCCAGGCGGGGTATTTGATGCCTTGTCGACGGTACCGGAAGTCGAATGTATCGAGATTGGAAGCAGTGCAATTTGGCGCGGCGTCTGGATAAAGGAAGGAACGAAAGACGGCCCCAGAAGCGTGCCAGATCGTGCACCTGTGCCAAGGGGCACGGCCTTATTGTGACCGCAGGGTGCCGACGACGCGCGGCAATTTATGGAGTTCGCTGAACGTGTGGCCGGGCATCTGCTGAAGGCAGGCGAAGCGGACAGCAAACGGTAGGAAAACAGAATGTTCGAAGAATTCACGATCAAAAAGTCCGCCGAGCAGGCCGAAGCATGGCTTCAGGCCGTAGTCACCGCGAACGGTGGACCGGCGCACGTCTCCTATCCCGAAGACTGCGAAAGAATCGTCCAGCACTTTTCGCGGGTCGGCGGCGCCGTCAGCGATGAAGAAGCGGCGATCGCGCAGCGAACAGCGCCTTGCACATCATCGCCATTGGGCGACTGAGAACCGACCATCGCACCAAGCTTACATGGCGAAGCGGGTCAGCGAGGGTCACTTCAAGCTGGAGGTTATCCGCTGCCTCAAGCGCTACATCGCCCCCCGAGTCTTTTACCTCATACGGCAGTGAAATCGCGAGATCGGCAGTATGCAAATTGCCGCTTGACACTTAGAAGGGCATCCAAGGCTGTCATCATACATTCGTTGCCTTTGGCAGGCGCTGTCGCGAAGCAGGTGTGCAGCCTTCAATGGGGACTGCGGGCGATGCGTATGACAACGCGATTTGCGAGTTGTTCTTCGGAGCACTCGAAGCAGAACTGCTCTGTCGCGAGCACTCCGCTACTTACGAGCAGGCGCGGCGGCGCATCTTCTTTTTTCTGGAAGGCTGGTACAACATCCGTCGCCTACATAGCAGCATCGGCTATTGCTCGCCCCTCGAATTCGAAAGTCTGCATGCGCAAGAACAAAAATCCACGTCTCGCCGGTTTCCCACCGGCGGACAGCGTCATGGTCGTGACAGGCGAAACCGCCGCCCGTGGACAACCCACGACTCAACGCGCAAAGGAGGATCCATATCGTATTAATCCAACTGCAGATCCGTCGACGCGGGTCAACTTCATCTATCTCTTTGCTATCGCGCCGGGGACTGAGTGGACGATGTGCACGCGTCGATGCCGATAGCATCCACGATTTCTTGCCAGATGCCGCTTCGCCGCCATTCCAGCCATCGGTTATAGCAAGTCTGAGCCGCCGGATATTCTTTTGGCAGGTTGTGCCAGCGTTCGCCCTGATTCAGGACCCATAGGATTCCATCAACTACGCCTCGTCCGTCTGCCGGCTTGCGGCCTTGTCGATTGACATTCTTCGGGGAAAGATGTTCGATAGCGGCCCATTGTTCGTCGGAGATCATACTTGGCTCCTGGCTATTTTCTTGTAATTAGGGGTCTATCAAAAACTTTTAGCAATCTTCGAGATGAGTCAAATGTGAGTCATTA
This sequence comes from Paraburkholderia caribensis, assembly GCF_002902945.1. Taxonomy (NCBI): domain Bacteria; kingdom Pseudomonadati; phylum Pseudomonadota; class Betaproteobacteria; order Burkholderiales; family Burkholderiaceae; genus Paraburkholderia; species Paraburkholderia caribensis. The sequence continues at coordinate 22,351 of NZ_CP026104.1, forward strand.
CGCTTGGTTCTAATCCAGTTTGCAAAGATGGGACCTTGTTGCGTCGGGATGACATGCAATATTGCCGCACGGCACTTTGACGCACTGATTCCGTGGTGGTATCCGTAGAGCGCTTTCTCCACTCGTACGACACGCTCGCGGTGTTCGTCTGAGGTGCAGCGTCTCACGTGTAGTCCGTACTGGCGTGCACGCGCAGTTTCCCAAGAAGTGGAAGCTTGCGACCGACGAAACAAAAAACAATGTGCAACGCTTTCGCGACCGAGTTGCGCTGCCTTAACCTGGGAGAAGCCAGATCCGAAGCGACCTTGCAGTTCGTCAAATCAGAGTCTGAAGGCCATTTTCTATAAATTTGCCAAAATGGGAGGACGCAGCGTGTGCGTATGTCCTCCAGCGGAACGTAGCCCTAGACAACCAATACGACTAATCCAATGCGACCAGGAACTCAAAATCAGAACAGTTCGTCACGAAGCAGGCAGACCCGCTTCGTCGCGACTGTCCTCGCGTTCTTTTCGCTCGGAGTGCTTGCAGCATGTGCATCGCTCACAGGGGGCAAGAGCGGAAATCCGCACGTTCCTGAGCCCGCGAGGCCGGTTGATTTGAGCCGCTACACGGGCCGGTGGTACGAGTTAGCGCGCTATGAAAACCGGTTCGAGAAGGGTTGTGAGAGCGTGACCGCCGAATACGCCATGCGCAATGACGGGCTGATAGCCGTAACGAACCGCTGCCGCGAAGGCGACGTCGATGGACCTGTTCGGGTGTCAGACGGTCGTGCGAAAGTCGTGCAGGATTCGGCGAATGCCAAACTTAAGGTGTCGTTCTTTGGACCTTTTTATCTTGGAAATTACTGGGTACTAGATCATGCGGATGACTATAGCTGGTCAATCGTGGGCGAGCCCAGCGGTCGGTATCTGTGGATTCTGACGCGTGCCGAGCAACCGGCCCCAGCACTTCGTACTGACCTGGTTGGTCGAGTTGCAGCGCTCGGTTACGACACGTCCATGCTAAGGCTGACGCAACACTAAACCAATCCGGCGCGGCTCCGCAGGTGTGGGTCGCCATAGGTGTGGCCAGCACCCGCACGGGGATGCTTGATACGCCGCGCCCGTGCCGGATATTCTTCACGCGTCTCTTTATTGCGTCGCTCGCCTTGAACGCTGCTCAGTCCAACGGCGTGAGGCGGCTTGCTCGCGTAGTTCTCCGCGAGAACTGCGTGCAGCGTTGCGGATCGACCTCTCGCTGCAGTCGTATCGACAAATACGCCGCTCTCAAACACTGCTGCGATGGCGGGCAGTGGCTTCAATGCGTTTTGCATCTTTTGAAGGCGCGACGCGTGGCGCCCTAAAGTCGCAGCGCAAATACCCGTTATATTGGCTGTCAGCGCTCAATCCGGCACATCGATTGGACGCACGTCAGACGTGCGCACTGTCGTCCCCGCCGATCCGAGACGCGGCCCGATCCTCCGTGATCCGCCCGCTTCGTTCTTGCGTCTCGACGCATTCCACCTAGTCTCGACAATGACCGCACCTGCCCGTGGGCCACAAACGGCCCCCAAACAATTGAAACTTCGACACGTCGCAACGGCTGCTGCACTGATAATGCTGGCCTTGCTTGTGGTATTCGGCGTGACACTGCGCTCGACTTCTTCGCGAGGTGCCGCAGAGGACCGACTGCGCAAAGCAGTTGCCGCCTCTTCAGAGCTTGAGACACTGCTCACACAACACGTGGCCGCGAACACCGACTTTGTTAGCGGCGTCCATACGGCCGGCTTCAGCTCGCGCGCCTGGCCCGTGCGACGCGCCGCGGCTGTTGCCAGCGCCTACGAACGGCTCGAAGCCGATGACCGACACACCTGAATCCGTGCGAAGCGTCAAGGAATTGCGTCGACTTAGCGCTAAGTGGCCGGAACAACTCGACGCGGCGGCTCGCAGTGTCGCCTTGGCAGGTGAGACGTCGGCCATTGACGCGAGCCTTCTTCAGAGAGCGAACGAGACTTTTAGCTCGATCATGAGCATTCTGACGACGCTGAGAACCCGCGAGCGCGATGAGATTGCCCAGATGCAATTCAATTCTCAATCTGAACTCGCGGGGCAAAAAATATTTCTGTCCGTGTTAGAGGCATCGGGTGCGCTACTCCTGGTATTGCTGCTTTACACCAGTCATCGCGCGGCCCTTGCACGGGCGAGGGCAAAGGTTGTAGCGTCCGAAGCCGAGCGGCGCTTCGAGGAGTACTTCGAAAATCATCCCGTCGCGATGCTCATCTACGACGTTGACACGTATCTGATTTTGACGGCGAACGCAGCCGCGCAACGACAATATGGCGCATCGCTGCAGCAGCTTCGAGAGATGCGTATGGATCAACTTCGTCCTGCGGAGGAGGCAGAGCCATTTCGGCGGGACCTCAAGCAGTATGTTGAGTCCGGTGTTCAGGGTGGTTCCGGAGGATTACGTCGGCACAGGCGCGCCGACGGCACGACCATCTTCGTGGATATCGCGTTTCATCTTCTCGACTATGCTGAGCGCAAGGCCTGCTTTATCTCTGCGCGAGACGTGACGGACTATGAATGCGCAAAGGAAGCGTTGCGTGTACGCAGCAGCGCCCTGGAAGCATCGAGGAACGCCGTTCTCATATCGGAGAAGTCCGCCGGTACGAACATCATCACGTACGCAAATGCGGCGTTCGAGAGCATCACCGGATTTCCCGTGCGCGAAGTCATCGGTTTGGAACAGTGGTCGGTGCTGGGCTGTGAAGTGACGTCACGCCAGGCTCGCTCCGTCCAGCTGGCAATGCACTCAGATGCGGCGGAGTCGGCCCTGCTCGAATGCCGCCGGCGCGACGGAACGCCTTACTGGAGCCAGCTACAGGTTGCGCCTGTGCTGGGCGAATCAGGACGTCCAACACATTGCGTCACCGTGTTCAACGACGTATCGGAACGCATCCGGGACCAGGAGCAGTTACGGGCCCAGGCCCATCAAGATCCACTGACCCAGCTTCCAAACCGACTTGGCCTGAACGCACGACTAAACCCGTTGCTCAGCCGTGCGCGACGCGATAACGAACGGATTGCCCTCGTTTTCCTGGATCTGGACAATTTCAAGGTCGTCAACGATTCGCTGGGACACACAGCCGGAGACGCGTTGCTGCACGAAGTCGCGCGCCGCCTGTCCAGCTGCACCGGCCCGCAGGAGTTTGCCGTAAGGTACGCGGGCGACGAGTTCGTGGTCGTGTTGTACGGTCGCGGCGACATCGACGAATTTGTGGCGGCCGCCCAAGAGATGCAGGCAGGTTTGAGCCAGGACGCCCGGATCGAAAACAGCGTGGTGAGTCCGCAAGCCAGCATCGGAATTGCCGTCTATCCCGACCACGCGCAGGACCTTGAAACATTGCTGCGCTGCGCGGACTCCGCAATGTACAGGGCAAAATTCGTCGGACCGAGCGGCCTGCAAATCTACGACGAAGCCATCGCGCGGGAAAACAGCGAACGCGTCGCCGTGGCGCACGACCTGCGAAATGCTCTCGCCAGCGGAGCGCTTTCTCTCGCCTATCAGCCGCGCCTTTCATTGGAAACGGGGCTTGCAAATGGATTCGAAGCCCTGGTTCGCTGGAACGATCCTGTACGCGGATCGGTTAGTCCAGCCATGTTCGTGCCGATTGCCGAAGAGAACGGACTCATCACGGAAATCGGCGAGTGGGTGTTGGAACAGGCTTGCCGGCAGACAAAGATATGGGCGCTACAGCATCCGGATATCGTTGTCTCGGTCAACGTGTCGCCTGTTCAGTTCTTGCGTTCCGACCTGCTGTCAGTGGTTACCGAAGTGATCCAGCGAACCGGGGTGAATCCGCGCAACATAGAAATCGAAATCACTGAAGGTGTGCTCATGGCAGTGCAATCGGTCGCTACGCTCCGCGGCTTTCGCAAAATAGGTCTGTCGGTCGCGATCGACGACTTCGGTTCCGGATATTCTAGTCTGGGATACGTTCGCAGCTTCATGGCGGACCGCCTGAAACTCGATATGTCGTTTGTTAAGGGGATCGGGCTATCGACTGCAGATGAGGTGATTGTCAAGGCTGTCATTGCCATGGGGCGCACGCTGGGCATGCAAGTCGTCGCTGAGGGTGTCGAGACTCACCGCCAACTCGAATTCCTGATCGAAAACGGCTGCGAGGAGATTCAGGGTTACTGGTACGCGCGTCCGACGGATGCCGCTCGCGCCACGGCCTTTCTCGACAACCCGCGTAAGATCGCACGAGTGAGCGACGGCAAAGACCGATGTGTTCCCCGGCGCGAGTCTGGTTAGGCACCGGCTCGCTCTTGACTGGAAAATTTGATTGTTGAACGCAGCGCCTGATAAGGTTGTCCCGGCGCACCCCTTAGCCAGGGTGGTCTATAAAACTAGCGGTGCAGTGGCTCAACGCGCCTTGCCCATTTGCCGTCCTATCAACAACGAGACTCCTCAGGCATCGACTCATGCGACGATTGCTGATCGGCTTTGTCGGATTTGCAACGATGCAAACGGTTCTACGTCCAGCATTTCTCGGTTCGGTTGTCATGTGCGCTGCTGCACGTGTGTAGCCCCGATTGGGTGTCTGTCCAATCGTCGCGGTTCAAGAATCCTGCGCGAAGCATACCGCTCAGCCTATAAAGAATCGACATCGCTTCACATAATCGCGCAACTAACTGTCTGGCGGCCAACCAGGCAATTCCGCTTCGCCAGAAGACCCGCCGACAGGAAAGCGAGCCCTTTGGGGCGACGGGGCTCGTCAGCCAACTCGCCGGTCGCCGGACCGACGCGTGTCGGTAGGGGCGTCCGGTCCGCCAGCATCGGGGACGTTATTGCTCAAAGGGAGACTGACCGATGAACAAACGCGAACGGATTAATGCCGTTGCGGCTACCGTGGGCGAAAACAAGGCCAGCATGGATGAAGCCACCGATGCCATCCTCGACGCCGTGACGGCCGCAGTGACGCGCGGCGAAACCATCCAGCTGATCGGATTCGGCTCGTTTTCTACGGCGGCGCGCACCGAGCGTACTGGGCGCAATCCTTCTACCGGCGAGACCATTACGATTCCGGCGGCGAAAACCGTCAAGCTCACGGCGGGCAAGGCGTTCAAGGACGCAGTCAATGGCCGGTGATGTTGACCGGATACATCGGATGAGCCGGCTGATGTGACGGTGAGCAAATCGAATGATCGTTTTCGGCCATGCGGCATGCTCTGTTACCGGACTCCACGTAATGTCGACTGTTCCGAAGGATGCAGGTTATCCCTGACTCCCGGTGCGTGTTGAAGCCCTCCGCCGGTATCGGTCGTGGGGCATTTTTTTCGCGGCGAGAATTTCTCAGGGGAGGCTTGGAAGGGATACCGGGTCGAAGCATGTCTAAGCCCGCTGCGACCGCGCAGCATACTGTTCATGGATCTGGCCGACGAGTGGCACGCAATAATCAAGACGCCCGCCAGTCGTAAAAAGTAATGCCACGGCTTTCTCGGTGGAACTACTCATGTCCATGCCCGGCATGGACGCCCCTTACTGCGCGAATGCTATTCCGGTGGTGAGACCAAGGTAGCCATTACGCAGACGGCGAGAGTTCGTTTAACAAAACGGTCTTTCATGTTCATTCTCTGCTGCTTGCCATTTAGCGGCGTTGCTGGGAACGGTGCTCGGCCAGAGATGCATCACTACCGTGAGCGTCATGTTCGTGACTGTTACCGTCAGCTGAGTGCTCGTCACGCTTCATCATGCGCATCATCTCAACACCGCCTGTAAGGAAAAGACGGTCGTCAAAACGATGAAGACGATGCCGAAAACGATATTCAGGACGGTGGTGTAATTAAGGGTGATGGCGGCATCGAGGACGGCGGTGCGACGCTCGTGTGGTACCCACCCCAACAGTTGAAACAACCCCTCGACAATGAGGGCAGCCACGACCATTGCGATGTAAAACGTCGCGGTCATGAAGACGGTCATCCTGCCGCCGTAATATTTCCGATAGATGTTTATGATTGGGAGGATGATGAGGTCGCCAAATATGAACGATGCAACGCCTTCGAAGCTGATGCCTCCCTTCCATAGAACCGCCGCCAACGGCACATTTCCGACGGAACAGGTGAACGATGCGATAGCGATGAGAGGGCCAACGAACGCACCCCAAACCATCGCGAGCGTGGGGTGGTTTGCCAGGAAGAATGTCCGCCAGAAGCTATCTGGCACCCATGCCGCGACGGCACCGGCAACAAGTAATCCCACACCAATGTCCCGCCACAGCATGGTCCAGTTCATCACGTAACTGTGGCTGATTGCCTTCCAGCCGTCTCGTGATGTCAGGCGCTCTTTCCAGGTACCTTCCTGCTTACTCATCGACATGGCAGCATGCCCCTCCATGCTGCCCGCCTCACCTTTGTTCGCCTGGTCGATAGCGCATCGCTTCAGGGAGCGCGGCAGATAGAACCGAAACAGTAGCGCCAGCACGACAATCATGACGGGACCGCCAATAAATTCGGCGGCGGCAAACTGCCATGCGATGAGTACCCACATGAGCACGCCTAACTCCAGTACCAGATTGGTAGCGGCGAACTGAAAAGCCATTGTGGCAGTGAAGTCAGCACCTTTACGAATCATGGAGCGCGCCATGGCAACGGCTGCATAGGAGCAGGATGACGATGCAGCACCGAACAGGCTTACAAGGGTTAATGAACGTGGCGAGTCATCCGGCAAGAGCCTGGACATCTCGGCCTTCGATACCGTGACTTCAATGACGGCGGAGAACAGGAAGCCGAGGCTGAGCCCCCAGAAAATCTGCCACAACATTGTGAAAGACATCCAGAGGGCGTGACCTGTTGCGCTGAAAATCTGCATTGGAACCCCTATGGCGCGAGCACGTGCGAGCGCGCCGTCGTCACCTTTACAGCGTTTTGACGTCCCGAATGGTCTGCCTGGCCGATGGAGCAAGGCCGGCCGCCGTCATCGCTCCGACTAGTGAGAGGCGTTCTCAACATGCTGCTGCGTGCGAACCTGAATCGCTACATCGCCAGCACCCAGCATGCCTGGCGTCGAAGGCCACGAACCCACCATCATAGAGTTAGGCACTGACACGCCCGTCACAGAGCGTGCGAACAGTGCGGCATTCATTCAGTCACTGTCTGATACGGCCACGCTCGCCCTGGTTATCATTTTCGTCACTGGTGCATACAATGGCTGGCGCTGTGTGAATACACCAAGGAGCCTGCTCACGTCGGCATATGGGCAAGCGTTGCTGCTCAAGTTGGTGCTCGTGCCCATCGGTGCCACGCTCGATAGGCATAATCGGGTCATCGAGATGCCGAGTCTCCTTGTTTCTCAGGAGGGCGTGCTCGAAAACAGCCCTCAACGGCTGAACCGTTTGCCGCCGTGTTGCATGTCGAGTCCCTTATGCTCATTGCGGGGCTGGTCGCGGCAGCAGCCCTTGCGTCGAGTCCGCTACCTGGGACCACTTGAAGCGCGGGAACGTCGCTATCGGGCAGTCGCCGCTTCAAACGAGCCGGAAGCGGTAGCACCCGACGAGTACTCACAAAATGCAAGGTGTCAAATGGATGCTCGACAGGAACCGTCTGCGCGGTCCATGACGTTGCAACTCACGTGGTGGATTGCTTCCGTCATTGTCGCGCTCAGCGTTGCGGCGACCGGTGCGTCCTTTGCTGCCGCGTATCACGAGGCGAACAGGCTGCAAGATGGCCATCTCCGCGAAATCGGTGCGCTCATTGATACTGGGAAACTTGTGCTCAGAGCCCCCATGGCAGTGTGGGAAGGCAGCAGTCGCGATTCAGGCGTGAGACTCGTCATTTCGAGTTTGGGTAAGTCCTCACCCGGCATGAGCGCACCGATTGTCATTCCGGACACGCTTTCCGACGGACTGCACGACCTTGACGCCGAGGGCGGGAATTGGCGTGTCAGTGTACGGACATTGCGTACTGGCGAGCGAATCGCTGTGGCGGAACGTTCAATGGTGCGCGACGAAATAGCAAGGGACGGCGCTCGGAGAACGCTGTTTCCAATGCTCGCCCTCACCCCCGTTCTGGTGGCGGTGGTTGCATTTCTGGTCCACAAAATGTTGTCGCCTGTGGCGCGTCTTGCCAGCGCTGTGGACAAACAGGACGATGCAACGCTCGAGGCGTTGTCGGAGCAGGGCATTCCAAAGGAATTGCTGCCCTTTGTCAGTTCGATAAACCGACTTATCGCAATAGCACGGTTTGATTTGCTACTTCTCCCGCATCCGGGACTTTGCGGCGCTATCTGATGAGAGAAGGTTGTGTTCCGCACCTACGCGAGTTGACGTTTTTATTCCCGATTCGATGGTAAATAAAAGCGTAACCGGAATGCCGCTTTAGCCCGTGGTTGCGGTGCCAAGGTAGTGACAGATTCATTACGGTCTATGCGTGACGCCTTCGTGACATCACGTTTCTGCTTTCAAAAAAAAATTGTGTAAGCACTGGAAAAATCTCGGTCTCGTTTCACAAGCAAAGAAACCGATCTCCTACACGCGACGACGGTTAAAAAATTGTCCCTTGGTTCCTTCGTAGAGGCGCGACCGGTCATGCTCGACAAGATTGATAAGCAGCTGCTTGCACACATTCAGGAAGATAGCTCCCGATCGGTGTCGGACATCGCACAGGCAATTCCACTCTCAACGACTCCATGCTGGCGCCGGCTGCAACGCCTGCAGAAAGACGGCTATATCCGCAAGCAGGTCGCGCTGCTCGATGCGAACCTGTTGAATCTCGCAGTGACCGTCTTTGTGGAGATCCGCGTTCCCGCACATTCGCCAAGTTGGCTCGCGAAATTTTCAGAATTCACGCGGAGCAGTAACGAAATCGTCGAGGTCTATCGGCTTAGCGGCCACGCGGACTATCTGCTGAAGGCGGTGGTGCCCGACGTCGCAGCGTTCGACAGCCTATATAAACTCTTGATCGCCCGACTAGATCTTGCTGACGTGCGGTCCGCCTTTGCGATGGAAACGATCAAGTGCACCACGGCACTGCCTCTTGATTACGCAGACAGATGACACTGCTGGGTGGCGTCCTATGACGGTCCAAGTACCGGAAAAAAATTTTCCGCGAACCGACAAAACGACACAAACGTTGGAAACTCTTTTCAGTTTTGTCTTTATATGCTTGGCTCGAATTGATCATGTGTTGATCCAGATTCGAACCGAATTGTGCATCTCAAATGAAAACATACTACGGGCGGCAAAGTGAACCTGATCGTGGCGAAAGCGACAAGCCGCGAACATTGTTGATGATACCGCGCCCAGAACACATGGCAGCCGCTAAGCAAGTGGGGATAGCGCGGCACGAAGCCACACAGACGCGCTCCCTGTGGCGTCGGGTTACGGCGCTTTTGGTCGCCCTCTCCATGCATGTCGTTGCCATCTATTTCGTCACGGCTCAACGGGTCAATGTGGGGCTATCGAGCCGCGGGGGCGGTAATTCGACGCCCATTAGCGTATCGCTCATCGCGCCCCCCGCGCCCCCCGCGCCCCCCGTCGTTGCTCCGAAGTCCATAGCGAAGCCGAAGCACGACACCGCACCGAAGATTTTGGCGACGCGGCGCGCTTCGGTTCACACGGTTCTTGAGCACGATAGCGAGCGGCTGACGACGCCGCTGGCAGCACCACCGCAGACAACGCCAGAAGCTGTGCCAGCCACTTCCGCGCAGACGATACAGGTAGCACACTCAACGCCGAGCAACGCCGGCCCCGACGACAGCAAATTTCTTAACCTTCCCAAAACGATTGGAGACGCGGCGTTACGAGAGTTGGCATGTCGCATTCCGAGCCCAAATTATCCCGCGCGGGCAAAGCGTCTTGGTGAGAGCGGCATCGTTAGGCTTCGCATCCAGATCGGAACAGATGGCCGCCTCTCGGGCGTGAGTGTTGCGCGCAGCAGCGGCTTTCCCGAACTTGATGCGGCTGCTCTCGATGCTGTGTCAGGCGGTGTGTGTGAACCCTTTCGCCAGAACGGCGTGCCAGTCGTCGTGACGGCAGAACAGCCGGTCGGCTTTGATCTCGACCACTAGCGTTTCGGTCTTAATTCTCGTTCTCGGAGTGAGCTGATGCAACACTATGGAATTAGCAACGTCTGGCTCAGTGGCGATGCCGTCACACGCGCCATTGTTATCGTGCTCGCCGCGATGTCCGTCCTCTCATGGGCCGTTATTCTTGCCAAGGGTGCGGGACTCACTCGACTGCGGCGGCAAACCGCCTTGGCGGAGCGCCGGTTCTGGACGGCGCCGAGCTATGAAGAGGGAATCACGCTCCTCGGAGCGCAGATCGATAATCCTTATCTTGAACTTGCCCTCGCCGGACGGGAGGCAAGTGAACAGGTGTTTGACGAGCGGCAACTGCTGATCGGCAGCCTTAACCGAAACGACTGGATTTCTCGATGCCTCAAAGTTTCGCTCGATGACTTTATTGCGCGGTTGCAACGTGGGACGGCGATCCTTGCTTCAGTGGGAAGCACAGCGCCGTTTGTAGGGCTGTTCGGCACGGTTTGGGGCATCTACCACGCTCTTATGGCGATAGGTCTTTCGGGTGAAGCAAGTCTTGATCACGTGGCAGCACCTGTGGGTGAGTCGCTGATTATGACCGCCTTCGGTCTGTTTGTGGCGATTCCGGCTGTGCTCGGACATAACGCTGTTTCCAGAGGTAACAAAGCGGTCGTCCACAAAGTCGTGAGGTTTATGCACGAGCTGCATGGGTACTTCGTGGTAGGTGGAAAGGCTACTGGGAAAACCGCCGCGGAGCGCAGACCCCACTCCGTCTTAAAACAGGTTGCCGTCACCAGCGAACAAGACGCTTTGTAAGCGTCATAGCCAGCCCGAGGAGGTTGAATGTCGATTCTCACGGATAACGAACACGGCGACGGTCTCGTCGGCGACATCAATATGACGCCGCTGATTGATGTGATGCTGGTCTTGCTCATTATCTTCATTGTGACCCTGCCGGTCATGAATCACGCTTTGAAGCTGGATCTTCCGAAGGAAGTTGCCGCAAAAGATTCTACGAAAGATGACGCTGTGGACATTTCGGTCGACATCTCCGGTGCGATATTCTGGAATAAAGTTGCTCTAACCGATTCGCAACTCGCAAATAAAGCAACAGAGGCAGCTTCTAGTGCGCAGCCTCCCACGGTTCGAATCTATGCTGACCGTCACGTTGAATACGAGCGCGTGTTGCATGTGATGTCGATCGCTCAGGCAGCAGGTTTGACGAACCTCGAGTTTGTGACTGCACCCACGTCGATGCAGGCAGGACGGCAGAACTAAGACAAGAAGAGATTCGAATAACAAAGAAGAGCAACATACGTCTGAATGCACTATATATAGGATAACGAATGAAAAAGGCAGGGGTTAGAAAGTTCAAGTTTACGAAGTTGAGTATCCATCTGTTTCTTGCTTTTCATGCTTCACTACTTGTTGGGATTGCGAATGCCCAGAGTACTACCGCGGCGAGTTCAGTCATTCAATATGACGTAGCGGCGGGTCCGCTCGACCGCGTACTAGTCGCGATCGCCTCAGTAAATCGAAAACCAATCTCGTTCGATGAAAAATTGGCTAGTCGTTACTCTAGCCCTGGGGTCAAGGGCTCAATGACTGTTGAGCAAGCTATCGATCATGCACTCATCGGAACCGCTCTCGAGAGAGCAACCACGCCGGACGGTGCTTTGACGGTAAAGGAAAAGCAAGTCCGGGAACAGAAAAATGCTGGGTCCGCGGAAGGTACTGCACCCGTCTTGCCAGCGATTACAGTGCATGATTCAACGACGAAGTCGGACGTCACGAGCTTTACAGCCCCAACGACCTCCTCGGCGACCCTAACCGATACGCCTGCCAGCGAAACGCCAATGTCAGTACAAAGTGTCACGCAGGGCGTCATGAGAAGCCAACAGGCGACCACCGTGACTGACACGCTCCGCAATGTGAGCGGCGTGTCGGTGGTGGGAAGCGGGATTGGACAGGCAACCGTAGAAATTCGTGGATTTACAGCGCCCGTCTCCACAGACGGATTAGTCACCAACTCAGCGGAGGGCAACGGTTACACGAGCGGCCTCGACATCCCACTGATTGGCGTTGAGCGGGTGGATGTTGTCAAGGGCGCAGACTCGATCATCGCGGGTGGGACTAACCCAGGGGGCGTGGTTAATGTGATTCGCAAGCAGCCTCAGGCAGATCCGGTCTACGAGCTTCAGACCCAGGTTGGCTCTTATGGTGAGGCACTTTTGGGTGCCGATGCAGGTGGAGCGCTGTCGAAGAACATGAACTTGAACTATCGATTTGTTATTAACGGCGAGCGAACGGGCGAATCCTATGGTGGCGCGGTTGGTGAGCGGAGTCTATATATCGCCCCCTCGATTGGCTATCAGACCGCACAGACAAACTTCGTGGTCGGCCTTGAACAAAACACGGAGCACGAAGCCGCGCCATATTATTCGGTATTTCTTGATGGGAAGATCGCGCCAATTAACCACTCGATAGGCACCGAAGACGATCATTTGCGCGTAAATTCGACAAATGTTTACTACAACCTCTCCCAGCAGATCGTGCAGGGTTGGACTTTGAAAAGTAAGGCAGCCTACAACACAGAGGTCGAAAGCTTTGGCGTGACTGAAACAAGCGGCTCCTTCCTTGATGACGAGGGCGATGCAGTCTTCGTGCCTTTGTCCGGGTCCATACGGCAGCGAGCGTGGAGTTTGCAGAATAGCGTGGAGGGCAAGTTCTCGACTGGTCCTGTCTCTCATGATCTGGTGTTTGGTTTCAACTATCAACGCACGCTCGTTAATGCGGGGGCAGGTGTTGATGCCGCAGGCGTTGCCATTGCGAACATCTACACGTATTGGCCAACTGAAGACATCGTTCCCGTGGGTGAATACACGCAGCAGAACGGCTACTCAAACCAGTTCTACCTGCAGGATCAGATGAAATACGGGCGATTTCGTCTCCTGAGCAGCATTTCGCATGGCCAGTCATGGAGCCAAACCTCCACTAGCAGCTCGACGAACAGTGCGTGGAGCCCGAATGTCGGGCTGCTCTATCAGCTGACTGATGACATTGCCACATACGCGAGCTATCAAAAAACCTTCACGCCGCAGGGCAACATTCTCTTGGTGGGCGGCGCCGCGGCTTCAGCTGAGACCGGGGTAAATACCGAAGTGGGTGTCAAGGGTGAATTCCTTGACGACAAGTTAACGGCTTCCGCCGCGTTATATAGGACGCAGCTAAAAAACAGAGCAATTGCGGATGGAGCCGTCCCAGGCTACAACATGATCGACCCGGTCGGCGTCGTTTCAAAGGGCGTGGAAATTGACGTAAGCGGTCAAATCTCTCCCGGGCTGAAGGTCGTAGCTAACTATAGCTACAACGCGCAGACTCAGCCATCGGGACCCGATATCAGATCGGCGTACACCGATCCTCGTCATAGACTGTTTGTCTGGGGGGAGTATGCGTTTCAATCGGCCATGCTGTCGGGGTTCGGCATCAACGGTGGCGTAACGATCAGAAGTTCCTATACGACGGGTCAAAGCACATCGACCAGCCCAATCTATCGGATCGGTGGGCAGGCAATTGTGGATGCCGGTGTATTTTATCGGAAGAGAAAATGGGTTACATCATTCGGCGTGCGTAATTTGTTTGATCGGGCGCAGATCGGGCCCGGCGCGTTGGACAGCTATGTCCCAATTCTCCCTGGCCGCACTTTCCTGCTGACGAGTATTTACCAGTTCTAGCCAGCCCATGTAGCCCTGTAGAGGCCGTCGGAGCCACGTGCGCCGGCCTCGGATCGCCTCGAGCAAAGCACGATGACTGTTCAAATCAACGAAACCCCATTTAAAACAGGTGCATTCAAGGGGTGGCGCGCATTGATAACGCCATATTGGATGTCGGCGGACAAGAAAGTAGCGCTTTGCCTGCTCGCGGGCCTGGTCTTTCTAACCCTTTCACAGACGTATGCCCGCCTCGGTCTGACCGTCTGGATGGGGCGCTATCAACAAGCAGTGGTCAAGTACGATCGCGATGGGCTACCGCTGTTGCTCGCTGCGTTCATCGGTCTGCTGTTTCTCCTGGTTTCCATCGGCGTGCTCCGGAATTTTTTGAATACCACGCTTGCGCTGCGTTGGCGAACTTGGCTGACCCGGCGCCTCCTTGACGACTGGCTGTCTCATACAGGTTTCTATCGAATAGAGCAGGCGCAACTCGTTGATAACCCCGACCAGCGGATCACAGAGGATATTGACCAGTTCGTAATGACAACCCTGACCCTGAGCTTCGGTCTGTTCGAGACGATAGCGTCTGCGGCTGTGTTTCTTAAGGTGCTGTGGGCGAAGTCCGGGAATATCAGCATCGGATTGTTCGGGGGCTACATGAATCTACCACATTACATGGTGTGGTTTGCCGCTATCTACTCGGTACTCACGTCGGTAGTTGTGCAGGTCTTAGGCCGTCGTCTGAAATCCTTGACGTTTCGCAGGCAGCAGGCCGAGGCAAGTTTCCGTTTCATGATGGCTGGTGTGCGGGCGCATGCAGAGCAGATCGCCCTGCTGGGCGGTAGTCGGGAAGAGGTCGAGCGCCTGACCGAAGCGTATGGTGCTGTGCGCCAAAATATTTGGCAAACGATTCTTTTCAACCTTCGTTTCGAGCCTGTCACGCTGGCCCTAGCACTTGTATCGACGGTTGTTGCAGAATTCGTGCTATTGCCAAGGTATCTCGCTCATGGGATCTCGTATGGCGATATGGTTCAGCTGTCATCGTCCTTTGGTCTTGCCGTGGGTTCACTGCAGTGGTTTGCGGTGAATTTCACGAATGTGCAGCAATACCGCGTTATCGTCACCCGGCTACAGGGACTAAAGGAGGCGATAGGAGGCGGCGTCACCTCGCGAGGGCCACGATATGTGCGGCAGCCGAAAGCGTTAATCTCCACGCATTCACTCACGCTCGCGACGCCACAAGGCCACGAGTTGGCACGCAATATCGATCTGTTGGTTCGGCCTGGACAGCGTTGGGTCGTGACTGGGCCGTCTGGATCCGGAAAAAGCACATTACTGCGTTGTCTGGCAGGAATTTGGCATTACGGATCAGGAGTCGTCACGATGCCGGTCGGCTCAAAGGTTTTTATTCTGCCTCAACGCAGCTATTTGCCTAACGGGAGTCTAAAAGGGGCGCTTTGCTACCCGCAGCCCGCAGATGCGTTTAATGACGACATATGCGATGCGATGCTTGCCGATTGCGGGCTCGCTCATCTCCGTACCGCGCTACATTCGACGGATCGATGGGACGCACGTTTGTCGCCCGGCGAACAGCAGCGACTGGGATTTGCCCGCGCACTGCTCCAGCGGCCGGACTTTTTGATGCTCGATGAGTCCACGAGTGCGCTTGACGAAGAGAACGAGCGCCGAATGTATGAACTCATCGTTGAGCGCCTTCCGAAGGCAGCTGTCATCAGTGTTTCACATCATCGGGCCCTTTACTCGTTTCATACGCACAGCATCGAAATGAGCGCCGTTGGTCCTCCGCGCGTCTCACTTATGGGATGCGGCCCCGGTCATTACCTTATGGAGCAAATCTAATGAGATCCAATTACCTCTCGGCAACTGACGAAACGTTCGAGGACATAGTTCTAAAGTCGGACGTACCCGTTTTGCTCGATTTCTGGGCGCCTTGGTGCAGTCCATGCCTCGCACTCGGCCGTGTACTCGATGTGCTGTTGCCAGATTACGAGGGAAAAGTCGTGCTGGTAAAGGTCAACTCCGACCAGAATCCGAAGCTCTGTGAGAAGCATAAGGTACGAGGCATACCGCGATTGAGCCTTTACCGGAATGGCACGGAGGTCGAACTCATCGAAGAGCGTACGCAGGGCCGCCTCGAAAGATTTTTCGACGAGCGCTTTGGCTAAACGGTCACGGAGCAAAGATACATTCATTCAAAAACGAGGGATTGATATGTTTTCAGCATTTCCCGCTACCGAGCGAGAAACAAGGTCGGAACTGCAGTTCCGTTTGGCAAATAATCTCCGACGTACTCTTCCGTCCGCGATGGCCCGTCGCGCCGAAAAGCGCGCGCTATATGAGCAACTCTTTACGGAACATGTCAAGTCGGGTAAGCCGCCGAAGGAGTTTCACAGGATGCGTCCCAATATGAATGTGCCGGACCCGGACACATTAGTGCTCTATTGCCTCTTCGACGCCGACTTGTCTCCGGACGAGCAAGTCAGTGCCACCGGCATTCCCCTGTCGGCGTTAGCGCTCTACAGTGCTCTGTTCGAGGCCATGGTGACAGATGGATATCTTCGAGAAAGACGTCAACTAAGCAAAGAGGGTTTGCTGACGGAGGTCGAATTTGCGATTCAATGGATCGAAGCGCTACGCCCCGGCCAAGATGTTTCCATATTGACGACGCGTTTCGTCCTTACTCTGTTGACCGACGCTCAGTACGGGGTACTTCGACTTGCGATGAACTCCCGCGTCGCGGATTTGCTTACGGCGGTCAGCCAACTGCATGTGCGGGTGTTGGCTGGTGGGATGGTGAGCCGGAACGAATGGAAGGATCTTCGGCGAACCCTTGCTCAACAAGCGGATGAGTTGCGCGACTCCGGAGACTTGAACGATTTAGATGAAATGTTGCTGTCTTTTGCAGAAAGCGCCGCGACCGACTGCACGACCTTCTGTGGTATCGGTGAGGAGCTGGTGGTAAATTTCGCGAGGATGCAGGGGTTGCACGAAACGCCACAGATCCAATATTCTGACGATGAGGAGGCGCTCGCAAGACGGTTGGAGGACCTCAGGGGGACGGATATAAACACTTATCGCAATCTTTCAGAATCGGAACTCGCGAAAGCCATCATTGCGAAAAAGGAGGATTACGCGATTGGCGTCATCGATAAGCTAGGAAGAGAAGAGCGTCGACTCGCGAAGGTTTGGCTGGACCTCGCGCATTCACAATAATGCGCGAGCGTTGAGGCGCGACGGCACTGAGACTCGAATCTCGCAAAGGCGGAGCTTGGTGTCCTGTTGCCGGCGCAGCAGTGGCACCCTTGCATGGATATCTCCTGCGGACCTATCCTTACAACTTCCATTTGGTTGCACGCATCAATTTTAAAGTGTTACCTTTTCGCCCAACCGTAGATTTGACGGTGTCGGAAGAGGTACAGGCGTCAGCGCTGTGATGGTCGGGGCATGGGTAACATATGGAAAGTGGCAACAAGGGGCAGAAAAACCGCGGTCAGTCGTCGGGCGATCGCGCGCGGCTACTCAGTGATGAGTTCCGGCGTAGCTACCAATGGCTTAAGAATCGGCTGCGGCGCAAGGTGGGATGTCAGTCGACGGCTGAAGATCTGAGTTCTGAGGCCTTCGTCCAGTTTGTTCAGATACCTGACATTCATGCTATCCAGGAGCCCCGTGCCTTACTGACTACCATTTCGCAACGACTGGTTTTCGAATTTTGGCGCCGTCGAGACCTAGAGCAAGCATATTTGCGTGAGCTTGCAACCATCCCGGATCAGGCTTCCCCTTCGGAACACGATACATTCGAGATGGTGCAATTGCTCTTCGAACTCGACCGAAGGCTATCTGGCTTGCCGATCAAGGTAAGTCAGGCCTTCATGCTGAGCCAGCTCGATGGAATGACGTACGCCGACATCGCACAGCAATTGGATGTGTCCGTTAGCATGGTGGGTCAATACATGACGAAAGCTCTCAAACACCTGATGAACATTGCGTAATCATGGCCGATCATGATACGGAAACGCTTATGCTTGAAGAGGCCGTTCAATGGGCCGTGCGTCTGGCCTCGGGAACTGCGACCGACGATGACTATCGTGCTTTTTCTCGCTGGAGAGACGCTAATTCACAGCATCGAACAGCGTGGGAAAGCGTCGAGCATCGATTGAACGTCTTTGCCGCCGCACGGGAGCACGGCGGTGCTGCGGCGCGTCGGGTGCTCACTTCAACACGAATGTCGCGCCGCAAGCTCCTACGGGATTCGATGACGGTTCTCGGTGTATTCGGCGTGTTGGGTGGTGCTGGAAAGGTGCTCGGCGTCTTTGATTCAATGACTGCCGACTTTGCGACAGATATCGGCAAGCGGCGGCAGATTGTACTCGAAGATAGCTCCTTGCTCACATTGGACGGCGGGTCTGCCGTAGACATCGATTTCGATGGCGGCGAGCGTGCGGTAAGGCTGATTAAAGGACGTCTTTTTGTAAGTGTTGCACACGACGTAAATCGCCCCTTTATTATTTACACTCGAGACGGGGCTTGCAAGTCGCTTGGAACCGAGTTCGGCGTCGGGCTCGGTGCCGAAGGCACCCGGCTGGCGGTGACGCGGTCGGCCGTGCAAGCGCAGGCGGCGTCGGGAGGCGCGCTGAATGTGAAGGCGGGGCAGGTAGCAACCCTTCTCCGTTCGGGAAGAATAAATCTCGAGCCGTTACAGGCGGATGCCGAGTCGACGTGGGTCAAAGGCTTTATCACGGCGGTTGACCGTCCGTTAAGCGAAATAGTCGAAGCGCTGAACCGATATCTGCCGGGCCTCATCGTTCTATCCGAAGATGCCGCTTCACTCAGAATCAGTGGTCTGTTTTTGTTGGACGATGCGCAGTCATCGATCCGACAGATTGCCCAAACCCTGCCTGTCGTTGTGACTTATCATACCGCCTACTTGATCCGGATATCCCTCGATAGCGTGGGTCGCTCAAGCTCCACATAGCTGAGGAAGCCGCTTTAGGAATGCTTCTATCAGCGCGAGATCGCTGGTCGTCGAAATGTATCGTGCCGTCTTATCGACGTAAATCTGGACCGCTCCTTCGAGACCATCAAGTACGGCCGGAAATTGTGGCGTCGCGTCGATCAGAAACCGTAGCGCGGTGCGCGTGGCGCTATCCATCGTTACAGCGAAGTCGTCAATAAGCGACCTGACCATATAGAATTGCCGTTGCCTGACCAAATTGGCCACCTCTGCGAGGCTCCAAGATTCATCGTATGCTCTGAAGTCGAATTCGGATGCGTCGTCATGTCGAATCGTCGCGAGCTGTTCCAGCGCCTCAGCACACCGGTCTGGAATGCGGCAAATAATGTGGTATCCGATCCTGAACAAGCGTACAACTCCTGCGTCGTTGTCCAAGGTCATCCGAAAGCCAGCAACCGATTCACAGGGTTCCCCAGCATCACCTAGGAGCCAGCACGCGCCAAGATTCGCAACGGCAATTGCGAACTTTCCGGCCTCGTCCTCCCGGAAGGGGTGTCCCTGAATTTGAACATCCGCCATGACGATATTTGCCAAGTAGGTGAGTTCTCGCAATCGTTGTGACGACGCAGATGCCGAAGAAGGGGCGCAGAAAACCTCTTTGAGAGCGCGGATCAGTAACTCGCCTGTAGCAACTTCATCGCCGCAAATTCCCGACTGCGTAAGTTCTAAGAGCAGATGGTTTCGTTGCTCCAAGATTCCCGCATCGTGCAGCATGGCGTCGATGATGTCAAAGTCTCTTTTAGTGCCAATCAGTTCGATTCCGCCGTCGGAATGCTTGGCGCCTCTGAGCGGCAGTTCTTCGGTCGTCGAGCCGGGAATTCGATACGATAGGTCATGAATTGACGAGGGCAGGTAGGTTCGCTCCCGAACGCCTGTTTGAGCGGCGAAGAATTCGGCCGTCTCGAGATCGTAAGATTGCTCATCGCGCAGTTGAGCGAGACTGCGCGACCGTGCCGACGCGAGAAAGGCGCAGGCATGGACAGGGTCAACGTAGCCGTCGGCGTCACGCTCGGATGAGCGCGAGAACGTAATGTCTGCGTCAAGCCCGTTTGCGAGGTGAGCGTCGCTCGCGTGATGCGCTGCAAAGGTCTGTTCGCTCTCGCAACGCGAGAGCAACCGACGACTGAAATCGGGTTCGAACTGCCACAAAGCGAAAAACATCTCCTGCAGTACTTGCCAGTCCCCGTCTAACCGAGCTTCCATACGAAATTCGCCGAGCACCCAGTCGGCGTCGGATATATTTGTCGCATCTAGCATACGTACGTCAATCAGGCGGGTGATGATGGCAACGAGTAGATCTTCCTCTATGTCGAGTAGCCTTAGGGTGGTGGCTCGCTCGCCTTCGACAAGCCAGACCCGAACCCAGGAAATAAAGCGCGCGGCGTCCAAAAGCTCGGGGCCGCCTGTCGTCGGTCGTGTCCACAACGCAACCGACAACACCTTGCGCATTGTCTGAGCGTCGACGATGGACATAAACTCTGCACAGTCCTCGACACCGATATGGTCGATCAGTCTGCATAGAGTACGGGGCGCCATCTGTTTGATATATGCAGGCAGGCTTTCAATCTGCAACAGGTCGTGCAGCGAAAGGTCCGAGATGCGGCTTGAGTGGGCAACCTTCTTCATCGTTTGTCGTTCGCAACGAAATGGCGGGATGCGAAGTGTGCCGATACGTAAATCGGAGTCGTATTGGAAGATATCCCGATTGTGTCGACGCTCTGCAATAGGTAATATAATCACATCGATTTTCATTCGTTGTAATCGTTGTGCTTTCGATATCGAAAGTTGCTTCGATCTTCAGGAAAATTTCTGGTTGACAGCATGAATGAACTGAACCTTTAGACGCAAGCGGCAAATGAACCTTTGATCATTTGCGATCCGGTGCGGTGTGCGGCAATGTGGCGTACAAGGATTAAGCTTCGTCTGACAGCGCGTTGATCGAACTGACTCCAATCACAGGTTTCGCAGGCCTACCCGTACAGTGGCCGCGACAGCGCTACGACGAGCGAAACGTGCGGGATGAGGACGCCATCAAGTGCAGCCTCAATCATCGGATACGCGGCCGCAAAAGCGTCGACGCGACTTAAGACCATTACCTGTAATGTACGCGAGGCGGCCGCACCGAATGTGCTCCCGTATCACAAGTCGCGAGTAGTGGACACTATGTGTGCGAACTCAAAACTCACGCATATCAGCAGTCCAAAATCTGCGCCATAGTGAAGTGAGCGACTTCGTGGCATCGCAACGACGAATTCCCTCGGATCCGCATCGCGTTTTTTTACTTCTCGTTCGTCCAAAATTAGAATTTTTTTGTTGAGCGTTGATTAGCGAATCATTATTTTGGAAGCCTTTTGCTCTTGCCTTTTCCTAGAATCTCGTTTTCTATTTCCGTCTGACTCAATTACAGGTGGCTATTTACGCAGTGCCGCAGGATTTTGGGTTCAAGACGGAACGATCCAATATCCAGTTCATGATCTTACGGCGGCAAGCATGCGTCAGACCTGTCACTCACATTGTCGCGGTCGGATCCAACCGTTCACACCCGTGAGCGACCGGCTTCTGGGTCGATATTGATCGATAAGATGATTGTTGATGCGCGTGCGCCGATCCAGAAAAATAATCCGCCTGTTCTTCGGGACCAGCTTGACGCTCGAATAGCGAACTCATGACAACTTGCTCAACGAGATCGACCGTGAAAAAAAGCAGCCAATCCAATTCCCTCGCAAGGAGAAAACAACAGCGCTGTTCGGCGAAAGCCGATCTGCTGCCGTTGCCATCGTATATCGTTGATCGACTGTCTCTCGAATATCACATTATGCTGGAGGCGCTGTCTTCCGGCCATGGCACGCTCTACTCTCTGCAGCTTATGACGCGGGTAGGGATGGCGACAGCGATTCTGTCAGATAGCGGCTATGGCTTGCTACGCAACGGGTTTTGGGAACTCTACGATGCGACTTCACGCGCCTATGGCGGTCCATTGAACGATGGCCACTATAGATTCGACGAGTCGGCGTATGCGTTGTTTTGCAGAGTCTTGACGGTACATGATCAGCAGATGCGGCGAGCCCCAGTGGCCGAGATTGAAAAATTGGCGAAGCGCCTCGAGGTGTCAAGCTGACTCCGTTCTGGATCCAGTTCGTTCTTGAACTGACAATTGCTTCTTCAGGGGTTTCTTGTTGACGCCTTGAATCTGGGATGCTTTCTTGGCGAGTTCGACGTCGATTGTGCTCTTCGCATTGGCAGTTGTTTCTCTTCCTTGCGTACAGGAACGATCCGAGGACTCGCGGCACAATCAACTGTCTGGAGGAGTATTGGCGATCTGCCCAACATCGCCGCTGCAGCTTTGGCGACATAAATTGCCATGTGCGGATATTGACTCGAAAAAAACCTGATCGACGATACCTCCCTCGGATATTTGTTGCCTGTCTAGGCATAGACCACGCGCCAGCGCAGGGGTCACTCATGTGTCCGGTCTCGCTGCCGTAGATGTCTCCCCCCAGAAAGTGCCCAACAAACGCTAGCCCGGAGCCTACCGTCTCCAGTCCGGTGCCATCGTTCTGGGCGGTGCTCCGGCTCCGCTCACTACAATGCCGCAAGCTCGTCATGCGCAATGGGCGACTCTCGCGTCGATCGCCGATTCGATGGAATACTTCGAGGGAGGGCGAGCGGCACGGGAAACGAATAAAAAGAGCTCACCGTCTGTATCGCATTCAAAGCGGACGGTGAGTGGAATGCCGGCGCGCGAGCGTCGCGTTCGTCGTTTTGCGATCTATCCACAACTTTCCATTCGCGCGGACGGGGCGCCGTTACCGTTTCGTCTCCTCGGATATCGGCGCGAGGCCCTCGGAACTGTGCATGATGATAACTAGAGAATAATGCGGGAAAAGTACTTCGAGACGCTAGGACATAATTGTCCAGCATATTTCGTTCAATGATCTCCCTGCATAGGTCTCGAATTGGCTCGCTCCCACGGGCGCCATATCCATTGGTGAAATCCACGATTGGCCGCTTTCGCCGCGAAGCATTTTCACGCCTCATCTGCCCCTGTTTCGCGTCTTCCCTCACGGCGAGGGGTCCTTGACGACTCCGGAGTTGGCGCCGATCGACGGACAGCCGCTCGTTCTGTGTTTCCTCCCAAGAAAGGGTGCTTGAGTAATCGTCGATTATCAACATGCGGGAAATGCTTCACGATGGGACCAATATCAGACGAGGAATACGGAGGCAAAATGACGAGTCCGTTGTCAGGCGTGCGCATACTGGAACTTGGTCAATTGATTGCAGGTCCTTTCGCGGCGAAAATGCTGGGGGAATTCGGTGCCGAGGTGGTTAAGATCGAACCACCGGAAAAGGGCGATCCGCTTCGTAAATGGCGGCTGTTACATGATGACACGTCCGTATGGTGGGCTGCACAGTCGCGTAACAAGCAGTCACTCACGCTGGATCTCCGGGCACCGGAGGGACAAGAAGTCGTTCGCAAGCTGGTTGCACAGTGTGATGTCGTCATTGAGAATTTCCGACCAGGTACGCTGGAGGGATGGGGGCTCGGCTGGGACGTACTTCGCGAAATCAATCCGGGTCTCGTCATGCTGCGCGTCTCCGGTTACGGGCAGAGTGGACCCTACCGGGATCGGCCCGGTTTCGGCGTTGTTGCGGAAGCGATGGGCGGATTGCGTCACTTGAGTGGCGAGCCAGGCCGCACCCCCGTGCGGGTCGGCATTTCCATCGGAGATTCTCTTTCGGCTTTGCACGGTGTAATCGGCGTTCTACTGGCATTGCGACATCGCGAACAAAATGGTGGAGTTGGTCAGGTTGTGGATGTGGCGCTATATGAGTCGGTATTCAACATGATGGAAAGCATGTTGCCAGAATACACGGTCTTCGGGACCGTCCGGCAGCCAGCCGGCAGCTCGTTGCCCGGCATCGCGCCGACCAACGCGTACCGCTGTCGCGATGGCAAGTACGCCTTAATCGCTGGCAATGGCGACAGCATCTACCGTCGGCTGATGGAGTTGATCGGACGCCAGGATTTGGGCAACGATCCGGCACTGGCTCAGAACGATGGCCGCGTAAAGCAGGTTGAGAAGATCGACACGGCCATCAGCGAATGGACTCAAAATTACGACCTCGAAGACGTGCTTTCGGCGCTGAACGAAGCCCGCATTCCAGCGGGAAAAATCTATGACATTGCCGATATTGCGTCTGACCCGCATTATCAAGCGCGCGGCATGATTCTCGATTCGGTGCTTCCTGATGGCACACGCGTCCAGTTGCCGGGTATCGTGCCGAAGCTGACGGAAACACCTGGGACGGTGCGAGCACCGGCGCCTGCCCTCGGACAACACACCGAAGCAATCCTCGACAGGCTTGGTATCGACGAGGAAATCCGCGCCGATTGGCGTGCACGAAACATTATCTGACGGAGAGGATCATGCCCGAGTCGAAAAAGCGCCTGTACATCCAGGAAGTTGCAACGCGCGATGGTTTCCAAAACGAAGCGCTATTTGTCGATACCGACCAGAAAATCTCGCTTGTCAACGAGCTTAGCCAGTGTGGATATGCAAAAATCGAGGTGACTTCGTTCACGTCGCCAAAGGCGATTCCGGCGTTGCGTGACGCCGAGGCGGTGATGCATCAGATCACAATGAATTCCGGCGTGGAATACACGGTCTTGGTTCCGAACGTCCGCGGCGCCGAGCGCGCGCTGTCCTGCGGAGTCGACGAGGTCAACCTCGTAATGTCGGTGAGCGAAAGTCACAACGTTGCCAACCTGCGTATGTCACGTGATCAGTCGTTTGCGCAGTTACGGGACGTTATTTCTGTTGTCAAGCAGACTGACGTCGCAATTAACGTATCGCTTTCGACGGCACTAGGGTGCCCAATGGAAGGGAATGTACCTGTCGAAGAAGTCATCCGGTGGATGCACTGTTTCGCGGAACTTGGCGTACGTGGCGTTACGCTGTGCGACACAACGGGCATGGCTTTCCCCTCCCAAGTTCGGGCCCTGTGCCGCAAGGCGCGCGCGACGTTCCCCGACCTCGAACTGACGTTGCACTTCCACAATACCCGTGGGATGGCTCTCGCGAACACGCTCGCGGCTCTTGAGGCCGGAATTGACCGGTTCGATGCGTCGCTGGGTGGCCTGGGTGGCTGCCCGTACGCGCCCGGCGCTACCGGGAACGTGTGTACAGAAGACCTTGTGCACATGCTCGAACTGGACGGGTACGACACCGGCGTCGACCTGTCGGGAATCCTTTCGGCCGCTGCGCGCCTCCCTGGCCTCATAGGCCACGATGTACCAAGTCAGTTGCTTAAGGCCGGGCGACGACTGGATTTGCATCCCATGCCCACCCTCGCCGCGGACGGCAAACCCGAGCAACGCGCCGTTTGTCACTGACTGGAGCTCGACTTGCCCCATCCAACGGGCCGCGCAAAACGCGGCCTTTTGCTTTCCTGTGCGTGTCTCCATACTTCGGCTTCACGCCGTGCGCCTCCGTCACGGTGTAAGCTATGGGTGGTTAGTTCCCACTTGTCGCTTCGCACCTATGGTCAATCCCAGTCACTTCGACCTTCAATCGCTGCGAGTATTCGCTCTCGTTGCCGAACACGGAAGCCTGACGAAGGCTGCTGAGCACGGTCGCCTTACGTTATCCGCGGTTAGCAAGCGTATCACGGACCTTGAGAGTGTTACCGACTGCACGTTGCTAGTTCGACGCGCGAGGGGCGTCGAATTGACTGCAGCCGGGCGCGGACTGCATGAGCATGCACTCCGCGTTCTTGCTCAGGTAAATAGCATGGCTAACGAGATGAGTGACTTCGCGGTCGGCATTCGCGGTCATGTACGGGTATGGGCCAATACTTCCGCTATCGTCCAGTTTTTACCGGTGGATCTGGCCAGCTTTCTGAATGCCAATCGTGGTGTGAAAGTAAGTCTCGAAGAGCGCCTCAGCGGCGAGATCGTTCGTGCCGTAATCTCCGGTGAAGCCGAACTTGGTATCTTTGCTGACAACGTGCCTGCGCCAAACGTTGAACGTAGACTCTACCGGCGAGACCAGCTAGTACTTGTGGTGCCGCAAGGACATCCGTTTTCAGAGCGCGATGTCATAAGATTCGTGGATACGCTTGATGAAGATTACGTCGGTCTGAACGCCGGAAGTTCGCTGCTTTCGCGCATGAGAGATGCAGCGCTTGCCGCAGAGCGTCTTCTGCGGCTTCGTATTCAGGTATCTAGCTTCGACGGGATCTGCAGAATGATCGAATCGGGACTCGGCATAGGGGTGCTGCCAAGCCGCGCACTAAGGGACGAAGTACTGGATGCGGGCCTGCGTGCGGTAGCGTTATCGGATGAATGGGCGAATCGAACGCTGTGGATTGGAACGAAGAATAGTAGTGTGCTTGCTCCCGAGGCCGTCCGTCTCTTTGATTTTCTTTCCCAGTCTGACGACAAGGCGGTCTCTGCCACACCGTCAGACGCCTGATGCGACACCTATTCCGTATCGGGGCCTTGCGTGAGATGATGCTTGAACGTTCGCTCGTCCAATACCCGCTCCCATCGCGAAACCACGATAGTGGCGATACCGTTCCCTATAACGTTTATGAGCGCTCCACCTTCCGAGATAAACCGATACACGCCCAGCACAAGGACTAGTCCAGCGACCGGAAAACCCGGCACTGAACCCAAGGTCGCCGCGAGCACGATGAATGCCCCCCCACTAACACTCGCCGCGCCCTTGGACGTGAGCAGCAAGATGAGGAGGAGGGACAACTGCTGCCATATGGAGAGAGGTGTGTCGGTAGCCTGCGCGATGAAAATTGCAAGCACGGTCATATTTATACAACTGCCATCGAGGTTGAACGAGTAGCCTGCCGGTACGACAAGGCCAACTACCGATCTGTCGCATCCGAGCTTTTCCAGTTTATCCATGAGGCGGGGTAGAGCGGACTCGGATGAGGAGGTGCCAAGTACAAGGAGCAATTCGTCACGGATGTAGCGCAAAAATGAAAAGAGGCTGAAGCCGGCAAGACGGCAGACCGTTCCGAGAATTACGACGACGAAGACGACGCCTGTCGCGTAATAGGTGGCGAGAAGCTGTGCGTAGGAACCGAGTGAGCTTACGCCGTAGCGACCAATGGTGAAAGCGATGGCGCCGAAGGCCCCGAGAGGTGAGACATACATGACAATTTTAACCATGTTAAAAAATGTCCGTGATCCGATATCAATAACGGTGAGCATCGGCCTGCCGCGATCCCCCAGCATCTGAAGAGCAAACGCAAACATGATCGAGATAAAGAGTACTTGAAGAATGTCCCCTTCAGCGAAGGCTCCGAAAACGGTCGATGGAATGATGTGTGAAAGATAGCCGACGATCGTCTGGTCATGTGCAGCCTTTGTGTATGCAGCAATTGCCGAAGCATCGATCGTGCGTGGATCTATATGCATGCCACTTCCCGGTTTCATGAGGTTCACAAAGACAAGGCCGATCACCAGTGCAAGCGTCGTCATCGCCTCGAAGTAGATCAAGGCCTTAACTCCGACGCGACCCACGGCCTTGATGTCGCGCATGCTCGCAATTCCATGCACCACTGTGCAGAAAATCAGCGGAGCGACCATCAACTTGATCAATTTCAGGAAATTGTCTCCGAGCGGCTTCATTGCGATTCCCGCATTCGGATAAAAATGGCCGAGTGCGACCCCAATGCAAACTGCGATAAGAACCTGCACATACAAATGCTGGAACCAACGCTTTTGCGGTGTTCGTTGGCCCACGGCGACGTGGGCCTGGTTTGGTGTCGTGTTCATAACGTCTCCGGATATTATCGGTATTTAGGAAGGGCGAGCACATGCCTCGCCGCACACCGGACCCTGCGTCATTCGCTTGACGCTCGGCTCGATGGGGCTGCGTGGCGAATCAAGGATTTTGTAGCCTGCTCGTCATACGGTCGGAGCCTGCGTGTGCGCGCTTGCCGCGTGTAATAAAGAACAAAATCACAATGGCGAGTACGCCAATGGCAGCTATAAGTTGCATTCCAGCATCAAAGCGGCCAGTCGCGTCCTTCAGGATCCCAACCGCGTACGGGTTAATGAACCCTGAGAGATTGCCGAGGGAGTTGATTAATGCTATTCCAGCCGCAGCGGTAGCTGAAGAAAGAAGGCGAGGGACCAAAGTCCAGAACACGGGCAATGAGGAAAACACTCCCAAGCTTGCGACGCACAGAAGGAGCAGTTTCGTGATGGGTGCCGTGACCAATGTCGATCCGGAAAGTCCGGCGACTGCCAGAGATAGTGGTATGAGCAGGTGCGCGCGCCTCTCACCTGTCCGGTCTGAGTGCTTGCTCCAAAGAACCATGCCTACTGCCCCGGCCAGGAACGGTAGGGCGCTGACGTATCCCACCTGTCGAATCGTTAGATCAAACCCCTTGACAATCTGTGGCAGAAAAAAGCTTAGGCCATAGTTGAATCCCGTGATACCAAAATAGGCGAGAGCAGTAAGAAGCACCACGGGACTGCGAGCGAGATTCAGCACCCCGTGCTTCATCATCGGTGTTTGAGATGCACGTTCTGCTTCCAGCGTTGATGACAACCAGTTCCGTTCGTCATCGGTTAGCCATTCGGCCTGTTTCGGCGAGTCGCGAAGGGTTTTCCAGACCAAAACGGCGAGAATGAGCGACGGAAACGCTTCGATCAGAAACATGAGTTGCCAGCCGGCGAGACCAAAGACTCCATCCAGGGACATCAAATAACCCGAAAGCGGCGACCCGACTACGCTTGCAATCGGCATCGCAGCCATGAAACCGCCAATGACGCGTGCCCGATACGTAGCGGGAACCCACAGCGTCAAAAAAAATACTATGCCGGGAAAAAAACCGGCTTCCGCAGCGCCGAGTAGAATCCGGATGGCATAAAACGACGATGCACCTTGCACGAACGCGGTAGCCGCAGAGAATAGGCTCCATGTGAACATGATTCGGGCGATCCAACGACGAGCTCCGAAGCGCTCAAGAAGGATGTTTGATGGGACTTCAAACACGAAATAGCTGACGAAAAAGAGTCCGGCAGCAAGGCCAAACGTCGACGCAGAAATGCCAAGATCGCGATTCATCGTCAATGCGGCAAATCCGACATTGACGCGATCCAAGAACGCGACGACAAAACATAGCGTGAGCAGCGGAATAAACCTGCGCAGGATTTTGCGCATCGTCCGGGCTTCAATGTCGAGCATCATCGTCTCCTGTGATTTGTTAAGGATAAGTTGACCCGGCGTACGCTGCGCCAGGCATGTTTATCGGATGCGACGGCTGCGGTGAGGAAGTGCCACGCCAGGGATTGGGGACCGGAAACTGCGGACGCAGTCATCGAGTAGACAACCAAGATAAGCCGTACGCATATCCCGGCCGCCAAACGCAATGCTTGAAACGTTTCCCAAACGGGAATTACCTGGTGTCTGCATGTCCGCGTGTTCGAGCGAGCTTTCACGTATGCCGGCGGCTATTCGTCCGACGTGCGCGGGATCGCTGTCTTCGACAATTACCTGAACTGTGCGATCGGGTCGCACGAGCAGCACCTTGTTGCTTGCGATACACGTCACCCATAGCCCACCGGCGACATCGAAGGCCAGACCATCGGGAAGATCGGCCTCGGAAAGTTGTACCAACGTTTCGCGCTTTCCCAAACGAGGCTTGGCCGCCGACCCAGTCAGAGGATAGCGGCTGATCCTCTGCGCGTACGTTTCGTTGACGTAGACCCAGCGTCGGTCGGGGCTGAAAGCAATTTCGTTGGTGTAGCCGAGGCCATCAGCAACGATGCGCGCCCCGTCGCCGTCGATCACTCCGATGAATCCATCTCGGACGTGGTGATTCCACGACTTGCTACGCGGCACGTTTCGGGTGCTGACTGTGAACCACAGCACATCATGCTCGTCGACCATTACGAAATTGCTCGGCGGTAGGCTAGTCCCGTCGACCGAATCGAGGACGGTCTCCAGATGTCCATGACGATCGAGCGAGAAAATCCCGCCATATTGGTTTCCTAGATCGGCGAAAAGCATCTTTCCGTTCGGTGCAAGCGCGATCCCATTGGGCACATACTTTCTAGCTGTGTCGCAATGTGCCAGGTGGTGAGACACTTCTCCTACTGAACTAATGATCGAATAGCCGCCTTGACCATGTGCGGTTACGAGCGACCCATCGTCGAGCGCTAAGACGCATTCCGGCCGTACGAGGCCACGCGCGACGACCTTGAGGTCGTCAAAAGGAATATGAAAGTCTCCAGGGACGGAATGGATCGTCATGGCCATGTCCTCTTTATGGTTGCGAAATGCCTATGCTGCGATCTTGAGATAGAAAGCTGCTGTTGATAATCGCAGTTTCTTCAAGCATCCTTGCCGGACGGGAAAGGGTGCCGGTGTGTGTTCCCGAATCGAGGCTCGGAAGCGGATAAGGTCTGTGTGAGTCGCGCGTCGCGTGGGTTTTTGAAGAAAAAAAGGCCGCATCAATCGATGCGGCCAACCATGTCAGCCTCACATGGGCCAGGCGCTCTCACACACCTTGGCAAATCGACCGGTCTGATAACCGGAAAAGCGAAATCGTGTCAATTACGGGGTCTTGGTTACAACGTTTTGTGGGGCGCCCTGCACAAATGCGGAGACATTGTCGATCAGTTGATCTGCGAGTCCCTGAATGGCCTCTTCACTTGCCCACGCTACATGGGGTGTTAGGATAAAACCGGGATGGTCCAAAATCGCTGTGAACGGGTGGTCCTCGGGCAGTGGCTCTTCGGTGACGACATCAAAACCTGCTCCGGATATCTGATTGGAGTGCAGCGCACGGACGAGCGCTGACTCGTTGACGAGACCGCCGCGAGCTGTGTTTATAAGGATGGGTTTGCGAGTCATGGCTGCGAACTCTGCATCCGAAATAAGATCGCGGGTGCTACTGGTAAGCGGACAATGTAACGTAATGATGTCCGACTCCCGCAAAACCTGGTCGAAAGGTGTGTACAGCGGGCCCATGTCGGTCCGACCCTTATACGCGGAAAACAGTACGCGGAGACCTAGTGCTCGTGCGATGTTCGCCGTGGCGGTGCCGAGCGCGCCGTCACCCACGATTCCAATTGTCGATCCGGCGAGATCGCGGATCGGAAAGTCAAAAAAGCAGAATTGACCGGATTCGGCCCACCGGCCGGCACGCACTGCCTCGCGATAAGCAGCAAGGCTCCTCCTGAGTGCGAAGATTAAGGCGAACGTGTGTTCAGGAACGGTATGTGTAGCGTAGTTTCTTACGTTGGAGACGATGATGTTTCGCTCGTCACAGACCGCCAAGTCCACATTGTCAGTGCCGGTAGCCGCGACGGCGACCAACTTCAATCGTGTCGCCTGAGACAAGTCGGCTGCTGTTAACCTCACCTTGTTCGTGATAACGACATCCGCGTCGCGGATTCTTGCGCTCACATCTTCGGCTGCAGTTCGCTCGAACAGCTCGAACTCATGCGAGAAAGGCAGTTCTTTAAGTCTAATGGATGGAGGGATCGTCGCGCGGTCGAGAAACACAACCTTTAACGCGGATGAGGAGTTCGACATCATAGGTCCTTTTTTACTGTCACCTGTCCACCGCCGGTGCACCGGTTGCTGGTGGTACCAGGAACACGTGTTGTGCCCTGACTTTGATAGTTTAGAGATCAGGTGGTGAAAATCTGATCCGTCTGCGCAACCGAACGAGAATGCGGGGCGAATCGCAATCGGGCCAACTGCTCCATGGTGGTGCTGATAAAAAGGCGAGCGTTCCGGATGGCCGAATCAAGGGTTACCGGCCCAGGAGCGATTGAGAAGCATCCGGTGAATCGAAGGTCGAGTTCATGCAGTGCGTTGAGGTCAATGCTTCCGGAGACGAGCGTCGTAGGCACGCCCGCGTTGCTTGCACGAATCGCCGCAATCGATGGGGCTTTGCCGCCTATCGACTGCAAGTCGGATCGTCCTTCGCCGGTGACGTGCCATTGAGCGCCCACGATGAGAGTGTCGAAATTCTGTGCGTCGAGTACGACGCTAGCGCCGTTTCGTGCTGACCCGCCAAGAAGCATCAAAGCAAACCCTAGCCCGCCAGCAGCTCCCGCCCCTTCGCGTTCAGCCGCACGGATACCGAAGGCTCGTTCCGCCGCGCCTGCGTATTGAGCCACACCGTTGTCTATTGCCGCGACTTCTTCTGGCAGTCCGCCTTTCTGTGGGCCAAAGATTGCTGCTGCGCCGTTCGGTCCGTTCAAAGGATTGTGTACATCGCAGAGGAGGATGAGCTCGGTCTCGGTCAACCGGACGTCAAAGTTTGAGAGGTCGACCCGCCGAACCCGGTGGAGGTTTACCGGTAGTGGGGCTACCGTGTCGCCGTTTGAATCGTTAAGCCGGGCGCCTAAGGCGACTAGCATTCCAGCGCCGCCGTCCGAAGTGCTACTACCTCCTAATGCTACATATATCCTTCTGACGTCCCTCGCCAGAAGCGCTTTGATGCTGTCGCCAACGCCAAACGTGGTTCGCATTCCAAAGGGCACGCTCATTCCGTCGGGATCTGTGATGCCCACGATTGATGCTACTTCGACAACACCGGTGCCATCCGCAAGTATTGCAACGCGCGCGGTTATGGACCGTCCCGAAGCGGACCGCACGCGCACTGAGAAGTCTTTGCCTTCCGTCCCAAGTAGGGCATCGATCGTCCCTTCCCCTCCGTCGGCGATCGGAAGTTCGACGATGTTCGCGTCTGGCACAGCACGTCGGATACCATCGGACATCGCTTGAGCGACTTCTCTTGCACTCAGCGAGCCCTTAAAGGAGTCTGGTGTCAAGACGATTTTCGGTCTGAGCGGCGAGTTTGGATGCTGATACGTTTGCTGTTCCGAGTCCATGGATAGGTTCGTCTCCGTTGGCCTCCTAGGCGATATCCGCCGCCGGTCAGCCGCAACTCCTCTAAAGCGGTGGTTCGCGGAAGGCTCGTGTTACCGAGGCCGCGTCTGCTGGAGAGGCCTCGGCAATATGCGGCTCCGCCGCCGATCGCTAGAAGGGCGACGAAGTTCGGCGCCGCGAAGTTCTGTAGTACGCTATTTTCCGATCGAGTCGACGATTTGAAAATTGAATAACGCTCAACGACCCTTTCCTGAACGGATAACCTTAGATGAGCACATCTGCCTGCGCCTGATTACGATCTGCGGAGTGCAGCGGCACCAGTGTCTGGAGTGAGGTCGTGCTGACAAAGGTAGGCGGGTCGATATTCATGAACCACGAAGCGAGGCGGATGTCCGCATCTTCCAGTTCGTGCTCGTAAAGCACGGACGCGATCGGTATCGCCCCGAGCAGACGAACTTCGTATCTCCTCCACGCCTGAAGAGTTACCTCATACGTAAGAAGGTTAAGGCGCCTCGCATGTTGGACAAAGACCGATGCGGTGCAAATGCGAGGTATTCGGTAAGACGTTGCACTTGCACCGTTGATCCTTGCTCGTTCACGGATTCCGGTAGATCGTGTTGTTCAGGTAATCCAATTGGCCATCCTTCTCAGCTTGAACAAGTTCCGCATAGACTTGGGCGCGCGTCTTTCGGGTGTTCGCCTCGTTTTGCGGCGAGGCCCATGCGCTTGGTTGCGAGCCTGCGACCGAAGCCGACGTATCGGCAGCCGTCGGGTTGGCTTGGGCAAATGCCGAGGTGGTGATGACCATGCCAAGCAAAGCGGCGATCTTGATGACTTTCATGAAAACTCCTTATTCTCGAGGTTGGAGGATCCGGGCGCCGTGCGCTCAGCCAAGCTTGTCCCGGTAAGAAGGAGAATAAGGAGGTGGGGGCAACGCGAACGGTACCGCGAAGTTACGATTTTTTTAATGCTAAAGGGAGAGCAAAAGTCGGACGCGAGTTGGTTTCGCGTTAGATTGAGGCTGGGTTCGCGAAACAATGATTGGCGCATCGTCACGCAGATTTGACAATCGCGGAACAAGCTAAAGGAGCAGCGTCGTGAGCCACCCGCGCATATTAACTGTTGAAGATGATCCAATTTCCGCGGGAGAAATCGTCGATAGCTTGGGCGGCTGCGGCCTCTCTGTGGACTGGGTGGCCGACGGGCAGGAGGGCGTGGTGCGCGCCATGTCGGGTGACTACGACGCGATTACGCTCGACCGCATGCTCCCGGGCATTGATGGGCTGACCATTCTCAAGATGATACGTGCCGCCGGTGTCGAGACGCCGGTCATGATGCTGAGCTCGTTGGGCGGCGTAGACGAACGGGTTCGTGGACTGCGGGCGGGTGGCGACGACTACCTCACGAAGCCCTTCAGTTCGGACGAGTTGATCGTCAGAATTGAAGTTATGCTCAGACGCGGCAAGCAGGCTGGACGCGTCGAGGATGGCTGGCTGACCGTGGGGGCGCTTGAAATCCATTTTGAGTCGCGGCGCGTCAAGCTGGACGGACGCTTTCTTGAGTTACAGCCCACCGAATACAAGATTCTCGAGTACATGATGCGCAACGCGGGCATCACCGTCACACGGACGATCCTGTTCGAGGAGATTTGGGGCTACCATTTCAATCCAGGCACCAATCTCATTGCGGTGCACGTTGCGCGGCTCAGAAAGAAAATCGAGCGTGAGGGGGAACCACCCCTCATCCGGACCGTACGCGGATCCGGTTACGTGCTCGGATAGTCGCGCACAGGTTTCCTCATCGCACACCGCAGTCAGTTTCACAGCAGGGGTCAACAGACTCGAATGCACATGGTTGAATGGTCGGGCTTGCGCCCGATCTTCCGGTCCTTCACGCATCAGCACGAAAATCCAGAGTAGTGCATGGTAATGAACGGGGAGCCGAACGCAGTATCCGCGCCGACACGCTGGAGAGCAAGCCAGGCAAGGTGACGGGAAAGCCCGCCGATATTGGAAAATGCTTTCCGACGATGCCGTTCGCGCGTAAAGCCTTGATGTTTGCTTCGGCGCGAAGAGTAGAGTGTGGTACGTTCAGCGCGATGGCTTCGTAGGTGGCTTGGGTCAGCTGGGCGAGTGCTCCCAGGTACATGTGCGCACGCTTCTCCTCGCGCCCGTTGGAGCGAAACATCGGTGCTACGCCATTCGCCTTAGCTGCGGCCGCGGCGGCCCGTGAGGGCGTCGGCAGGGACTGGACTTTAACTGTGCCCCGGGTTAGGCGACGACGCGCAGCGGCACCGGATAAGCGTCGCGTGAGCGAAAATAGTCCATGACGAAATCGACGAACCCGCGCACGCGCATGGTCAAATAATTCCGGCCAGTGTAGATCAGAGATAACTCTTGGGCGTCATCACACATGTCATAGCCCTCGAGCACCGGTCTGAGGGTGCCCTTTGCAATGTCCGCTGCAACGATCGATCTCGGTACACGGGCAATGCCCATGTGGCCCAGTGCTGCTTCTCTGACTGCGAGGCGATTCGCCGAGCGGAACGTGTTTTCCTTGGAAATACGGATTCGTTGCCCGTCCTCCTGAAACTCTAGCGGGTGAACGGCATCCAGAATGGTCAACAGTTCGTGATGCACGAGCGCGCGCGGATGGTCGGGCGTGCCATAGCGACTTAGATACATCGGTGTGGCGACCAATACGTCCTTTATCGTGAGTAGCGAGCGGCTGACCAGCGAGGCGGGCGGGGTATATCGCCCAGCATTGAAGCACACGTCGAAGCCGCCTTCGATCATGTTGATTGGACCGTCGAAGACCGAAACGTCGAAGGTTGCGCCGGGATTACCTTTTCGGTATTCGGCGAGCAGCGCGCCTATCCCGTCGTGAGCGAAGAGTGTGGATACGGCAACCCGGAGGATGCCCGAGGTGTCCTTCGTCGCGCGCTTAAGGTCGGCTTCCACGCGATCAAGCTGTTGGATCACTTCCCTGCACCCTTCGAAGTATTGCCGGCCCGCGTCCGTCAGTGACAATTTGCGGGTCGAGCGATTGATGAGCCGCATGCTCAGATGCTGTTCCAGCAGACCGACTGACCGCGTCACAACGGCTGCGGAGAGGTTCAATTGACGTGCTGCATGGGCAAAGCTTCCGAGGTCGATGACCTGAACAAACACTCGCATGGCTTGAATCTGATTCATGATACGGTCGCAATGTGGTTGGATAGCGCAATGATGAGGGGCAGGACCTGACATAAAGTGGCCAGTCCGATAAATTTTTCCTTAACGATTAAGGAAGAATTCGGAACGCCACAACCAGGTCGAATCGCGTTTGAGCGCAGGCCTTAATGAAGAAGACGTGCTTTTCACAACTGATGCGGGCGGAGCGCATGTTGGTGCTGCCGCGCACCAATCCGAAAAGACAAAATCGAAACGGTGGCTAGCAGGGCGATGTCGACGATGCTTAAGAGAGCAAATGGCTTGAGACAGCTGCCATCGCGTGCTGTCGCCCGCAGCCGACTTTTTAGCGGAAGCGCGGCATGGCTGCTGTAGTCGATGCCCACATCGGTCAGTGTAAAACCGTGGTTCATTGGGCAAAACTCGATAACTGAAAGACACTCCCCCAGTTAATGGAAGCAATCAATTCTTTTTTTCTCATATAATCAAAAACGCGAGGAACCGTCCCCCTTTGGTTTCGCAGGCAGACTGTCGGTAACGGATTACGTCGCTTACGCAGTCGTCTTGGGTCGACACGACGATCAAGGGTGGCGAAGGGCGCAAAACAAGAACGTTTTGCTGCGGCTTTCGTGCGAAGGAGGCCTTAGCTCAGCGAAAGCCCGTCAAGGGTCGTGCTCAAGCGTTGACGTCCTCGCTGATGCGCATTTGTACTCGATGCGGTCAATCTGTCTACTCCTGGCTAACCATGAATCCTGAGACCTCCAACTTTTCTTCTCCCGTACGCATTGTCATGGGCCTTAGCGCTGCCCTCCTGACACTAAGTCTGTCTTTCCCCGCATGGGCGCAGGAGCCGCCGTTGGCTCGTCCAGGCGGCGCCGACGCCGCTTTGTCACGTTCGTCCCGATCGGTTCTTGTACGTGACCTGCCGCTTTCAGACGGTTGCCAGCGCGTGCTGTTTTACGGACCGGCAACGAATGCGCATGGCGTGATCATCATGTTTCCGGGTGGGACTGGAGACGTGGGAATCGAGCGCAACGGCGAAATTCGCCATGGCGACAATTTCGTCGTGCGAACTCGTGACTTGTGGGCGCAAAAAGGGTATGGGGTGCTGATCGTCGATGCGATCAATCATCGATCGATTCGTGGAAAACGCGATTCTCCTAAATATGCCAGGGTCGTGCACGAGATTCTCACTTATGCCCGCTCGATGACAAATGCACCCTTGTGGATCATGGGTACCAGCCAAGGCTCGATCGCCGCCATGCTCGCAGCTTCGACGGCGCGCCCGGGAGAGGTGGCGGGTGTCGTCTTGACCGAATCGGTTTCGGTTCTCGGCCGTTCGCACGAGACCGTATTTGATGCCCATCCTGAGACCGTGCGCGTACCTGCGCTGGTTGTCGCGAACCGAGACGACGGCTGCTGGGTCGCGCCGCCGACCGACGCCGAAGCCATTGCAAAGGCGATGTCTCACACGCGCGCGGACGTGCTCATGGAGGAAGGGGGTAAAACGGATTCGGCCGATGCTTGCAGTTCACGAACGCCGCACGGCTACTGGGGTATCGACGACCGAGTCGTGGACGATATTACACGTTGGATGGGCGGCGCCGACGCTGATCGGCGCGGCAAGGCGGGCTAATTCCCATATAAGTCGCGTGGCATTAAGTTCAAAGTGGCGCCAGGCTCGGACGAAGGTGTGACGATTTCCAATCCTTATTGTGAGGTCCAGCCTGCGTTCGATGTGGCGCGGCCTGAAGCCGTCAACGGGCGTTGGCCTTGGCGACGTAGCGCGTCCTGGGACGCTCCCAATTTCAAAGTCGCTATCGTTGGCTAACTTCAACGAAGTGGTCGAGACGTCAAACGCGAGGAAGTGCGATTTCTCGTCCCTGACCTCGCTCCGAGCGACAGTGCCGTGTGAACACGCCGCGCGCCATCTGAGCAGCCGGGTTCACGCCTGTTGGTGCGATGGATGATTGGCCACGAGAGACATGCTCAGCCGCTCGATCCCAAATTGCTCTTGCGTATGCATCCCTCCCGCGCGTGGCCTCGCGCTGTTGAAACCGACCCCATCGCCGGTTCGTATTCGCTGCCGGTCGCCTACGGGCGCACCGGAGGTGCGACGTCGCATCTGACAATATTACGGGAGGGGTTTAATATTGACGGATTGTATGACGAGATTATAATGCGGCGGACTTGATCCCAGTTTGGCCGGCTGCCGGGTGGGATCCAGCTCGCACTTTCCAACGCCAACGGGAGATTGAAATGGCATTGCCCCCTGAGTTTTCCTCCGAGCTGTTTCAGAAGGGTCTTGAAGTCCGCCGCGCCGTCCTCGGCGCCCACTACGTAGATAAATCCGTGAACGAAGTCGAAGACTTTATGAAGCCGATGCAGCGGATGACGACGGAATGGTGTTGGGGAGAGATCTGGACGCGTTCTGGTCTAGACCGTAAGACGCGCAGCATGATCAACGTCGCGATGCTGACTGCGCTCAATCGTCCCGCAGAAGTCGCCTTGCATATCCGCGGGGCGTTGAACAATGGCGTGAGCGCCGAAGAGATCCAAGAAGTCCTGCTGCAAGCGTGCATTTACTGCGGCGTCCCGGCTGCGCTCGACAGCTTCAAGATCGCGAACGAGGTAGTCAAGAGCGCCCGAGCGGAAGCCGTGAATTCATAATCATCATTGGCCTTCGCTTGCGCGTAGACACACAATTTACAGACGGAACAATCCTCAATGCCTATCTCGATACTCAAGGCACCGCTTAATATCGCGGTGATTGATGACTATCAGAACGCGGTCCGCCGGCTTTCGACCTTTTCGAAGCTGGATGGACATGACGTGACCATCGTTCACGACGTGCTGACCGATCCGGCCGAACTGGCGGGGCGCATTCGCGACTCCCAAGTGCTCGTGCCGATCCGCGAGCGGACCGTGATCGACGAGAGTTTCCTCGAACGCGTGCCTTCGTTGCGGCTCATCAGCCAGACTGGGAAAGGTGTCGCGCATATCGATGTGGCAGCCTGTACGCGTCGTGGTATCGCCGTTGCGGCGAGCGCCGGCAATTCGTACGCGCCGGCAGAGCTGACATGGGCGCTAGTACTGGCCGCCGCGCGTCGTCTGCCGGCCGAAGTCGCAAGCGCGAAGGCAGGCCGTTGGCAAGCCGGTACGATCGGCGTCGAACTGCGTACGCGCGTGTTGGGTATATTCGGTTATGGTTCGATCGGCCGTATCGTAGCGCAGTACGGCAAGGCATTCGGTATGCGTGTGCTGGTTTGGGGGCGCAAAGCGTCGCTCGAAGCGGCAGTGTCCGATGGCTTCGAGGCCGCCGAGTCGAAGGCCGCTTTTTTCGAACAAAGCGATGTGATAACGCTGCATTTGCGTTTGAGCGAAGCCACCCGAGGGATCGTCGGGGCTGGCGATCTTGCACGCATGAAGTCCGACTCAATTCTGGTCAACACCAGCCGCGCTGCACTGATCGCCCCCGATGAGCTTGCGGCCGCGCTACGGGCGGGCCGCCCGGGGTTCGCAGCAGTAGATGCGTACGAGACCGAGCCGGCATACGATGACCCGCTCTTCGCACTGGAAAATGCTATCTGCGCACCGCATTTGGGATACCTTGAGAGAGATACTTACGAGGTTTTTTTCGGCGGTGCGTTTGACAACATCCTCGCATTCGAGGCGGGAAATCCCACTAATCTCGTCAACCCCGAAGTCTTGAGATAGCCGTCGGACATGGGGCGGTGCGGTTCTCTGTAAGGCTTGGGGCGCGTATCCTGTATGATCTTTATCGTCAAAGATTGTCAGGCCGGAATACAGTTATGTCCGATGAGATTGTCATGTTACGCCCGGAAATGCTCCGTCACCAGGTAGAGCACGCCTTGCGTCAGGCTATAGTGTCTGGCCGCTTCGCACCAGGTGCGCGCCTTGTGGAACGGGAGTTGTGCGAACTGCTGGGCGTGAGCCGTACCTCTATCCGCGAGGCGCTGCGCAAGCTTGAAAGCGAGAAACTTGTGAGTATCGTTCCGCATAAGGGACCGGTCGTCGCGGTCATGTCGCGAGGCGAGGCGGCAGAGCTCTATGCGATCCGCGCGCTGCTCGAAGGATATGCAGCGCGCTGCTTTGCGGAGCACGCCAGCGATGCGGCGATGGAAAGCTTCGGAGAGGCGGTGCAGGCGGTGAAGACCAGTGCGCTGACCGGTGACGGCGATGGCCTGCTGAAGTCCAAGAACTTGCTTTACGATGTTTTGCTCGATCACTGCGGCAATACGCTGGCTAAAGAGATACTTCGTAGCCTGTACTCGCGCGTGAGCCTTTTGCGCGCGACTTCGCTCATGCAGCCTGATCGTATGCCGGCGAGCCTCAAGGAAATCGACCGTTTATATAAGGCGCTCAAGGCCCACGACGGCGAGGCAGCCGAGGCTGCGGCCCGCAAACACGTGGAGAATGCCGAGAGGGCGGCAATGCGCATGCTCAAGGATGATGCAGCGGGTGCGTGAGCAGCCGGTTGTTGTACTTCCGGTGCTGTGCCAGCCTAGTGAGCCGCGAGAATGTCTCGCCGGCCGTTACGCCTATTACGGAAACGGCACGTCCGTTTGGTCGGCCACGACTTTGGCTATTACGGTGTGGTCGTGTCCGCTACCTGGCGTATCGCGCGCGGCTTGCCAGCGCTACAGGCATTTTCCGAAAACGGTGCGTGTGCATCCAGCTCGCGCTCGGTCTGTGTGGCGATGCCAACGGCGTTCAAGAGCAGATCGAGTGGCAACCAATAGCCATAAGTGTCTGATAGCAGAAGCCTTCGAAATTTCGTCTGCGTGTTGTGGTTCGTTCCAGATATGTTACCTATCACTGCCGGATCGAGGCCGAGCTTCTTGCTAGTCAGCGGCGCTTCATGCGCGATCAGGAAGCTGGCCACCTGAACCAGATTGTCGATCGCTTTGAGCGCGCGGCAGTCACCGCTCACACCCGCATAGATCAACTTGCGGCTTATGTGACGCAGGATGGACATAACATGCGCGATATGGCTAGCGTTGCCTCCCGCGATCAGGGTTAGATCGCCGGTCACAGCCCGCCGCTGGAAAGAGGTGCATCAGCACACGCGATGCAGAGCCTAAAACTATCCGCTGCCTCAACGGTACGCGCCGGCGTTGCCAGACTCATGTAGGCGACCATGCTGCCGGGTTTGAGGTTGCGCGCGATGCCATCCTTGCTGAAGAGTACTTCGCTAACTAGGTGGCTGTTTGGAAGCGTGGTGATGACGATCAGAACTTCGTCGCCCACGGCAAGCTCGCGCTATGGTGGGCTTGCTTTTCTCTGGCAAAGCGATTTGCGATTTGCGTTGGCGCGTCTTATCCCTTCAGCGCTTCTCTCCGCTCTGCAAGCAGAGAAGCCATGGGTCAATCTGTTGCACCGAGACCGATGCAGCCAATTCGTGCGCTTACCGGAGTAGCCCATATTGCAACCTTACGGGCTCGGCCTCGAGCCCGCGGCTAAGTCGTCGATTATACCGGCGCCCCCTAATCGTCAGTCGGGCAGCGGTAGGCCGAGGGTTTCGGGCATGAACCAAGGCACGATGATGCCGATCACGTAAATGCTGCCGAACAGCAGTGCTGCGTGAGGAATGCCGCCCAGAGAACGGATCATTGAACCCGCCAGTATCGGGAAGACCCAGATGACGAGGCGGGCGCCGTTGAACACGAAGCTGATGGCCGTGGCACGCACCGAAGAACGGAACAGCTCGGTCGGGTAGATAGCCATCCATACATAGGAGCAGCCGAGGGTGAAAAATCCGCTGATGGGGGCGACCCACATCATCGTCTGCGGTGTGACTACGAAGTGGTACGTCACGATCGTCATGGCGAGAGAGCCGGCGAAGGTTGCGCACACGAATGCACGGCGGCCGATCACGTCGACAACGAAGCCCGCCGCAAGATAGGCAACGATCGCACCCGCGGTATATATGAGGGAAACCTTGGCGCCCCACAACTGCGCGTCGGGTAGGCCCTCGCCTTGCGCAAGAGTGACGACATGTGTGGGCAGCCATGACGAAACGGCCCACAACCCGGTGGAGGTCACCATGGAAAGCAGCAGCGAGCTCAGCAGCAGTTTGCGCGAGGTGGGGGAGGCGAGCAGTTGCTTTAGAGGGAAGGGGCGGCGGCTCGGTGTACCGTGTTCGCCGAATTCCTCCTCCACCCATTGCGCGCCTTTGACGGCTGCCGCCCACTTTTCTGATTCGTCCACGCCTCTGCGCAGATACAGGACGAAGAGCGCCGGCAACGCGCCGAGTACGAACATCCAGCGCCAGGCGTCGGGCGAGTCTGGCATCGCGCGGGAAAGCATGTACCACGCAATGCCGGCAATGAAGGTGCCCCAACCGTAGCCGGACTGGAGAAAGCTCACGCCCTTGGCGCGCGCCCCATCCGGCCACGTTTCGGAGACAAGCGCGACGCCCGTGCTCCATTCGCTGCCCATGGCGAGCCCGGTGAGAAACCGCAGGGAGACAAGTGAGACAAATCCGTGCGCGAATGCGGTGCCACCCGAGAAGGCGGCATACAGCAGTACGGACCAGAGCATTACCTTCTTGCGCCCCATGTAGTCCGCCACCACGCCACCAGCGAGTCCACCGATTCCCCACCCGATTAGAGTGATACCGAGCAGGAGTCCGGCGTAGAGTCCCACACTCTTTGCCTGTGAGTTACTCAGTACCGAGTGCAGCATGGGAGTCATGATCAACAACGGCGCCATTGCTTCGTAGCCGTCGAAAATCCAGCCGAGAAAGC
Organism: Paraburkholderia caribensis; assembly: GCF_002902945.1. NCBI lineage: Bacteria > Pseudomonadati > Pseudomonadota > Betaproteobacteria > Burkholderiales > Burkholderiaceae > Paraburkholderia > Paraburkholderia caribensis. The sequence continues at coordinate 64,930 of NZ_CP026104.1, forward strand.
CACCGGCCAGCGTACGCCAGTGTGCGGGGGTGAGGCCGTCGGTCCAACGCGCGTTTCGCGTGATCGTCGTAGTGCTTTGCGACATATTTGCATTCCTCTCGATCGAAGACGTACTTAATCGGGCACTTATCTGAAGGTGCGGATGTGACGTTGCCCTAGTTATAATACGGTAATACAATCATTCAAACATTAAATTTAAGGCTAATTTCCGAGCTCGTCATGCGTCTGAAACTGATCCGCCGCTCCGTGAATGAAACACCGGGCGGGGACGCTACGCGCTGGCATGTCACCGCGTTTCGTTGGCTGTGTGTGTATTCCGTTATCTTTGCGTTGTCGATACTGATGCTGTCTGGATTTGTCGGTTGGTCGATGACAAAGCGCATCGAATTCGGTGACGACTCGCTAATCCACTGGGAGCGCATGTACTTTCATGGGATACCGAATGCGGGCATTTCCGCGGCTATACAGGCCAGGATCGCCGGCGATGGGACGCACGCGAACTACTATGGACTATTTGCCCCGAACGGCGTGCGCATCGCCGGCAACATCGCGGCGTTGCCGGTGGGGCTTCCTCCAGATACCGTGAAGCGCACCCTTCGCGCGGCCCTTGTGGTGGATGGGGTTGGTCGCGAGCCCGTCGTGAGGGCGATGGCTCTGCGTCGCTCCAACGGCAGCACACTCGTCATAGCGCGCGATTTAACCGAGCAGCTTTCGATTCGAAAGGCGATCGTCGATGCGCTCATGGGCGGCGGCCTTGCCTATCTGAGCGGAAGTTTCGCCGTGGGCCTGCTTTTAAGTTGGCGGCAACTGCGCCGTGTGCGAGCGATGAGGCATGCGACGCGGGCCATCTCGAACGGCGATCTCGAGCGGCGGCTGCCCACAGGTGGCGGCGACGAGCTCGACATGCTGGCCCACCTCGTCAATCAAATGCTTGGCCGCATCGTGAGACTGATGGGAGATGTCAAGTCGGCGTGCGACGGTATCGCTCACGATCTGCGTACGCCGCTCGCGCGGGTGCAGCTTCTGCTAGCCACGGCAAGTCGACGTACCGATGCGAGCGGTGACCGTGAAACCGCACGGATTCTCGATGCGGCGCGCCAGGAAACCGAGCAATTGCTGGTGCGATTTCAGGCCATTCTGCGGATTTCGGAGATCGGCGCGCGGCGCCGGAAGGCGTTCGGTCCGGTCGACATGGCGGCACTGGTTCGAGACCTGTGCGAACTTTACGAGCCGCTTGCCGAAGATCGCGGCGTGGGCTGGCTCATCGACGTGAACGAGGTACCGTGCTTCGAGGGTGACCGCGCCTTGCTGTTCGAGGCCATCGGTAATTTGCTCGACAACGCCGTCAAGTTTACGCCCCCTGGCGGCACAGTGCGTGTGGGTCTCACGAACGGTAGAGAGGGCGCACTGCTTTCGATCGCAGACGACGGACCAGGAATTGCCGAAAGCGAGCGGGAACTGGTCCTGGAATGTTTTTATCGTGCAAAGAACTCAAAAGGTGTAAGCGGCAGCGGGGTGGGCCTTAGTATCGTCGTGGCTGTGCTCGATCTGCACGGTTTCGCCTTGCGTATCGCACAAAACGAGCGCAGCACAGGGACGCTGATGCGGGTGGAGTGCTGGGCCGCAACGCGCGACCATTGAGACAGCCACGCCGGTGCAGTTCACACATATTCAGCACGTCAGGTGCCGGTTGATCGCCTCGCGATCTTCGCTTGCGCCACTTCTACACGTGAGCGCATCAGCCCGTTGCCCATCGCGCCCGCAGCCATCAGCACCGCCGTGGCCCAGAAAACCGCGCGCATGCCGACGTGGCCACCGACAAAGCCACCTATGAGCGGCCCTACCACCTGGCCAGCATACTGCGAAGACGTGGAGTATCCCAGCATGGCTCCCGCCATGCCAGATGGGACGGAATGCCGGATCACGCTCGCGATACAGGGCAAAAGGCCGCCAAGCGCGACACCCATGAGAAAGCGCAGTACGACGAGCTCCCATCCTTGCGTCACGAAGGCTTGAGGGATAAGGAGTACTGCACACGCCACGAGGCTCGCAATGATGACTTTCCAATGACCTACGCGATCGGCGAGCTTGCCGAGTGGTGAGGCTGAGAGGACGCTGCCGAGCGCAGCACCGGACATCACAAGACCGGAGACGAAGGCCACCTGGTGAGGCTGAACGAGTTGCGCCACATAGACCGTGATGATGGGCTCAATCGACATGTTGGCCAGCATTAGAAGCATGCCAGTCAGAAGCATGGCGAACACGGGTCGCGTGTCGTTAATAGCGTTCCAGCCGCTCTTCTTACCAGCGTGGGCGGCCGCCGGCGGATCGCGCTTGATGAAAAATATGGTGGCGAGGAAGGTTGCAAAGATAACGGCACCGACCGCATGAAACGTCGAGCGTATGCCTATGAGTGAGGGCAGGGTGCCGCCGATCAGTGGCCCTGCAACGTTGCCTGCCATGATGCCTGAAGCAAGTATGCCGAGCGCCCAGCCACAGCGCGCCTGCGGTGTTTGCGTTGCGACGAGCACCGTCGATCCAGAGGCATAGCCGCCAAGCAGCCCGGCGAGTAGCCGCAGCGCGACGAGTTGCCAGATGTTGTGAGCCGATCCCATGAGTGACATAACGATAGCCATGCCAAGACTCGCGCGCACAAGCATAAGCTTGCGTCCGTAGCGATCGGCCAGCTTGCCCCAAATGGGAGCGGTGAGTGCCGCAGTGAAGAATGTCGCACCGAATGCGACGCCCGACCACTGGACGATCGCTGCCCGATCGCTTACCCCGAGCTCTTCGACATAGAGCGGCAGGAAGGGCAGCATCAACGTCATGGCAACGATGGTCGTGAACGAACCGCAAACACAGACCAGCAAGTTGCGGCGCCAATGCTTAAATTCTTCGGGTTGGGGAAACGCGGGAGCCGTGGTTTCCCGGATGGTTGGATGCATGATGCGCTCCAGGTGTGCGTGAAAGTAGCCGCCAGCCGGCGGCTCTTATGCTACCGCGCGCGTGCGATGGGAGGCAGTGGTCGCGACATACCGGTATGTCTACTACCCGACTAGGTTTTGCGCTGAAACGCGCAATGTTCCCACAATGCGGACACCTTAGAATCCGGGCGATGTCTGGCACAAAGCGCCGTGCCATGTTCCCGTTGTGATTCGCTATTTCCCCTTCTGGTTGAGAAAATTGATCGGATTGCGAATCCAGCTTGCTTTCCTGGATCTTTCGATGAATCTACGACTTGCTTTTTGCTTTGCCGCGGTCGCGGCAGGGCTCGGTATGACCTCATTGGCGCGTGCCGAAGACTATAAGATTACGGTGGGCGGTGGTTTCGATGTCGCGCCACGTTATCTCGGTAGCGACGAATATCACTTCATTCCCGTTCCGTATCTCAACGTCGTCACGTCATCGGGCGTCTATGTCGATACCGATCGTGGTGTAGGCTATAAGCTGCATCTGCCGCACAACTTCTATCTCGATATGAACCTGAACTATGTTGCCGGCCGCAAAGACACTGACGAGACATTCCAAAGCGGCTCGGACGCATTGCGGGGCTTGGGCAACACACCGAGTGCCCTAGACGCGACGGTGACCGCAGGGTATCGTTTTGCCACTGTGGGCTCCCTAAGCGTTGCGGCCGATCTTCCGCTCAGCAACCGCAGCATTGGTGATGCGTGGCAGGCCGCGCTCGAAGTGCCGGTTCTTGTTGCCGGCCCGAATGTCGTAACCTCAAAGACTGTGGCTCACTTCGGTAGCCAGACCTACAACCAGACCATGTGGGGCGTGAACGCAACGCAAAGCGCGGCGTCGGGCTACCGCCAGTACGCGGTCGGAAGCGGTTTCGATTCGGTAGATTTCGACCTCATCTGGCTTCATCGCTTCAATCAACACTGGTCGCTGGAGACCAAGGGCGGCCTGACTCGCATAATCGGCGACGCAGCCCACAGCCCCATTGTTCAGCGCAGCTTGTCTTTGAACGTCGGTACGGTCATGGGATACTCGTTCTAGCGCGAAGCTTAGGCCGTCAAACGTTCCTGCCTTCCTCCCGTAGAACACGGCAACTGTACGCGGATGCCGGTGCCGCGCATGCCCGGTTCGAAGTAGCTCGCGCGGCCCCCGTGCATCATCGCGATTTCCCGGACGATGGCAAGACCGAGTCCAGCGCCGGGCGCACTGCGTGAATAGCGAGAGAAGGACTCGAATATTTGGTCGCGCCATGCCGGTGGAATGCCCGGACCGGTATCGGTAACCTCCATCACGGCGTGGGTGGCGTTCGCTTTGACTTCGACCGCGATCGTAACGTCTTCACCGCCGTGCTTAATCGCGTTCTGTATAAGATTGACGATCAGTCGGCGCAGTGCAACGGGATCGGCTGTCATATCGACACGGTCTATCCCGCAGATGAATTCGATCTCGTGGCCCTTGCTTACGACGACCGGTGCGAGTTCGGCGAGTGTGTCGGAGACGAGCGCGACAAAATCAAGCAAAGTCATTTGTGGGGCGATGCTCTTGATCGATTGCAGGTCGAGCAAGGAGTCGGTCAATTCGCCGAGGCGCTCGATATCCTGCTCCAGTTTAAGCTTAAGCGGACTGTCTTCCATGGCATCCAGCCGCGCCTGGATAATGGCAACTGGGGTGCGCAGTTCGTGCGCGGCGTCGGCAATGAAGCGTTCTTGCTGCGCGCGGCCCGCGTCAACACGGGCGAGTGCCGCATTGAATGCGCGTACGAGCGGAGCCACTTCGCTTGGTAATCCGGCTTCCGGCAGTCGAAGGCCACTGCGTTCGATATCGACGTAGCGCGCGAGCTCCGCAATGTCCCTTACGCGACGCACCGCGAGTGCGACGACGAGCGGGATCGTTGAAACGGCGAGCAGCAGGAGCGGCACGAAGAATGGAATTTCCAGATAATCGAGCACCATCACACCAATACCTTTCCAAGCGCGCACGAGCGGCCCGCCCCCGTAAGCGACCTGAATGAGGCCAAGGTCGCCCCGCATGGTTCGGAGCTTGCAGGAGAGGTTGCTGTGCTCGCTGACGTCAGTGACGTCGGCCACGAAGATGCGTGGAAGACGGTTCACGATAGACAAGCAAGCGGCCGAGCTAACACCGTGCGTGACCTGCTCACCGCCCACGTCGCGTACGGCAAACCACAAGGCAGGCGCCTCGCGTTCGAGCGCGCGCAGTGCCGGGGTTTCGATGATGGCGAGATGGCCGTCAGGCGTGCGCGATACGGCACTAGCGATGACCTCGAAGGCACGCTGGTCGAGTATGTAGCCGGAAAAATTCCATTGCAGGAAAGTGCCAATTGTCAGGACGCCGGAGACGATGGCGACGAAAAGCAGTGCGAAGATGAGTGTTGCGGAGATCCGGTGCGTAATCGAGAGATTTTGCAGCACCGACAGCGAGCGAAGCTGGCTCATCCCTGCGCACAAAGTAGATAGCCGATACCGCGCACCGGCCGGATCTCAACCCCCGCGTTGGCTTGGCTAAGTTTGCCGCGGAGCCTGGAGATGTGGGCATCGAGGGTGTTGGAGTAGAAATCTTCTCCCAAGCCATAGACGTGTGCGACGAGCTGGTGGCGTCTGACCGTCTTGTCGGCGTTTTGCATGAGTATCTGGAGGGCGAGAAGTTCACGTCGACGAAGATCGATCGTTTCTCCGCGCACGCTGACCGTCAACGACTCAAGATCGAGCTCAAGGAATCCCGCGGTTACTTTGACGGGTTGCAGTACTGGGGTACGCCTTGCCAACGCACGCAATCGGGCTGCGAGCTCGTCCATCGAGAAGGGCTTGCAGAGGTAGTCGTCGGCGCCGGCTTCGAGGCCCTCGATGCGTGCCGCCACTTCTCCCGCTGCAGTCAGAACGATGATAGGAATGCCCGGAACGGAGTTACGGAGGTAAGGAATCGCAGTGAGCCCATCACCGTCGGGCAACGAGCGGTCCAGCAGGACAACGGTGTAATCCCATTCGCTAACAGCGAAGTACGCATCCTGGATGCAGGGTACGCTGTCGACTCCGATGTTGCGCTTCCTCAACGCGCTTGTGACGGCGGCGGCGAGTTCGGGTTCGTCTTCGATCATCAGGATGCGCATGGTTCGCCAATAAAGCGCTATTTGGGGAGGCTGAAAGGAGAGAGTTGCGAGAGGGCGCATTGTGAATTGCCTTCGTGCGGGGGTCAATTGAGCATCCGCGTAGGGTCATTTCCCAAAGAGAAAGGCTTGCTGGGCGGTAGCCGCCCCCATTTCAATGCTCGTGGAGACTGCCCTCACAAATGAGAGAGGGTGCGCGCGAGGCAGTCGATAAACAATTATTACGTCGACATCCGGTGTGTCAGGACCTAGCGGCGAACTGGGGGCGCAAAGCTGGCCGCTGCAGCCCGCTGAATATCTGAAAGTGACCGTGAGGTTGAGGGTGGCTATTCCGGGCTCCTTTTTCGCCCCTTCCCTCTGCAAATCACAGTCATCGAGCGGGTCGTTCTAGACAGGACGATGCGCAAGCGCTCACGAACGACATGGCTGCGAGGAACGCGCCCTGGCGTAGCCGCTATGAAACGTCTGATAGAGCCACTGCGAAATCAGACGGGCGGGGCCGCCCGAAATGAACGAGGCATCCTGATAACCTAGCGACGCGCCGGTATAGCGAATCTGCGGCGGGAAGCTTTCTGCAATATAGCGGCCTCGCTTCCGTGGATCGCGGCTTGGATGATCATCAGCACCACCATGGTTGCGATGACGACCGCATGGTTGCGCGTACCGCGCATCGCAAAATACGGGAACGCGAATTAGGCCATGCAGACGCAGGCGGACGGGAACGTACGGCGTCTGCCGATGCGATCGGAAACGTAATCGAAGATAGGCAGGGCGAAACACGCCACCAAAGCTGCGAGTAGTAAAGCGTTCAGGACAAACTCGCGTTCGATTCGCAGCTCCTGCGAGCCGTATAGCACATCGAAAGTAGTGAGCATGTAGAACGCCGCCTGTTCGCCCGAACGAGTCAGCGCGCACAGCGGAATGGCGCGCCATTGCTAGCGGACGGCTTCAAGAACCGGCGTCTCGCGGGCGCTCCTTACGGCTGGCGAAGGTGCGATTCCCTTCGAGAAATTCGCGCATTTCCGGCACGCAAAATCGAATCACGAGCCCAATCACGAGCAAGACGCCGCTGATCCAGAACGGGAATCTCCAACCGAAATCCCATGTGCAAAGAATAGCCTCGGAAAGACTAACGCCGCGGCGGTGCCGTAGATGAAAAAGTCGTGCTATTCGATCGTAGTCCCCATCATACCGGCCAGTGCCGCGCGCCACTCGATTCTGCATGCGGACGTGCGGGTTCGCCGAACGGATCGACAGTACCCGTGCGGTCGGGCCGCCGCCGTGACAATGGCTCTGCCACTCATGCTTGTCTCCTTGGTGATTTTTTTCGGTAAGGTGGAGCTGGGTCAGAAGGTTGCTTTCGCCTGCATGGAAACTCGCTCGTCGGGTAGCGCGGTCCAGAGTTCGAGATGCTCGCCCTCCCGTGTGCCGTTGAGGGTGAGTGCGTTTCCCAAAATAGCCGGCTGCACGCCCCGGTAGTCGAACGTGGTCAGCCGCTTGCCGGCGATGCGTTGCGCGAGACTAGCCAGTAGCGTCGCATTCAGCGGCCCATGGATGACCAGGTTGGGATAACCCTCGACATCTCGACAGTAGTCCTGATCATAGTGGATGCGGTGGCCGTTGAAGGTGAGCGCAGAATAGCGAAAGAGCGTCGTAGATGTCGCGAGGAAGCTTTCGCGATGCTCGCCCGGTGCGCGCCGGACTTCTTGGCGCGCGGGACCTCCCGGAGTTGTTTCCTTGTAGACGATATCGTGCTCTTCCGAAACGACAACTCGCCCGCCGTACGCTATTTCGTGCTGCACCGTGACGAACACGAGCTCGCCAGAGCGGCCCTGCTTATGCTCTACCGCGAGGATCGTCGAACGTTTTTCCACCGTGGCACCTAAGGGCAACGCGTCGATAAAGCGGACGCGGCCGCCCGCCCACATCCGGTTCGGCAGCGGCACCGGGGGCAGGAACCCGCCGCGCTGGGGGTGCCCGTCACGGCCGAGCCGCTCCGACGATAGGCCCTCTAGGAAAAAGAGCCAATGCCACAGCGGGGGCAACGGCGCGCCAGTAACGAGGTCCTCGCCATTGCTCCCAATCGTGGCGGCCATCAGGCGGGCATGGCGGACGTCGAGCACGTCTTCGTCCACGAGAGTCTGGCCCACCCATTTGCGCAGCTTGGTGATGTCGAGCTGGCTCATGCGCTTGCCTCCTCTGCTTCATCCGGGAACTCCTCGCGGATGCGCGCGGTGTGTTCGCCAAGCTTAGGCGCTGGCTTGAAGCACTGGGCGTCCCAAGGGGCGCGCACGGGGGGAGCGATCATCTGCAGTTCCATGCCGTCCGCCGCCATCGGCCAAGTGCGCAGTGCCGGATGCCCGGTCATTTCGGCGACCAAGCGCAACTGGCCATACGCGATATTGGCGTCGCCAAGCAGCGACAGGGCGTCGTCAAGTGTCTTCGTGCTGAATACGTCACCGATCAGGGCGTCGAGCGGTTCGCGGTTTTGCACACGGGCGTTGTTGGTGGCGAAGCGCACGTCGCCTGCGATGTCTTGATCGCCGAGGAAGACTGCGCAGAAGTTGCTCCACTCGCGGTCGTTCTGGATGCTGATCACGATGTCGCGTCCTTCGCTGGTGCGATACGCCCCGTATGGTGCGATCGACGGATGCTTGAGGCCCTGCGGCGTGGGAGCGCCTCTGCCATAGCGCTCGTGAACATAAGGCACAGTCATCCAGTCGGCGGCGCCATCGAAGAGCGAGACCGAAACGCCCGTGCCCTTGCCGGACCGATTGCGCAGCGCAAGTGCAGATAGTACGGCAATGGTGGCGTTCATGCCTGCGCCGATATCGCAGATCGAAACGCCGATGCGACCGGGGGCGTCCGGCGCACCGCTCACGCTAACGAGGCCGCTCTCGCACTGCACGAGAAAATCATAGGCTTTGAGTTTGCTCGTTTCACTACCGGTTCCGTACCCGGTGATATCGCAGGTAATGAGTTGCGGATACTTGTCTCGCAGCGTGGCGCTGTCGAAACCCGCGCGCGAGAGCGCACCGGGGGCAAGGTTCTGAACGAAAATGTCGGCTTCAGCGATAAGGCGATGCAACAACGCAGCGTCGTCGGCAAGCTTAAAGTCGAGAACGACCGACTCCTTACCGCGGTTGGTCCAGAGGAAGTAGGACGAGTTACCGTTCGCGGCCCTGTCGTAGCCGCGCGCAAAGTCGCCCTCGGGGCGCTCGATCTTTATCACGCGCGCGCCCATGTCAGCGAGGCGGCACGTGCAAAGAGGGGCAGCGAGCGCCTGTTCGATGGCGACGACCGTGACTCCGGCGAGCGGCAATGGTTGTTCAGTTGAAGTCTGGCGATTCATGGATCGTCTCCGATGTTTCTGGTTAGTCGAAGGCAGTATCGCGGCTCGGCCCGAATAGAAATATCGAGAAAATTCAAATGATGCGTTTGTCAAATACGAATGCTCATAGCACAATCGAGCTTTGTTGGGGCCGGCGATGCGGTATGAACTGACGGACTTGAAAGTATTTCTGGCGGTTGCCGAAGAGGGCGGAGTTACACGTGGCGCGGATCGCTGCCACCTTGCTCCTTCATCAGTGAGCCTAAGAATCAAGGGCTTAGAAGAGGTCGTGGGCGCACCCTTGCTGGTGCGGCTCGCGCGCGGCGTGGTGCCGACGCCGGCCGGGCGCATCGTGATGGAGCATGCGCGGCGCTGCATCGCGCAAATAGAGCAGATGAATGCGGATCTGTTGCCGTTTTCGAATGGTCTGGTAGGGCATGTGACACTGTTCGCTAACAACAATGCAATCAGCTCGCATTTGCCAGACGATCTCGCGTGTTTTTTCTCGCGCTATTCTAACGTGCGGATTTCCTTAGAAGAGCGTCTTAGCCACGACATCGTAGCGGCTGTCGCCTCCGGCCGTGCGGACTTGGGCGTAGTAGCGCTCGAGGCGAATCATCCGGAGCTAGACTTTCACCGCTACCGCGAGGACGAACTCGTGGTCGTCACCGCACGCGACAGCGATATTGCCGGACTAGGCGAGATCGGCTTTGGGGGATGCCTTGAGCGTCCATTTATTAGCCTTCAGCCAGGCGCTGCTTTGCACACGTTCCTCATGAATCATGCGAGCGCACTAGGCGGGCGCCTCGACGTGCGGGTGCAGGTATCGAGCTACGGCGCGATCGTAAAGCTTGTCGCCTCGGGTGCGGGAATCGGCATCGTTGCGCGCTCGGCCATTGAGAGCGAACTAGCGAGCAATGTCACAGTGCTCAAGCTCGCTGAACGATGGGCTTGTCGCGACCTGCGTGTATGTGTACTGCGCAACGCACCGGTATTGAATCCGTTTCGGGACCGACTGCTTGAAGTGCTGACCGGCACGGCCGCCGCTTCCGCCTGAAAGCGCAACCGCTGTTGATCCCTCCGTGGCGCGGGCAGTTGAATTTTACCGCAGAGACTTTGATGATTGGCGACAATTTTCTCTTGCGATACAATGACGACGTTCGCGGAGCTTGGCGGCGTTCAGGTGCCGCTCAGGTGCCGCTCAGATGTCGTAGTGGAGTCGTCATGTCAGTTCTGAGAATCCCGAAGGTTGCAAAAAAGACTGCAGAGGCGCAGGCAGCGGACGTGCTCCGCGAGTCGATCATGTCTGGATCGATCCTGCCCGGTTCACGCGTGACTGAGATTCAGATTTCCGATGAGATGGGGCTTTCGCGCGCTACCGTGCGAGCGGCTCTGAACCAGCTTGCAAAGGAAGGACTCGTTTCGCTCATCCCATACACTGGCTGGACTGTCGTGTCGTTAAGTTCCCGGGATGCCTGGGAGCTCTATACGCTTCGTTCGAGCATCGAGCGGCTCGCGGCGCAGTTGGTGGCTTCGAGCCTGAGTGTGGAGCAGGCCGAGGTGATCCGCAAGAGCTTTGATCAGCTCGTGGAAGCGTGTCAGGGCCGTAGCCAGAAACAGATTGCCGTCGCTGACTTCTCGCTGCACAAGGCGATCATCGTGGCCGCGCGGCACGGCAGGCTGTTGTCTCAGTACGAGTTGGTCGAGCGGCAGATTCGTCTTTACATTCGCTCAAGCGATGCGCTCATTCACGATAATGAAGACATCGTGGCGCAGCACCGACCGATTGTCGAGGCGATCCTCGCGGGCGACGTAAACCGAGCCGGCGCGTTGTCAGAAGCCCACAACATGAGCGAGGGCGAGAAGCTCACTTCCCATCTGCTTTCGCTCGAGGCGAACGCCCAGGCCGAACCGGACGAGCCAGCCACCGCCCGTGGTCGGTTACGGAACCTTAAGCCGAGGAGGCGGTCGGTCGCCTGAGTCGCGGCGGACTTTACTTAGTTAACAGGCACCTTCACGGATTTCTTTCCGCATAAAATAGTTGTCGACAATCATCAATTATTTTTTTCTCTTGAATAATTGTCGACAATGATCAAAAATGCATCGTTCACTCATGGCATAGGAGCCGATAGATGTCCGGGAAGATCACTGATTTAAAAGCGCGAGAAATCCTAGATTGCCGCGGTTGGCCCACAGTTCAGGCTGACGTTTATGTAGACAATCAGTTGCTTGGCCGCGCCGACGTTCCGCAGGGACGTTCGACCGGCACGCATGAGGCATACGTGTTGACTGATGGGGATCCGAATCGTTATCGTGGACTGGGTGTGCGGAAGGCGGTGCAGAACATTGAGGGGCCGATTCGCGACGTGCTGGTAGGCCGCGATGTCACCGAACAGCGCGCGATCGACTTCGCGCTGATCGATTTGGATGGGACACCTAACAAAAGAAATTTGGGTGCTAACGCTATTCTGGGCGCTTCGCTCGCGGTTGCCCGAGCCGGTGCAGCGAGCGCGGGCGTGCCGCTTTATCGCTACCTGAATCCGTTCGCACACGTGCTACCTGTACCGCTCATGAACTTCTTGAACGGGGGCAAGCTCACAGCGAACGAGCTGGAGATTCAGGAATTCATCATCATGCCGGTGGGCGCCGAAAACTACGACCACGCGATGCAGATGACTACGGAAATCAACGAGCACTTGCGTGAGCTTGTGATTGCGCGATATGGGATTTTAGCGACCAATACCGGCGACGAGGGTGGTTTTGCAACGCCTATGAAGGGCATCTGGGAGCCCTTTGAATTTCTCCAAAAGGCGGTGGAAAAAGCCGGCTACAAGGCGGGTTTTGGTGAGGACGTGGTGTACGGACTCGACTGTGCGTCGAGCCATTGGCATGACAAGGCTACCGGCCTCTACATGCTAGACGGTGTGTCGTACGAGCGAGATGCACTGATCGAGCTCTACAAGGAAGTCGCTTCGAAGTATCCGCTCGGATCGGTCGAAGATCCGCTTGACGAAGAGGACTTCGACGGATTCGTGGCGGTCACAAAGGCGCTCCCTCAAACGCAAATTGTCGGCGATGATCTGTTCGTGACTAACGTCGAGCGCTTGCGCGTGGGCGTCGCCCGCGGCGCCGCCAATGCGATGCTCTTCAAGGTCAATCAAATCGGCTCGCTCAGTCAGGCATTTGATTCTGCGGAATACGCGTACCGCCATGGCTATGGGGTGCAGGTGTCTGAGCGATCGGGCGAGACGGAAGATCCGCTCATTTCGGACCTTGTGGTGGCGCTGAACGGCGGACAGATAAAGACGGGCATGCCGATTCGCAGCGAACGGACGTCCAAACACAATCGCCTTCTGCAGATCGAAGGTGAACTGGGTTCGGTAGCGACATATGCGGGCCATCATTTCCGTCGTCCGCGCTAATCGCGCGTAACTGGAACGCGCGCTGGCAGCGCGCGATGACCATCTCTGGGGAACGCGAGCGGGTGCAAGGGCAATGACCTATACCTATATCAGAAATAGAGAAGCGCTACTGGCAGACGGCAACGCTGACGCACGCCGTCTCGCGCTCGACATAGCCGAGGAGGCCATCGCAGCGGCCGATCCGGGGCTTGCCTTGCGACAGGCAATGTCGATCTCCAGCACAGCGCTGAAGATTGGCGACAGGGAGTATGAACTGTGCGAAGAGACACGTATCTTCGTCATCGGTGCAGGAAAGGCAACCTTCCCTATCGCTCAAACCATAGAGCAGATACTCGGAGATCGGATTTTCAAGGGCTTCGTGATTTGCAAACGAGGGCAGCATGGCGCATTGCGGCACATCGAGATGATGCTGGCAAGTCATCCGGTGCCGGATGCGTCATCGCTTGAAGCGGCGCAGCGTACGCGCGCGCTTCTCGAAGAGGTGCGCGCGGGCGACATCGTGCTGAGTTGCTTTACCGGAGGTTCGTCGTCGCTGTTTGTCGCGCCGGTCGAGGGCGTCACGCTCGAAGAAAAGGCGCGCACGACCGAGATCCTCCTCACGTGCGGAGCGAACATCGTGGAAATCAACGATGTTCGCAAGCATCTCAGCAGGGTGAAAGGCGGACGTCTTGTCGAAAAGTTGCCTGCGGGCACACGGATCGTGAACCTCACCGTCTCCGACGTCATTGGCGACGCGCTCGATTACATTACCGACCCGACGGTGCCGGACCGGTCCTCTTTTGAGGATGCACGGCGTGTGTTGGACAAGTATCGGTTATGGGACCGGCTGCCACATACCGTGACCGCGTTTCTGCGTGTTGGCGCACCTCACTACGAGACCGTACGCGAGACGGCACTCCAGCACTTGGAGATCAACAACGTGCTGCTTGTACGAACCGACGCGGCGTGCGCAGGCGCTGTGCAGGCGGCGCAGCGCCGCGGCTTACGGGCGGTGCTGCTCTCGACTTTTTTCGAAGGTGAAAGCAGCGCGCTGGGACGCAATCTCGCTGCGATCGGACGCCAGATCAGGCTCGACGGGCAGCCGGTGAAGCCGCCTTGCCTACTGGTCGGCGGCGGGGAGACCACGGTCACGACCCATGGTGCCAAAGGAGTAGGAGGCCCGAACCAGGAGTTCGCAACGAGTGCCGCGCTTGAGCTGGCGGGGGAAGTCGGCATCGTGGTTATCGGCATGGACACCGACGGGAGCGACGGCCCCACCGCCTACGCTGGCGCGCTCGCGGATGGCTCGACGGTCAACCTTGCGAATGCGCGTGGCGTCGATCTCTATAGCGCTCTCGCGCGCCACGACGTTACGCCAGCGCTCGAAGCGATTCATCACACCATCGAAACAGGGGCGACTGGTACCAACGTGAATGATCTGAAGCTAGTGCTGATTGTCTGAGGCTTCGAGCATCTTCGACAGCGCGGCACATCACGCGCGGCAAATCTGGAGTGCAGTGTGGAAAACCCTGTGAATGAAACGATGAACCCGACGCAGCGCTTGCGTCCAGTGCCATCTCCCGCTTCACGCAAAACGTACGGGACATCATCGACGATGATGCCAGTATCGATGTACCGCTGCTCTGCCGCCTCTCGGACATGCCGACGGCTGAAATCGCCTCGCGCGCAAGGGGGCAGCCACCTCTGGCAGAGTTCGGAAACGACGAGTTGCATGCAGCCCTCTCGTCTGCGCGGCGGGCGAGTGTGCGCAAACGCACGGCCTCGCTGGTCGAGGCACACCCGTTACGCGAGTGTGACTTCGCATCAATCGCGTGACCCGCATTGACAGCGAGCGCGCCAGCCTTGCGCCCCTAGGGAGGTCACCTCATGTCCACACGACTGGATGTCTTCGACCGGCGAATCCTCGAGATTGTGCAGGACAACAACCTCGCCACACATCGGGAGATTGCTGACGCGATTCATCTTTCGGCTCCTTCGGTTGCTCGCCGACTGCAGCGCTTGCGCCAAGAAGGGGTCATATGGAAGGACATTAGTGTTGTGCGTCCCGAGCATATCGGGAAGCGGATTACCGTCGTGGTAGACGTGGCGGCGGAGGACGTCGGCAGTGAGCGCATCGCGGCTATGAAACAGAGATTTGAGCGGTGCCCTCAGGTTCAACAGTGCTACTACGTAACGGGCGATGTTGATTTTGTACTCATCATGTCGGTAAAGGACATGGAGGAATACATGGCGTTGAGTCGTTCACTTTTCTACGAAGGCGGACACGTGCGAGATATCCGGACCTCCATCTGCATGCAGCAAGTCAAGGTTTCTCTTGGTATTCCGGTAGGGAAGGAGGGGGAGTAAGCAGTCGCTTTCCTGGTCGCGCCCGATGAAAAAAGCTGTCGCGATAGCGGTTCGAATCGAGAAAAACGCGCGAAATTGATTCGTTCTGCTTTTTTGGCCACCAGCATAATCACCTTACGATGGATCCGGCTGTATTCGTTAAAAACCGTCCTCGAGCCCCGTCCCCACGCTGCGCGGACAACCAAAACAAGAGGAAGAGTCATGAAAGAAGAATGCATCAGCACCAGCCGCCGCGAATTTATCGCTGCTGCTTCGGCCCTCAGCGTTGCACCGTTCTTCGTCAAGACTGCCAAGGCAGCGTCCAAGCAACTGATGGTGCGCACTTCGGGCGGCGCTTACGACGAAGTGAAGCGTGCCACGGTCTATGAGCCATTCCGGCAGGAAACCGGAATTGAGATTGTCACTGTGCCGGCTACGGCCGGCAAGATGATGGCCATGTTTCGGGCCGGGCAAGGCGGTCTCGATGTGATCGATATCGGCAATGATGCATTGCTGATTCTCAACCGAATGGGCGTGCTTCAGCCTATCGATTACAGCCGGTTCAAGTACACGGACGTCAATGACATCGATCCGTCGCTGCGCCTGAGCTATCAGGTCGCAAACTATTTGTACGCGAACGTGATGTGCTACAACACGTCAATCTACAAACCCGGGACCGAGCCGCAATCCGTTAAGGATTTCTGGAACGTCAAACGCTTTCCCGGCACGCGCACGTTACCCGGCATTGAGGCTGGCACACTCAGTCTCGACATGGCACTTCTTGCAGACGGTGTGCCGAAGGATAAGATTTACCCGATCGATATTCCGCGTGCGTTTCAGTCGATGTCGCGAATCCGCCCCACTATCAAGAAGTTCTGGGACAGCGGAGCGCTTTCCACGCAGATGATCGCGAGCGGCGATGCGGCGCTGGGCGTGCTATGGAGCACCCGGGCTCAGGTCGCGATCGACGCTGGAGCGCCCATCGCGATGCAGTGGAACGACAACGAGGTGCTGGTCCAGGCGTATGGCATCGCGAAGTCATCGACGAACGTCGAAGCCGCAAACAAATTCATCGACTATAGCCTGAGCCCCGTCGTGCAGGCGCGTTGGCTAAACAAGTACAAAGCCGTACCGGCCAATCGCCGTGCGTGGACGCAGATGCCCGCGAGCCTGATCGACCCGAAGACCGGACAACCTTGGACGGCATCGAGGGGGCACGTTCATAACATCGAGTGGTGGGCCGATAACATGGCGAAGGTTACCCAGTACTGGTCGGACTGGGTCATCACCTGAGCATGGCTCGTGATTCTGTGTGAAGTCAGCGCTGTTTAATGTCAAATGATTGTGGGTGCCGTCATGAAGGGAATTCCGGAGGTCAGGTTGAATCAGACAGAAAGCGGCGGGGCAGGCGCGCTTGAACTCGTGGGCTTGACGAAGCACTACGGGCCTGACGTCGCCGTAGACCGCTTCAACGCGAAGATTGCTGCAGGTGAGTTCTTTTCGATGCTCGGTCCATCCGGTTCCGGCAAGACGACCACGCTCATGATGATCGCGGGTTTTGCCGGCGTGGACGAAGGGCAACTGCTCGTCGACGGCAAAGACGTGGCGAAGCTGCCGCCGCAAAAGCGTGGATTCGGTATGGTGTTCCAGAACTACGCGATCTTTCCTCACATGACGGTCTTCGAGAACGTGGCATTTCCGCTGCGCGCCCGCGGTGTGGCGCGGTCGATGATTGCCGACCGAGTAAAGTGGGCGCTAGACATGGTGCAGTTGACTCGCTATGCCGAGCGATATTCGCGTCAACTATCGGGTGGCCAGCTCCAGCGCGTGGCGATCGCGCGCGCCATTGTCTTTCATCCGAAGGTGGTTCTAATGGACGAGCCTCTTGGTGCGCTCGACCGTAACCTTCGTTACGCAATGCAAACTGAGATTAAGGAAATCCAACAGCGCCTTGAGATGACCGTGGTGTACGTGACACATGACCAGGAGGAAGCGCTCAATATGTCCGACCGGATCGCGATCCTGAGCAACGGTCGGCTACAGCAGTTGGGCAATCCGATCGACGTCTACCAGAATCCGGCGAACAGCTTCACGGCGCGGTTCTTGGGCGAGGCGAATCTGCTGCGCGGCAAGGTGCTGCGGATCGAAGACGGCGAAAGCGTTGTTTGGTTGTCAGAGGAGGGCGCGGAGTTCCGTGCGCTCTTCAACCGCGGGCCCGGGGTCGGAGAGGCGTGCGAACTTTTCGTGCGCCCCGAGAAGATCGCGTTGTCTCCGTGTGATGCCACCCCGGGTCTTGATCTCAACACGATGGTCGGACGTATCGAACGAGTCGCCTTTCTTGGCAATACCGTACGCTACACCGTGGTTACGCCGGGAAGACTGTCGTTGACGGTGGACGCGCAGAACGGTGCGAACGACCGGCTGTGCCGTGGCGACAACATCCGGGTATCGTGGTCCGCGACAGATTCCGCTGTTCTAGGAGCCTGACATGCGAACGCGATTGATGGATGCCAATGGCCTGTTGATACTCCCGTCGCTAATCGTGCTACTGGCGATATTTGCCGCACCGCTTGTCTGGTTCTTCGTGAAGACGCTGGCGATCGACGTTGCTCCCGGCACCCTGACAAGCGTTGTCACGGACGTGATGAAATCGCGGGCGGTACAGGTGGCGCTTTCATATACGATCTGGAACTCGCTGATCGTCACAATGGTGTCGCTCGTCATGGGCTATCCGATCGCCTACTACCTCGCGAATCGTAGCGGCATGCGGTTGAAGGTCGTGATTTTTTGCGTCGTAATTCCTTACTTCACGAGCACCATCGTACGTACGTACGCCTGGATGGTGCTTCTTGGCAACGACGGGGTGGTGAACCGCATGCTCGTCAGCCTCGGCTTAGCAAAACAACCCGAACAGCTTCTTTACAACAATGGCGCGGTGATCGTGGGCATGGTGTACGTCATGTTGCCGTTCGTGGTGCTCACGCTGTACGCGGTTATGAGGCGCATCGATACGAATCTGCTTCGCGCGGCCGAAGCGCTAGGTGCAAGTCCGACCTATACCTTTTTAAGGATCTACCTGCCCCTCACGATGAGCGGCGTGGTGTCCAGCGCGCTCATGGTGATCATTTTGTCGATTGGTTTCTTTATCACACCCGCGTTGATGGGCGGCCCGCGTGATGTCATGCTCGGTATGCTGATTCAGCGATCGGTGGAGATTTTGCTCGACTGGCGGTCGGCTTCGGTGATCTCCCTCGTGCTGTTGGCGGCCACGCTGGTGCTATACGCCATCTACGCCAAAGTCACCGATATTCAGCGTCTTCTTGGAGCCAGCGTATGAAATACGGCGTTTCGTTTGTCACCGCGATCGGTTGTGCCATTCTCGTAATGCCGATTTTGATCGTCGTTACCATCTCATTCGGGGGTGACACGTTCGTTGTGTTCCCGCCGCGGCACTACTCGCTCCACTGGTTCCATGTCCTGTTCGGGGATCTCGACTGGCGCGAAGCCTTCGTTTCGAGCGTAAGGATTGCCCTCGTGGCCTGCGTGTTGGCGACGTTCACGGGCTTTCTTGCCGCGTATGCGCTTGTACGCGGCACTTTCCCGTTCAAACGTCTGATCCTCACATTCACGCTCATGCCGATGATCGTTCCAACCATCATTACCTCGGTCGCAATGTATTTTTTGACCGCGAAGCTGGGGCTCGTCGGCAATGTGCTTTGGGTAGGGATGTGTCATGCCGTGCTCGCGCTGCCGCTCGTCGTGCTGATTCTCTCCTCGGTCCTACAGTCGATCGATCCCAATCTCGAGCGGGCGGCATTGAGCCTTGGGGCCTCGCGCGCCCGCATGTTGCGCACGCTGGTCGCGCCGCTGGCGCTACCTGGCATGGTGTCAGCCGCATTGTTCGCGTTCCTTGCGTCGTTCGACGAACTCGTGGTGGCCATGTTTCTCACAAACGCGCAAAGCAAGACGTTGCCAGTCAAGATCTGGAGCAGCCTTGAGCTCGAAATAGAACCGACGATCTCCGCGGTCAGCACCGTGCTGATTATCGTCACCGCATTCGTGCTGGTGTGCGAAACGTTGTTAAGACGCTCTTCGTCACGTGCTTCCTCGCGAGTAGCTTCGCATTGAGGTCAGTGGTGTGACAAGAAGAAGGTAATTGACAGTTCAACAAGGAATCAGATATGAGCGGTGGCAAGGTAGTGGTTGTTGGCGCGGGCGTCGTGGGAATGTCGACCGCCCTTTTTCTGCGCCGTGCTGGGCGCGACGTGACGGTCATTGATCCGTTCGCCCCGGCAGGTGGTTGCTCTTACGGCAACGCGGGGATGATCAGCGCGAATAATGCGGCGCCCATCGCCATGCCGGGAATGGTCGCGCGTGTGCCCGGGTGGCTGATGGACCCGATGGGGCCGCTAATCGTGCGACAACGCTATTTGCTGAAGGTAATGCCTTGGCTCGCGCGCTGGATTCGGGCGGGCAGGATTGACCGTGTACTGCAGATTTCTGACGCCATGCGTGCGCTGAATCGCAATTCGCATGAACTTTGGCGCGAACTGGTGGGAGCCGAGCGTTACGCCGAGCTGATACGCCGCAACGGGCAAGTGCATCTCGCGGCAACAGATGATATGCCGGCGCGCAATGCCGACGCCGAGCGCAGGATTCGCGAACGCCACGGTTTGGAGGTAGTGCAGCTTGGGCAAGACGATATCCGCCGCATGTTTCCGGGGATTGCGCCGGACATTACGCGGGGCATTATTGTGCCGGGCAACGGATATACGACGAATCCCCGCCGCCTGGTCGGCTCGATCGGCGAAGCGTTCGTGGCGGAAGGTGGGCAGATGGTTTCGGAGCGCGTACTCAAGCTGGTACCGCGCGAGCGCGGCATGCTCGTACTTACGAATACCTCCAACTATGTCGTGGACGACGTGGTCGTGGCGGCCGGCGTGTGGTCAAAGGACCTCATCAAAGGTTTCGGGGTGCGGGTCCCGCTGGAAGCCGAACGCGGCTATCACGCGATGTTGCCCAATCCAAACATCGACCTGCAATATACGCTGACCCTGCGTTCACGCGGTTTCGGCATGACGCCGATGGAATCGGGCCTGCGGGTGGCCGGAACGGTAGAGTTCACGAATCGCGAAAGTCCGCCGGATGAGCGCCGTGCGCAGCAGTTCGTGCCTAAGGCCAAGCGTTTGTTCCCCAGTCTTATACACGGCGAGCCGAAGCTGTGGATGGGTATGCGTCCCTCGTTACCCGACAGCTTGCCCGTGGTCGGGCGTCTTCCGCGTATTCCCTGTGTGCATCTCGCGTTCGGCAGCTCTCACTTCGGCATGACGGCGGGACCAGCCACAGCGCGCCTTGTGGCCGATGGGGTGCTCGAAATCAAGAGTGCGATCGACGTCGCTCCTTATCATCTCGATCGCTTTCGTTGAGTGGAAAGGAGCGAGCTGCATGACCTCTGAGGCCTGAAGGCCGCTCTACCAGGGACAGGAAGCGCGCGACATGAGTGCCGCGCGGCAAGAGCAAGAAGGGCGATCAGGACGCCTTGGCGGCGATGCCGACAATTTCGACGAGGATGTTTGGCCCGAGATCGGCGACGCCGATGCATGCACGAGTGGGTTGGTCCTTGCCGTCGAACCACGCCTCCCATGCTGCGTTGAGTTCGTCCTTGCGACTCATGTCGGTGATGTAGATCATCGTATTGAGCAGCAGCGAACGATGGCTGCCGGAAATCTCGAGCCACTTTGCCAGCTTGTTTAAAGCTTGAGTTGTCTGCTCGCCGAGGCCGACACTGCGGTCGTCGGCCGTGGCGCCGCATAGATAGACGGTATTGTCGTGGTGAACGGCAAGATGCAGCAAAGGCTTGCCATGAAGTCGCTTGATCATTAATGCTCCGGGGTTAATGAATGAACGGACGTCTCTGATACCGACGAACTTGAGAGAAGATAGCGCATTCGGTTTGCAAGAATTTATCGATTAGCTATGCGAATCAGAGTGCTTGTTTTGACCATATGACGGTATCTTTTCTGAATTCACAGCAGGTCCGGATGACGGCCGGACGAGTTCGTAGAGGCGACGCGGAGGGACCATGGGGATTCTGGTACTGACTGAGCCCGCTCCGGCGGATGACTATGCCGATGCGGTACGAAAGATGGCGGGTGACATTCCCGTCTGGACATCCGGGGACCATCCGGAGGCGACTAGGGTAGAGGCGATTCTGGCGTGGCGGCTCAAGCCGGGCATTCTGCCCGCCTATCCCAATCTCCGTGTTCTCTCCGGCATCGGGGCGGGCGTGGATGGACTGTTGCACGTGCCGGACCTACCAGAGCATGTCGTAGTGACCCGCGTGGTCGATCCTGCCCAAGCAGTTGAAATCGCGCAGTACGTGGTTGCTGGCGTGCTGCATTTCACGCGGGACATCGGCGAGTACGTGCGGCAGCAGGCTGAGTCTCGATGGCGGCGCCTGCCGGTCCGGGGCGCATCGCGATGCCGTGTAGGTATCCTCGGAGTAGGTCGTGTGGGGCAGGCGATCGCGAACGCTTTCTTGCCGCTAGGTTATCCCGTTACGGGATGGAGTCGGTCGTCCCGGCCGGCTAGCAATATCGAAGTGGTGAGCGGCGCGGGTGCGTTGCTCGGTTTCCTCGCGTGCACCGATATCCTCGTATGCGCCTTGCCGCTCACGCAGGAGACCCACGGCTTGCTGAACCGCGCGAGGTTGGCTGTCCTTCCGCAAGGGGCGATCGTGGTGAATGTGGGCCGAGGGGGGCATCTGGTCGAAGCGGACCTGCGTGAACTATTGGACTCAGGGCATCTTGGCGGTGCGGTGCTGGACGTCTTTGCGAACGAGCCACCTCCACGCGACAACTGGGTTTGGCAGCACCAAAAGGTGCTGGCGACCCCGCATATCGCATCTTCTCCTGCGCGCCAATTGGTCGCGGAGCAATGTGTAGACGCGCTCGTGAGGGCGCGGCGCGGTCTCGCGCAACCGAATGCTGTGGACCGAGCACTCGGTTACTGAGGGTGGCGCCTGGTTTAGGGCGCTCTTTAGTGAACTTATGGAGAAGCCAATGGAAATCGGAAGCCTCAAGGGCAAGGTGAGCGACAAAGAATGGCAGCTGCGGTGCGATCTTGCGGCTTGTTACCGACTAGTGGCGCTACACGGCTGGAGCGATCTCATATATACCCATATGACCGCTCGCCTGCCGGACGCCGATCACCGCTTCCTCATCAATCCGTACGGCCTGCTTTTCGAGGAAATTACGGCGTCGTCGCTTGTGAAGATCGATCTGGACGGCAACAAGTGCGATGAAAGTCCGTTTCCTGTCAATGCCGCTGGCTTCACGATCCATAGCGCCATCCATTCGATTCGTGAAGACGCGCTGTGTGTGATGCACACGCATACCCGGGCAGGCAGCGCGGTGAGTATCCAGGAAGCGGGCCTGCTTCCGCTCTCGCAGCAGTCGACGATCGTGGTCGGATCGCTTGGTTACCATGACTATGAGGGAATTGCAACGCGCGCCGATGAAATTCCCCGCCTTCAGGCGAGTCTCGGCAATAACAGGTTCCTCGTGTTACGCAATCATGGATTGCTGACCGTGGGCTCTTCGATCGCAGAGGCGTTCCGAGCTATGTACTTCTTCGAAACGTCATGCCAGATCCAGATCGCGGCTCAAGCCGGTGGGGGTGCCCTGCGCATGGTCGATCCGGAGGTGGTCAACCGCAATGCCAATGTAAGGTCGGGGACCATTCGAGACGGCGGGGCGCAAACCGTGGCCGAACTAATGTGGTCCGCTTTATTACGCAAGCTCGATCGGATCGATCCGTCTTATGCTTCGTAGATCTTGCCAGGCGTAAATCTTCAGTTGAACCCCGTTTTTTGTTGGAGTGTAATGTCGCCTTCACCAAGATCACGAAGGGAATAGGGTTGCACACAATTCGTCGAGCAATTCTCTCCGACCTGCCGTTCATCTATGAAGGCGAGTTGTCGTACATACGGGAGATTGAGCCGGAGCAGGAGGCACGTTGGCGCGAAGGCATGCTACATCACCTGCGCCAATGGGTGACCGATTTTCCTCGCTCGTTCGTCGCAATTAACGAAGAAGGGGAGCCGATAGGATACTGCTACTGGGAAATCCATGGCGAGTCGGCTTTGCTCGCTTCAATATATGTCGTTCCGTCGCTGCGCCGCGCCGGGCTCGGTCGCGAACTGTTGAACCGCTATATGTTCGATGCAAGAGAGCAAGGGCTTGATCAACTGTCGCTCGGCGTGCGCTCAAACAATGGCGCACGCCACATGTACGAAGCAGCCGGTTTCTGTTTCACGCACGAGACCCGTGGCTATCGCTACTACGTGCTCGAAACAACTTGAGCGATCCGTATGGCGGGCGGCCCATTGCACAGCGTCTGTTTGTCCGCACTCGTCATGGTAGTCATTACCCTTCTTGCTTCGACCGTTGATAGCGGGCGCGCGTGCAACGGGTACGCCATTGCTGCAGCGTTACTGCACGGCGTGCTCTGCCGCGTCTTCAATCACTGCGGCTACTTCCTCTGGGCGCGACTCGTACACCGAGTGGCTCGCTCCCTCCAGTACCGTCGTATGACTGTGCGCACGCGTGTAATACCAGCGTTCGAGATCCGGATTGATGACCTTGTCTGCACCGGCAACGATCGCCCAGCTCGGCTTGATCGTCCATGCGGCGGCAGTCAGGGGCGCCGTAAAGACTTGGGCGGCCGTCAGTATTTGGCTGCGCGCTTCGAATCGCGCCTGCTGCTGGGGCAGGTCGGCGGCGAAGTCCTGCGGGAAATCTGCCGGATTCAGATACGTGTAGCCGTCGCTCGTCGTCTGCACGGCACCATCCTGTTTCGCCGTGACGCTTGGCATGCGCTTTCCGAGATCACTTTCGTCTTCGCCCACCGCCGGTGCGTGTGCGGCAACATAGACTAGGCCGACCACATGAGAATCCTCACCGGCTTCGGTAATGACGGAACCCCCGTAGCTATGGCCCACGAGAATGGTCGCGCCGTCCTGCAGGCCGAGCACGCGCTTCGTCGCCGTGACGTCGTCTGCGAGCGAGGTCAGCGGTTCTTGCACGATACTCACGTGATAGCCGTCTTTCGTCAGTATGTCGTAGACGGGCTTCCAGCCGGAACCATCTACCCAAGCACCGTGAACCAGCACGACATTGTGCACCGGTTCGGCATTCAGGCTCTGCGCAAAGGCGGTGCTGGAAGCTAACAGCGTGGCGGACAGGGACATTGCAGCGGTCACGAGAGGCAGCAATTTCATAATTTCACTCCTTGGTAACGTTCATTCGAGTCTGCGCAACGCGAGGCGGATGCCTAACGATCGCGCCGCAGAAGCATCGTTTCAGCCGAAATATGGGTTGCAGAAGCTCGCCGGGTTAATGCGATTATTGGAGGGTGAATAGGCTGGTGCGATTAGTGGAGCACCGTTCTTGCCACTCTCTGCTAGATCGCCATGCGAGCACCGCTGTGACGTCATAGACGTGCACAGCGGCGGTCTTCGCTTCAGCTCCCCGGGGCGATCTCGAGGTGCCGCGGCTCGTTCCCAGCGAGATACCGTAGCCACCCTGTTCGATAGGAGTGAGGTCGGCG
The DNA here is from genome assembly GCF_002902945.1 of Paraburkholderia caribensis. Classification (NCBI taxonomy): domain Bacteria; kingdom Pseudomonadati; phylum Pseudomonadota; class Betaproteobacteria; order Burkholderiales; family Burkholderiaceae; genus Paraburkholderia; species Paraburkholderia caribensis. The sequence continues at coordinate 89,702 of NZ_CP026104.1, forward strand.
TGAACCTGAGCGCGCGCCAGCCCGCCGCCGCTTCGCGCGAAGGCGAGCGCGGGGGCAGCAACGGCAGAAGTCGCAAGCTGGGCGAGATGGACTGTCATGTTGTATTACTAAATAAACTGAGATTGCGGTTAGCGAAAACAGTCGGCAATGCATCAAGCGTCTTTCGTAGCGGTCGCGACAGTCAGCTCCCTCAGACTGGACTGGGTTTGGCGCGGTACATATCGAGATAAACATCACATTGTCCAAAATATTCCCGAATAATTTCGGCTGACCGCTAAACGGGCCGAAGGCCTTTCAGCGAGAGCGTGCCTCTGCCGGCACGCTCGGCACTTCTCGGGACGTCGCAACGCACAGCCGCACCGTGGTTACTTTGCCAGTATGGTTCGCACCACGCTGGAGCAGCAGGCCGCGCGAAGAGGTGGGAAGGGGGAGGCATGCATGCGGTGACCACGCTGATTCGGGTCACGTGCAACGGCATGCACACTACGTGCTGATTCTTTGGCCGAGGCAAACTCGGAGAGCTGGTCATAGGGCGTTGCTCTTTCCGGACTGATCCGAGCATGCTCGCCGGAAACGACGGATTGAGCGGCGCGCTGCGTGAAACGACATCCTGAAGATGCCAATTACTGGCCGGATATTTAGTTAGGCAGTTCCCCGCGGGGCGCGCAACCATCCGTCTTCCTAACCGACGCGTGCGAGCTTCGCGGTGCCGGGCATGTCATTGGGTACTAGTACCGCACGCAAACGCTCGCGACCTCGTGCGAGGCGAGACATGACCGTGCCGATGGGAATTCCCAGCGCCGACGCGGTTTCGGCGTAGCTGAGTTCTTCCAGACCGACCAGCAACACGACTTCGCGTTGTTCAGCGGGCAGTCGTTGCAAGGCTAAGTCCAGATCACGTATTTCCATTCCGGCGGTCTGGTTAGCGCCCACCGCGAATGCTGCGTCGGAGATCGTTTCGTCGTCGATCGCCACGTGCGGGCCACGAGCCCTCGAGCGAAGGGTCTGGTTGACGTGTAGGTTGTGCATGATTGCAAAGAGCCAAGCGCGCAGGTCCGAGCCCGGCCGGAACTGCCCATCGTTCCTCAACGCGCGCTCCAATGCGTCTTGGACCAGATCGTCGGCCAGATCAGAGTTTCTGATGAGCGCACGCGCATAGCGCCTCAAGTGCGGCAAGTGTTCGGCGAGACAACTGCGTATGTTCACGACTGCTTTCGCATCGAGCTTCGACATCGCTTTACCATTCAACTCAATATTGCATGATTGTATGACAATACTATCATAAAAACGTTTCGCAGCCGGATGCGCGATGGGAGGGGGGAGGTGTTTGGTGCCGCGGTGCCCCGGTCAAAGCTATCCGCGAACGGATGCCCTGGCAGGCTTGTGCTGGGGAGAAGCACATAGGGACGCCCGAGCCGAAAGGCGGGGCGAGTGTTCGAACACGGCGCCGCGAACCAGCCAGCGGGCTTCGCCGGCCGGAGGGCAAAATGCTTCAGCCAGTCGTCCCTTTTAACTGAGGCGAGCTGACGTCGCCAGAGCCGCGCACAGGCGGCGAGACAAGCTTGGCCCGACCATAGAGCATGGTCCACGTCAGCAGCACGACGTCCGTTGCGAGGCTCCAGATGGGATTGAAGATGAGAAACTCGCGGGTCGAGAAGTATTGGGAAATCGTGTAGTTGCCGATGGACTTGATGAGGAACGCGATGATCCAGACCCAGGTCATGAATCGGTACACGCGCATGGCATATGGCTGCATGGCGACGGCGTCGAAGGCGGCGCGCTTGTGCGGGTCGTTGCCGGTGGAGAGTTGGCGCGACATCGAGAGCACGAGCGGTTTGCCCATCAGAATCGATAGGGCGAAGATGAGCGCGAGAATGGGATTTTCGAGCGCACGGCCAGCCAGTGCTCCTTTCTCGGTATGCGAGAGCACGAGCGCGAGCATGTCGACGATGACGTTCTCAGCCGCGATCAGGCCGAGAAAGTCCACGGCCTTCTGGCGAAATACACTGTGCGCCAGCGCGAGAATTGGCGGTAAGCCTGATAACCCGAGCGGGCACAGGCTGGATGACGCGAAATGAGGCGCGGCGTAGTGGTAAATGATGGACGGCGCAACCATGCTAATGAACATGCTGCGGACAAGCGAGAAGACCGCGACATGGCGCGTGGCCCGCTCGAGCGATCCGGACGATGATTGGCCCATAGTGACTCCTCCTAGGGTGAGTGTTTTGCAAACCCCGCAGGCGATCTGCCAGTGCGGGCGTTCGACGGGGTGATACACCGGCGCTCCGGTGCGCTTTAAAAAATCCTGCGGATTAATTTAGAGTTCCGCGGCACTGACTACAATCTCAACCAGCGTACTCGGGCCGAGGTCGGCAATGCCGATGGCCGCGTGTGTAGGCGCTCCCTACCGTCGAACGACTTCGCCTAGGCTTCGTTCCGCTCGTCGACCAGGCTCATGTCGGTGAGATAGATTGTGGCGTTCAGGACGAACGTGTGATCGCCGCCGATATGCCTGAGCCATCTGGCGATCTTCTCAATCGCCGCAATGGGTTTGTTCACCCGTGCCGGCCGATTTGTCATTCGCCGTCGCACAGCATGTGTAGGAGGTGTTGCTGTGACGGACCGGCCGTGCGGGGGTGGGGCGGGGCGGGGCGGAATCGTTCGATCATTTCGGGCCTGGCGGGTGAGCGTCGCGCGTCGGAACCGGCGCGTTGGATTACGAGGGGAAATTGGTGAAGGCATGCTGGCTGCGACTCAGGTCGCGTAGCTCTGGTCGATGCGGTCGAGCTTGCGGATGAGCGCCGGCCAGATGAATTGACCCGGGCTGCTCCCCGTTTGCACGCGGACACCTTCTCGCCCGCGCCCGAGCACTTCGGGTTCGATGTTTTGAAGCTCACCCATCGCCTGCGCGCCGACCTGGATTTGACACGCCGTTTCGAAGATGTACATCGCCAGGAATGCATCGGCGATGCTCGGGCCGACTGTCAGGAGACCGTGATTCCGCAGGCAAAAGTAGGTGGCATTGCCGAGATCGGCCTGCAGGCGGGGTTTTTCATCGGTGCGGAACGCGACGCCCTCGTAATCGTGATACGCGATCGAATCGAGCACGAAGGTACTTTGCTGCGAGATAGGAAGGAGTCCATCTTTTTGTGTCGAAACTGCGATGCCCGCGCGCGTGTGCGTATGGAGGACACACTGTACATCGGGTCGTCCTTCATGAATTGCACTGTGTATCGTAAAGCCTGCCGGATTAACTGGATAGGGCGAATCGGAGAGCTTATTACAGGCTTCGTCGACCTTGATCAGGGATGAGGCGGTGATCTCATCGAACATTAGCCCGTACGGATTGATCAGGAAATGATGAGTGTCGCCTGGAATGCGCGCCGAGATATGCGTGAACAACAAATCGCTCCAGCCGTAGAGTGAGACGAGGCGATAGCAGGCGGCGAGATCGACACGGAGTTTCCATTCTTCCGGGGAAATGTCGTTGTGCTGCGGGGACGGGGACATGACAGCTCCTGTACGAATCGATAAGAGAGTTAGAGGCTGGCGCCGCGTGCGGCCACGGGCCAGAGTGCCTCGACAATGCCTTCGCGCACGCACACGATGACGTCATGAAGGTTGACAGTAGGGTCGCAGTGCGAGGGGATGAGCTTTAGTTGCGTGCCGAGCGGCAGCGTGGTGCCGGGCGGCAGAAGAAGGGTGCCGTGCTCATCGGAGGCGGCCACGAGCCGCATATCCGATCGCCCGAGCACGCCCGGCAGGCCTTTCTCCAGGGTGTACGATTTCAGTCCGGCGTCGAGAACGGCCCGGCCGGGCGCGGTTGCACTCATGACGGTAGTGAGGACGAAGAGGCTCTGCTCGAATTCGGAATAGGGCTTCCCGTCCACGCCAACAATGGCTGCGTACTCGCCATCCATGAAGATGTACGAGCCGCATTGCAGCTCGGTCCAAAGACGCGATTCGCCTTCGAGGCGGAACGTTCCTGTACCGCCCCCGCCCACGACCAGGCATTTCAGCCCGGTGCGTTCAATGGCGCTAATACTCAGGCGTACAGACGCTGCCGCGTGCTCGATGGCCAGCTTGCGCTCTTCGTAGGAAGCGAGATGCTGGGCTTTGCCCTCATAGGCTTGGAGCCCTAAGAACCTAAGACCGGGCGCCGCCGCTATGCGCTGCGCCAGCGCCGCCGCTGCCTCCCCCGCCGCGACGCCGCACCTCCACATGCCCATATCAATTTCGACGAGCGCTCCGAGTACGACGTCGAGTTCCTGTGCGGCTTGTGACGCGGCTTCCACTTGTTCGGGGGCGTCAAAACACAAGGAGATCGTTGCGATCTTCGCAAGTTGCGCGAGGCGCCGCAACTTGCGAATGTCGAGTACTTCGTTGCTCACAAGCACATCACGGACGCCTGCTGCCACCAGAGCTTCGGCCTCGCCCACCTTTTGGCAGCACAGGCCGATGGCGCCGTGCTCAATTTGCTTGCGGGCGATCATAGGGCAGCGATGCGTCTTGGCATGCGGTCGCAGGCCAACACCAACGCTTTTTGCGTAGTTGGCCATTTTCGCAACGTTGCGCTCGAAGGGGTCGAGGTCCAGTATCAGTGCAGGAGTTTCAACTTCAGCGAGTGGGGTACCTACGCGGACATCGAGCTGAGTCATGGTCGGGAATCTAGAAAGGAAAGCGAAATATTTGTCACCTGTTTGGCCGACGGCGGAAAGACGACTTTGAACCTGAGCGGCCATCGAATTACTGTACCGTCTGGACTGTACGGTAAACTATTTTTCATGTAAACCACCGGACGATCCTGAAAACGCTATGAGCGGCAAGACTGCGAAGAAGCGAGGCCGGCCCAGCGCGCGCGCGAAAATCATCAATGCGGCACTCGACCTCATTAAGGAAGTCGGCGTCCCGGCTCTGACGCTCGACGCTGTGGCAGAACGCGCGGGCGTGAGCAAGGGCGGACTGCTCTATCACTTTCCGTTCAAGGAAGAACTGCTCACGGCGGCGAACGAGACCATCGTCGAACATCTGCTAGCCGGTCGCGAGGCGGAAGCGGCCCTGTTGCCCGACGTCCCAGGCCGCGCCCTGCGCGCCTACGTGCTGGCCTCGGTCAACAATCGCGCGGGGAACGACGAAGTGGCAAGCCGCCTGCTCGCAGCTGGTCCGGCCCTCAAGGCGTCGGCTGATCCAATTCGGCAGTACTGGCGGGAGCGGTTTCAGCAATTGTCGACAGATATCGGTTTCGATGCGGCGGGGTTGGTTCATGTTGCGACTGAAGGATTGTGGTTCATGGAAATGCTTGGGCTCTCTCCCTTCTCTGACCAAGAACGGCAGCGAATCGTGGACCTCATTCTGGGCATGATCAGCGGCACTGCCGAACAGACACGGGTGAAACGCAAGAGCGCGCGCAATACGCCGTCACGCTGAAGAGCTGCGCGAACCGCTCGATCCGATAGTCAAGCCGCCCGATCGAATCGATGACTACAGTTAGCAATTTTGCTCAAAGCGGGAGCTCTGACAAGGCAACAAATAATCAATATTTGAGCCAAAAATGAGTTGTTTTTGCGTCGTTTTGCACGGCCATAAAGATTGCGCCGGCACGTCGCTTGACACACTGTCGGCAACGTTTATTCTTCACCTCGAATCGCTTGAGGGGCACGTATCACATCGCTCGCCTACGGCAGATTAACTAGCGTACGTAAACGCATGAATGTAAGTCTCATTTGGAGATTCGGATGTCGATCGATGTAGACCGGTTACGTGCCGACACGCCCGGTGTCATGCATTGCCTGCACTTCAACAACGCGGGCGCCGGGCTGATGCCTGCGCCCGTACTGGACGCCATGACATCTCACCTCCGGCGGGAAGCGGAGATCGGTGGGTATGAGGCTGGTTTCGAAGCGAGCGCGGCGCTCGATGCGGTCTATGACAGCGTGGCTGCGCTTATAGGTGCGCGTCGCGATGAAATTGCATTGACGGAAAACGCGACCGTTGCGTGGCAAATGGCGTTCTATTCCTTGCGCTTCGAGCAGGGGGATCGCATCCTTACCGCGCAGGCCGAGTATGCCGCCAATTTTGTAGCTTTCCTGCACATGGCGAGACGCACCGGAGCGGTCGTCGAAGTCGTGCCGAACAACGAAGACGGTGTGCTGGATACAGATGCGCTCGAGACCATGATTGACGAGCGCGTCAAGCTGATTGCGATCACTTGGGTACCTACCAACGGCGGTCTCGTCAATCCGGTGGCGGAAGTGGGCAGGATCGCCCGCTCTCGAGGCGTCCGTTACCTAGTGGACGCATGTCAGGCGGTCGGGCAGATGCCCGTGGACGTGATCGAAATCGGTTGCGACATGCTTTCCGCCACGGGGCGCAAGTTCTTGCGCGGACCGCGCGGCACGGGGTTCCTCTATGTACGTCGCCAGATACTGGGCGAGCTTCACCCGCCGGTGATCGACCACTTTGCCGCACCATGGATCGAGCCCCAGCGTTACGACCTGCGTGATGACGCGCGCCGTTTCGAAACTTGGGAAAACAACTATGCTGCCCGGCTCGGCCTCAAGGTTGCGGTTGACTACGCCATGGCAGTGGGCCTCGACGCGATCCGCGCACGGTGCCTTGCGCTTTCCGCCGAATTGCGCGCCGCTCTGACGGCAATTCCGGGCGTGCGCCTGCACGATCTCGGCACAGACCTGGCCGCGATCGTCTCTTTCACGATCGACAACCGGGATCCGTTGGCGGTCAACCGGCGTCTCTTCGAGGCACGCATCAACGTGACCACGTCTCGGCCGGCGGTGACGTTGCTGGATTCTCTTGCACGCGAGCTGCCTACTCTGTTGCGCGCGTCGCCGCATTACTACAACACCTCGACCGAGGTCGAAGCGTTCGCGAAGGCCATCCGCCAAATCACATCTGACTGACGACAATTTGTGCGAGTAAAAGTCCACGATTGGAGCACGAATGGGAGAAAAAACGCCGACCTAGTCGACGACAACGATATTGCGCTGCGGAACGCATTTCTATACTGACCAGGTGCTCACTCGTGTTGTTGCCATGCGAAGCTTTGGTGCCCCCGTCCTGCAAGCCGAAATGGTGCACTATAGCCACCACCTTCACCAACATCCAGAAGCAGGATTCGAGGAGTTCAAGACCAGTGCCTTCATCGCGCGCTGGCTAGAAGAGCTTGGCCTGTCTGTTAGGCAAATCGGCGGGACCGGACTCGTGGCAAGCCTGTCGTGCGGTTCAGGTACTGGTGCGATCGGATTGCGGGCGGATATGGATGCGCTGTACATCACCGAGGCGGCCGCTGATCGTCCCTACACGTCGGCGCGCCTGTGCAGGATGCACGCTTGCGGCCATGACGGCCATATGGCGATGTTGCTCGGCGCCGTGCATCTGCACACCGGTGGCAAAGATTTCGACGGCACCGTGCGATTCGTCTCGATGACAGCTTGTTTAAGCGCTTTCCCTTCGATGAGATCTACGCGGTACGCGCTATCGCTCTATGACTTTAACGACAGTATTCTCGGCCTAGGCGCGGCGTGTTTCGCCTCGATCGTTCGCACGCGGTTGCCGGCTTGACGGCCCTATCACCCATTATGCGCAAGGATCCAAATCCATGCTGATGCTAAACCCTGGCGCGATGCGCTGCGCCTACCCGGAAACGCTACGAAGTATCCTGAACATGGAGGCGGCAAAAGAAAGCGAGGCGTGGCTTAAGACGTGGGAGTTCATCAACCCGCATGCCACACCTACCTGGAACCTGCCCGACCTTGCATCGGACACCGGCGTGAAGAGGGTTGTCGTAAAAGACGAATCAAAGCGTTCCAGCCTTGAAAGCTTCAAGGCATTAGGAGCGCCGGTCGCTCTGGTTCGTCTCCTCATGCGCACGCATCCCGACGCGGGATTTACGGCTCCAGCCTTGTTGCGCGGCATTCACTCCGCCGAACTCAGGCACTTCACCGTTGTGAGCGCAACGGACGGCAATCATGGGCGGGCGCTGGCGGCGGGAGCTAGAAGTGTGGGCTGCCGATGTGTAATCGTCATCCATCGCAACGTGAGCGAGGAGCGGCGAGCTGCGATTGCGCAGCATGGCGCAGAGGTAATCCGCATCCAAGGAAGTTACGACGAGTCCGTGGTGGAAGCCGACCGCCTTGCGAGAGAGTACGGCTGGCACGTCGTATCGGATACGTCGTACGAAGGCTACGAGACGATTCCGCGCGACGTGATGCAAGGCTATGCCACGATCGCGGCTGAGGTGAGCGTACCCACAAGCGACCGCGGTGTGGCTTTTCGCGGCGGTTATACGCATGTGTTTATCCCCGGTGGCGTCGGTGGGCTGGCGGCGGGACTCGTCAGCTACTTTTGGGAGCAGTCCGCCGAACGCAGGCCTACGTTTGTCGTGGTCGAGCCGGAGCAAGCCGACTGCCTCTATCAGAGTGCTATCCGTGGCACGGCCGCCGAGGCATCGGGTACGGTGGACTCCGTGATGGCCGGCCTCGCGTGCGGCAAGGCTTCGCCGCTCGCGTGGCGCTTTCTACGTCCGGCTGTCGATGCGTTCTTGACCATCCGCGACAGCGATGCGGTCGCAGCCATGCGCCGGCTCGCCGAGGGCACCGCGCGCGATATTCCGATGCTTGGCGGCGAATCTGGCGCGGCCAGTCTCGCCGGCCTCCTATCCGTCGCAGGTCGGGCGGCATGGCGCGACGCGATTGGTCTTGACGCGAACTCGCGAGTGCTTTTGATCAGTACAGAAGGGGCTACCGCGCCGGATCTCTACGCTCGGCTCTCAGGTCACTCGCCGCAGAATGTGTTGTCGGCTCAGGGTGCGTGGCTCGCGCACGGGGTGGGGGCCACGGACGTGGCGTGATGGTTGCACGCCACTACCGCTCGGCGCACAGACAAAACTGAATGGGAGGCAAGACATGTATCCGTCTGATGAGCTCAAGGCGGATTTTCACCACACGGTCGGAATTTTTTTGCCACGGCCCGCGAGTTCGCGGCGAGCTTTGCCAACCGCAATCCTGCAGGCGAGGTCGACTGGGTGCGCGCTGCGCTCCAGCCCGCGTTTGCCGTGGGCTTGGCGATATCGAGGTGCCGGAAGCCGACGGCGCCGACCGCCAGCCGTTTACCGTACCCATTCGCGTGGCCGAGGAACTGAGTTGGCTCGCGCTGATTTCGGAGTCGCGTTCGCCCTAATCAACCACCACGGGCCCACCACGCGCATTGCGTCGCATGCCAGTGGCGAAGCGAAGGCTCGGCCAATTCCCGCCATGCAACGCGGTGATGCAACTGGTTGTACTGTGATGTCGGAGCCGTGCGCCGGCAGTGATTTCGGTGCGATCCTGTCGACTGCAACGCGGGTCGGTGGCGGCTGCGCGGCGTCAGCAATGCCGCTGGCGCCGACCTATTTATGGCCTTCGCACAGACTTACGGTAGTCGCGACGGCATTTGCTGCTTCGTCGTCGAGGCAGCGAGCGAGGGCTTCGTGGCTCGATCGCCCGCATGAAAGCGAGCTCCTCGTAATGACCAACACGTCGAATATCTGGCTTCGGATGTGGTCGTTGCGGCAGGCGCCTAGTCGGCGGATCTGTTGCAACTGCGCGGCATAAGGTTCCCCCGTGAAGCTGAACGCGGTTACCACGCCGCTGCCAAATCCGAACATGAATCTTAAATAGACGCTCACGTTCAGTTCTTGCGCGTTCGGGATGACGTCGACGGAAGACGGGTATGTGCTTTGCGGGCTCCCTCTCTGCCCGACTGCTTTCCTGTGGCTTGGCGCGTGGGCACACGTGCGCGGCTTGCATCTAGCGTTTGGGCACCTCGCGCTCAAGCGGGACGACGGGACCCGCCACGGGTCGGCGTGGCCGATCTGGTGATAGGCCTGAAGCGCACCATCGGTGCGCTCTCGTGCAGATGGTGCGCTTCTAATTTGTCGTCCTCGCCGTTTCGCTCAGATCGCTGGTCCGATTCGTTGGCGGCTACAAGCCAACGGTACTGTGGCCGCCTGTGCGAAGCCCGGCGCCGCCTATTCGCTGGACGTCAGGGGTTATTTTTTTCAGAAGCGAGTACGCAGGGCGAGCATTGCCCCCACGCTGCTCGACTTGCCGCCAAAGGTGCCAAGCGGACTGTTCGGATCTTTAACAGCTGCGCCGGACAGGTGGCTGTAGTCGGCTTCCACATAGACGTCGGTCCTTTTGGAGAGCAGGTAGTCGGCGATACCGTAGATCGACCCCGTGCGTCCGCTCTGGCCCTGAGCGACGTTGGTCGTCCAGTCGTACATACCGGCCAGAGTAAAGATCATGTACGAGCGTGGGGACCACGTGCCACCTACCTGAAGAAGGTGGTCAGTGCGCGGCGTGGTCTGCTTACCAGCGCCAGCGGCCGTGTTGTAATTGCCGATCATGCTCGTATTGGCAAGCGGTTGGCCGCTGCCGCTAGCAGAGGGTGTGAAGCCAGCTTCGCGTCGCGTTTCGAGATAGTATGTTTCGACCGTGACCTTGTCGAATGAATAGCGCGCGGCCACGCCGCCCGCGTCCATCGCGTGAGAGTGTGAATCGACGGACTGCTGGCCAAACATGCCTGCACGCAGCGAGCCGTAATTGTAGAGCAGGCTGCCAGCGGTGGTGGAACCAATTGAGGCCGAACCGGCCTGGTTTCCGAAGGACCGCTGCAGCTTGATGGACACCGGACCGAAGTCGTTCGCGTACTGCGCGGTGTTATCGTACCGCACACCGATCAGTCCGGCCTCCCATTCGTCCGGCCCGATGTTGCCCACGCCAATGGGATCGAAGCGCGCGATAAAATCGAAGCCCACGCTGTACTGACGACCAAGCTTCAACGAACCCCATGTCGTGTTCGACAGCCCCAGCCATGCGAACCGCCCGAACAGCTGGCCCTGCTGCCCGAATTGACCGTTCGTCACGCTGAAACCGTTTTCAAGGCCGAAGACCGCCGATGTGCCTCCACCGAGATCTTCCCGGCCGGAGAGGCCCCAGCGGCTGCCGGTGACCGCACCATCGGAGAGCAAGACCTGATTGGCCGAGCCCCCCTTGACCGGCTGGTTGGTTGCAAACCGGACACCCGTATCTGCGATGCCGTAGAGGATCACATCCGACTGTGCATATGCGCCATGCGCCGACAACCCGATAACGCAGATTGCAAGAAGTTTTCTCTTTTGCATCAATACTCCTGAAAATTAGGAATTCTTTATGTAAGTGAAAATTCAATTCCAATGCGTCAAGGTCTTCACATCGTGTCGCAGGGATTCACGATGCGTGACTGCACGATGCCGACGACGTATACGAAAAACCAGGGTTACCTGGCAATCGAGCGTGAGGCATCTGCAATCGCACTGACTGACATCGTAAAGACATCAAATCGCATAACAAAAATAGAAACCGAGTCTTTATGAGCAAGTCGCTCGTTATTCCCTTTTAGAATGAGCTTTTTTCTTCGGTGCCCGCACGTGACAGACGGCGCAACTTTCAGCGAGGTAGTCCAACTTGTGGACCGACCGCTTCGAACGGGCACAGCGCTGCTGGCATGTGCTTTCCGAGCAGCGCGTAGGTGCATCGGCTGCGCGCTGGTCATCGAGGCGGTAAGGGGCGCAGATATGAAGGCATTGGGTGTCGGCGTCGGATCGGTTCCGTTGTTGAAGGTACGTCGAGCCAATGCCGGGTACCGTCTGGCGAATTCGATCAGCTTCGCGCTCGAACTTCGTCGGCATACTCACGGTAGCCGGCCGTGCAGCTTGTGTTGGAGGTGGATTATCGGAGACGTCGCCTGCGCGACGTCACGCTGAGCGCTCAGGCCGCAGCGATACAGCGTGTGACTCGCCTCAGTGATTTTGACGCGGCGTTGCGAGCCGGCATCGGTTGCACGCCGATTTGCTGCTGGGAGCAGCTTGAGGCGCTGGCTGAAGTTGCCGCGCGTCGTGACTAGTTTGCGGTCGGCGGCACTAGGCTTGAAGATCGATGACGCAGAGGCCAATATGCTTCACGTTCATATACGCGGCACGGCGGTCAAGCATCTTTTCCCACCGGAATCTCCATGGAGACCTTCACGCGATGCATAGCGACCGCCGTATAGAAGTGCTTTACGTTGCCGGCCTCAAAGAACAGTGAGCGGGTGAGCGCTTCGTATTCCGTCATGTCCTTGACGGACATGATCAACACAAAGTCGGCCTCGCCGGTGACGTAATAGCATTGCTGAATCTGCGGACAGCGGAAGAAGCGATGTTTCACCGCGTCGAGCTGCTCGATCGCTTCGCTTTCCACCGCGACATTGACAATGATCGTCATGCGGTTGCCGACCTCCTCTGGTCGCACGATGCTAACGTCCTTCCAGATTACGCCCTCGCTGCGCATCCGTTGCAGCCGTCGCGCGACGGCGGGCGTTGATAGGTTGACCTCCTCGGCGATTGCGCGGTGCGTGGCGAGGTTGTTCGCCTGGACGATCTTCAAAATGTGCAGGTCAAAAGCGTCGAGGCGTGTGGTCATTGCTGTATCTCTTGGTTAAGTGCGGGCTTGTATCACTAAGCGATTCGGGAGCCCGATCCAACGGCAAGGCTCGGGAAATTCTCCCATCGTGCAGGTGACGGCCGAAATCGGCGGTGAAAAAACTTAGGTTTTCTTTGCACGGCAGACGAATCAATTATGTTCCGGAGTTGCGTCGTTCTTCATGCCGATCTAAACCGCCGATCTGCGTTCTCAAAATGAGAAAAACGCTTCTAAATGCACCGTTTTTGTATTTCGGATCGCATCTCTATCTCTGTATCATGGAATCTCGAGCTGTAGTACGACCAAGGCGACCAATTCATCCCAGTCGTCTCTTCGATGCGCCGAGCGTCGGCGAAGCGCATCGCTTTTTCGCTCGGACTCGGTTCGAGAGACGCTGTTAAGTGTGCTTGATCAAAAGTCCATTGGGGAGATAGGCAATGTCGAAGAAGCAACGGTTCGTCGTCTACGCAGCAGCTGTACTGTCTATGGGTTCCGGGCTGCAAGCGCTTGCGCAAGACCCGCAAAGCGTCACCAGCGGCACAGCGTTGAACACCGTACCGGCGTCGGGACCCGTGAGTAGGAAAGCGCAGTTGAAGGCAGAGCGCACAGAAGCACGCGCAAAGCGGCGTGCCGAGCTCAAGTCGTTGCAAGGCGCGGGCTATCAGCCGCAACAGAGCAGTACGGACTATCCGCAGGACCTGCTGAACGCCCAGAAAAAAGCGGCCGCCACCGGTGCGAGGCAGTGAGGGCGAAGGTTGTGAATTCACAAGCCGTCTCACCAAATTCTCGGCCGCAGCACTGGCCCGCGCATCTACCTACCCGTTTGACGGTCCCTGAGACCAACCTGTTCTTTAACGCTGAGGTCAGCGCCGCCCGCTTTCCCGACAAGCCTTTCCTGGTGTTCTACGGCCGCTCCGTTTCTTTTTCGATGTTTAAGGAGGAAGCTGAGCGGATCGCCGGATTCCTGCAGCATCACTGTGGCGTGCGCGCCGGTGATCGGGTTCTGCTCTATTCCCAGAACTGTCCGCAATGGGCGATCGCGTACTACGCGATTCTGCGAGCCAATGCGGTGGTCGTGCCGGTCAATCCGATGAATACGACAGAGGAGATGTGTTACTACGTCGAGGACAGCGAGGCCAGAACGATTATCGTAGCCCAAGAACTGTATGCGCGCGTCTGGAGCTTGCTGGAGCATCCTGAAGGCGGAGGGCTTGAACACGCACTGGTCGTGACGTACAGCGACTATATTCCCGCCACGCCCGATGCCTACTGGCCGGATTTCATCACCGCACCGTGCAACATAAGCGGTCCTGGCGTTTCGCATTGGCGTGATGCCATCGCAGCTGCCAAAGAGCCTGGCCCCTTGATCGCAGGCCCTGACGATTTGTGCGTGATGCCTTACACATCGGGCACGACCGGCAGACCGAAGGGGTGCATGCACACGCATCGCAGCGTAATGTGCACTGCCTTGGGGGGCGTCCATTGGTTTGGCTCTACGCAAGATTCGATACAACTCGCCGTACTGCCGCTCTTTCATGTGACGGGTATGCAGGGCGGCCTCAATGCACCGCTCTATAGCGGTGCCACCGTGGTAATGCTCGCGCGCTGGGACCGCGATGCGGCTGCGAAAGCCATTCAGCAGCATAGTATCGCTGGCTGGAATGCGATCTCCACCATGGTAGCGGACTTTCTCGCGAACCCGCAGCTCGACGACTACAATCTTTCGGCGCTGCGCTGGATACGCGGCGGAGGTGCCGCTATGCCCGTCCGTCTGGTGCGGAGGTTGAAGGCACGCCTCGACCTCGACTATATCGAGGGGTACGGTATGTCGGAGACGACAGGCGCTACGCACATTAATCCCGCACAGCGCCCCAAGGCGCAGTGTCTCGGCATTCCGGTCTTTGACATTGACGCGCGCATCGTCGACCCTGCTACGCTCGCGCCGCTGCCGCAAGGCGAGGCCGGTGAGATCGTCGTGCACGGTCCCCAGGTCATGCTGGGGTACTGGCACGCGCCCGAGGGTACGCGCAACGCCTTGGTTGAGATCGACGGCAAGATCTTCTTGCGCACGGGCGATCTGGGCTTTGTCGACGAAGACGGGTACTTCTTTATGACAGACCGGCTCAAGCGCATGATCAACGCTTCGGGTTACAAGGTCTGGCCCGCAGAAGTGGAAGCAGCTTTGTACCGGCACCCTGCGGTGCATGAAGTGTGTGTAATCGCGGCGCACGACGATCATCGGGGAGAGACTGTCAAGGCACTGGTGGTACTTACCGCGCGCGCGCGCGAACATGTAAGTCCAACCGACATCATTGCATGGGCGCGCCAGAACATGGCGGCATACAAGGTGCCGCGCGTCGTCGAATTTCTGGAGGCGCTCCCAAAGTCCGGCACCGGTAAGGTCATGTGGCGCCAGCTCCAAGAGGAGGAAGCCATCAAGGCGACGCGGCGAGACAAGTGATGCTGCTGTAGATTTGTAACATCCATGTGGCAGCGTGGCGTGGTTCGTCTCGTGCCGGATCTGCGGATCGCGTGGAGCGCGCGTCGTGACCGGCGCAAAGCGTCTTGCATCGCCTATCTCGTGATAAAAGCCGTTCCCGTCGTGCCACTTTGAGCAAGCGGTTGACGTAGCGGGTCGGCGACTGACACAGCGTGGTTTCATCGAGATCGTTTATCGGGAGTGGCAATGGAATAGGCTCATTGCCGCCAATCGTGCTTCCGCCACGCTGGAGGCAGCCATCGGCGAAGGCAACTGCTCGTCGTATGGGATGGCGCTCGCGCTTGCTTTATGCGACAACGTATTCTCCGCCGCGTTGAGTCTACGGACAATTGAGGAATATAGAAGGGTCATTGAAACAAGAGAAAGTCAGTGTTTGCATCGGAGCTTGTGTGAGACACAGAAATCGGGGATGCGGAATGGACATGCAGCAGTAGAACCACGTATGCTTCTTTAGGGCGGGGATCGCGGCCCATCCATTTCAATTCGGCGTCATTTTGCGGTGTGCTATGTGATGCATTTTGGCCTTGTTGACCTTCAGACCTTCGCCGCTGTCGCGGAAGCGGGCAGCCTCACGCACGGCGCGGCGCGTGTCAATCTATCGCTCGCCGCAGTCAGCGCGCGCATCCGGCAGATGGAGGAGGTGGTAGGAGTGCCGCTTTTGGAGCGTCGCCCGCACGGCGTGCGCGTCACGGAGGCGGGTCAAACCTTCCTGCGCCACGCTCGCGCCACGCTCGGCGCGCTCCAACGGATGACGGACGACCTTGCGCAGTTCTCAGAGGGAATGCGCGGAACTATTCGCGTCATCTCAAACACGAATGCACTTGTGGAGGCGCTGCCTGGACCGCTTAGCCGCTTTCTCTGCGACAACCCAAACATTAATATCGAGGTCGAACAGCGTCCGAGCGATGAGATCATTGCGGCCATCGCGGAGGGGGTAGCCGATATCGGCATCATCGCTTCGCCGCCCGAAGGCGTGGCGCTGACGACGTTTCCCTTTGCTACTGATCGCCTGTGCGCAGTCGTGCCCGCTGTCGATGAGCGTTTCGTACAAACGCGGGAAATCGCCTTCTCAGATCTCATCGAGGTCGACTTCGTCGGACACGAGCGTGGCTCATCAATCCAGGTCTTCCTGGAAAATCAGGCCAAACGGCTGCATCGTCCCCTGCGGCACCGGATTCAACTGGCGAATTTCGAGTCGATCTGCCGCTTGGTCGAAAACGGCGTGGGCGTTGCGATACTGCCAGAATCGGCAGCTCGGCGGCTCCAACGCTCGATGCGTGTGCGCCTGCTGCGCATCACCGACACGTGGGCTTTGCGCAAGATACTGATCTGCGTGAACGACCTTGAGCGGCTGCCTTCTTCCACCCGACGCCTTGTTGAACATCTTGCGCGCCTTGGCGCCGCCTCCAGCTGAGAGAATAGTACAAGGCGCTGGATTCGGTTCGCGTTGAGCCAGGCTTCGCCAATCAGCGATTGTTCAGGAACCGATGGGAACAGAGAATGAATCCCGTTGGCAATCGAACTTTTGGAGGTGAAGCAATGAATGCTCGCGATGTCGAGACGAGAACGCGATCCTGGCTTTTTACGCCGGCGACACGCCCCGAGCGTTTTGCGAATGCAGGCCGGGCGGGGGCTGATGTGCTGATCGTTGACCTGGAGGACGCTGTACGCCCCGAGGAAAAGGACACAGCCCGCCGCCAGTTGCGCAACCTGCTCAGCCAGCCATTTGGTTCCAGCGCCGCGCTCGCAGTGCGCATCAATACGCCAAACTCGCGCAATGGTCTGAATGACCTCGCTGCGCTGCTCGACGCAGAGTTTCAACCAGCGTACATCGTGATTCCCAAGGTGGAAGCTGCACAAACGGTTCTGCAGGTGGAAGCGCTGTTATGCGAAGTCGCGAGCGATGCACGCGTTGTGCCGCTAGTGGAATCGCGCAAGGGCATCGTCGTGCTGCCGGAGGTGCTCGCCGTCGCCTCGCGCGTAGCAGCGGTCATGTTCGGTGCTGGCGACTATGCCGGGGACGTCGGGGTGCACGCCGATTCGTTCGCCCTATCGGTTGCACGTGTGCAGATCTCGGCCGCGTGCGCGGTGAGTGACGTGCGCGCCATCGACGCGCCATGCTTCGAGATCGCCAATAGCGGCGCACTGGAGGAAGAAATCCGGTTTGCCGCCGGGAACGGGTTCGACGGCAAGGCGGCCATCCATCCCTCCCACGTCCGATCAATTAACGCGGCCATGACACCGAACGCCGCCAAGATCGACTGGGCCCATCGCGTGATCGACGCTGCACGGGAAGGTGCGGCGGTGATCGACGGCCGTATGGTCGACGAGGCGATCGCGCGCGAGGCGAGGCGTGTACTGTCGCGTGCCTGAGCCTCGCTGTTCTTTTCACTTTAACAGGAGCATGTTATGAGCGAATCCATCACTGCCTACCGCAAGATCGGAGAGAACCGCTTTCGCGAGGTCTCCGGCCTTTACTACGAAGACTTCGAGGTCGGCAACACGTACGAGCATCGCCCGGGCCGGACCATCACGGATGTCGACAATATCTGGACCACTCTGCTTACAATGAACACGCAGCAGGTTCACTTCGACCAAGCCTACGCTAGCCACACCGAATGGAAGAAGTTGCTGGTGGACAGCACCTTCACGCTTGCGCTTCTGACGGGCATGAGCGTTCGAACGGTGAGCGCCAAGGTGGTGGCCAATCTCGGCTGGAACAACGTGCGCGCGACACATCCAGTTTTTGCCGGTGATACGCTCTATGCCGAATCGACCGTACTCGACAAACGTGAATCGAAAAGCCGCCCCACGCAAGGTATCGTCACAGTTCTCACACACGGTATCAATCAGGATGGCAAACTGGTGATGTCGTTCGAGCGAACGATGCTCGTATACCGGCGCGGACATTCGCCGGAAGCGGAAGCTAACTATTAAGGAGAGGCGTTATGGATAACTATGCCATTTATTCTTCAAAAGTTCGCACACCTGAGGAAGCGGTATCGTCGATCTCCAACGGTTCGAGTCTGGCGCTCGGCATGGC
Source organism: Paraburkholderia caribensis (assembly GCF_002902945.1). Classification (NCBI taxonomy): domain Bacteria; kingdom Pseudomonadati; phylum Pseudomonadota; class Betaproteobacteria; order Burkholderiales; family Burkholderiaceae; genus Paraburkholderia; species Paraburkholderia caribensis. The sequence goes on from NZ_CP026104.1 coordinate 107,742, forward strand.
GATGTCTCAGCCGCCTTCGCTGCTGGCTGCGGTGGCGGCGCGTGCCAGTGCGGGCGATGTCGATGCTCTGAAGGTCTATTATTTCCACGCTGAATCGTTTCTGAGCGAGACGCTGCTGCGATATGAACTGATGGGCCGGATCCAGCCGCATTGCATGTTCCTCGGTGAGCCCGAGCGGAAGCTGATCCGGCAGGGCGTCGAAGAAGGCGACCGCAAGGTCGTCTTCTTCGTGCCGAACACCTTCAGCCAGTCGCCGCGTCTCTTCAGCGACCATATTCCAGTCGATATGATGCTGGTGATGGTGTCGCCGATGGATAGCAACGGCTATTTTACCTTCGGCACCAACAACGATTACACGAGCTCCGTCGCACGTTCTGCGCGCCGGCTTGTAGTTGAAGTCAATCCAAACATGCCGCGCGTGTTCGGCGATTCTCTTCTGCATGTTTCCGAGGTCGACGCCATCGTCGAATCCGATCATCCGCTGCCGCAACTGCTGCCAAAGCCTGCGAGCGAAAAAGATCACGTCATCGCGGATCTGATCTCAGGACTGGTTCCCGACGGTGCTTGCCTGCAGATGGGTATTGGCGCGCTGCCTAATGCCGTCTGCGGTGCTTTACATGGCCACCGCGACCTAGGCGTGCACACCGAACTGCTGACGCCTGGGCTCGTCGACCTGATCCGCCGCGGCGTAGTCACAAACCGCAAAAAGGGCGTGAATCGCGGCAAATCGGTCTTTACCTTCGCAATGGGCGATCAGGCGATGTATGACTTCATGAACGACAACCCCTCCATCGAGAGCTATCCGGTGGACTACGTGAACAGCCCCGCCGTCATCTCAAAGAATCCGAATATGATCTCGGTGAATTCGACCGTGGAGATGGACCTGACCGGCGCGTGTAATTCCGAGCACGTGAACGGGCACCAGTACAGTGCGACGGGCGGCCAACTCGATTTCGTCCGCGGCGCCTACAGTTCCGCGGGCGGCAAGTCGATCATCGCGTTCCATTCCACGGCAAGGGGCGGCGCAGTTTCGAAGATCGTGCCGAAGCTATCGGGACCGGTAACCACGCCGCGCACGGATACGCACATCGTGGTGACCGAGTATGGCGTAGCCAATCTCAAGGGGCTGTCGTCGACGGAGCGGGCGCGAGCGCTGATCGGTTTAGCACACCCTGACTTCCGTGCGACGCTCAAGGACGAAGCCAAAGCACTTCATCTGATCTAATTTCAGGAGTTCGATGATGGCACGACAAACCATTGCCGATTACCTCACGAACGCGCTGGCTTCCGCAGGTGTCCAACGCATCTGGGGTGTGACGGGCGACAGTCTCAACGGACTATCGGACAGTTTGCGGCGGCTTGGGGCGATCGAGTGGGTCAATACTCGTCACGAAGAGTCGGCCGCGTTTGCCGCAGGCGCCGAGGCGACGCTGACCGGGAAGCTCGCCGTGTGTGCGGGAAGCTGCGGCCCGGGCAACCTGCATCTCATCAATGGGTTATTCGATTGCCAGCGCAACCATGTTCCCGTGTTGGCCATCGCCGCTCATATTCCCACTTCCGAAATCGGGCTTGGCTACTTTCAGGAAACGCATCCACAGGAGCTCTTTCGCGAATGCAGTCACTTTGTCGAATTGGTGACCAATCCACGGCAGTTTCCGCGCGTACTCGACCGTGCGATTCGCACGGCGCTTGAGTCGCGCGGCGTGGCGGTTATAGTGTTGCCGGGCGACGTGGCGCTCGAAAGCGCTCCCGACGATAAACCCGGCGTGCTGTCCCTCGAGGCTTCGGTCACGGTCCCTGATGCGGCGCAGCTCGACAGGCTGGCTCAATTACTGAACGGCTCGGAGGCTGTCACACTGTTGTGCGGAAGCGGCTGCGGGGGCGCACACGACGAAGTGGTGGCTTTAGCCGACAAATTGGGGGCACCGATCGTTCATGCCTTGCGCGGCAAGGAGCATGTGGAGTGGGACAATCCGTTCGATGTGGGCATGACGGGACTGATTGGGTTCAGTTCCGGCTATCATGCAATGAAAGCGTGCGAGACGCTCGTGATGCTCGGGACCGACTTTCCGTATCGGAACTTCTACCCTGCTGGGGCGAAGGTGATTCAAATCGACCGCAACGGCGCCGCGCTCGGCCGCCGGGTGCCCGTAGAACTAGGTCTCGTCGGCGATGTCAAGGCCACATTGGTTGCGCTTCAGGGGCTGGTCGAGCGCAAGTCAGACCGGCGCTTTCTCGAAGCGGCGCGCAAGCACTATGCGGAAGCTCGTGTCGACCTCGATGCCTTCGCACGACCATCGCCGCCTGGCAGCCCGATTCATCCTCAGTACCTAACGAAGCTCGTCAGCGAGCTCGCGGAAGAGGATGCGGTCTTCAGCGTCGACGTCGGCACGCCGACTCTGTGGGCTGCGCGCTATCTCCGCATGAACGGCAAGCGGAGGCTGCTGGGGTCGTTCAACCATGGTTCAATGGCGAATGCCTTGCCGCAGGGGCTGGGCGCCCAAGCCGCTGCGCCGAACCGCCAGGTAGTGGCACTTTGCGGCGATGGCGGCCTTTCGATGCTGATGGGCGATTTGCTCACGGCGCGCCAAAACCGTCTGCCGCTGACGGTCGTTGTGTTCAACAACAGCTCGCTTGGCTTCGTATCGATGGAAATGAAAGCGGGTGGCTATCTCGACGACGATACGCAGCTCGGTTCGACCGACTACGCCGCGATTGCTCGCGGCGCAGGCATCGAGGGGATACGCGTGGAGGGCTCCGCGGATCTGGAGGGCGCCCTCACGCATGCACTCTCGCGGCCGTGGCCCGTGCTGGTAGACGTCGTAGTCGCAAAGCAAGAGATTGCTTTACCGCCCAAGATCGAGTGGGCTCACGCGAAGGGCTTCAGCCTGTATATGCTGCGGGCCGTGCTTAATGCGAAGGGCAATGAGGTCGTTGAGCTTGCGACGACCTGGCTGCGCTAATCGGCGTTGCGGCGTCGGAGCCGGTTATGTGCGGTACCCGGTGAGGGGCTGCTGGCACGGCCTACCGGACCGCTTTCCTTGCAGGTGGGATTTCGCAATGAAGCGCCCGAATGCTATTGCCCGTACCCAGAAAGAAGCTGATTTTTTCACCCCGCTCCTGACAGGATTGGCGGCTCAAGATCGATATGCCAGAAAGACAGTCTGCGCTGTTGCCCCTGCGTGTCTGTGAGAGGCCGCCATCGCTGCGGTCCTCGCCGCCTTATCAACATACTCGTTTGTCCAAGGAGCCACCAATATTGCGGGGTGATGTTTCTGGTTCCTTGATGCGGGGCGAGGTGGTGGGAAGCGAGGGCGAGAAAAACGCACCGGTTGTTCGACGCGCCGCAGCGGGAGTCGCATTGCCATCGAGGTCAGTGGTAGACGTCAGGTGGCCTGCGCTATTGGACATGCGCCACGAGCCTGATTGCGCATGATCGGTATAACGAATAAACGGAACGCTGCCAGAAAGACGAACGAGAACGCCGCCACCGATGGCCATTGGCCCGACTGCCAGAACCAGCCGCCACGAACCGAGCGCACTCGATCCGAGTTAGTACACGAGCAGATGCAGGGAGGTTGCATGCCGTTGGCGCCGTCCGCAAGCTGTCCGACCCAACTGCTTGCAACCGAATGCGTCGTGACGAAACTCACGGTGAGTATGGTGATGCCCAGCACTCAACGCAGTGGGCGTCGTGCTTAGGTCAAAGGGCGCGGCAAGTAGGCGACAGCCCCCATAGTTATGCCCGTTTGCGAAGACCCCCATGACGAGGCAAACGGTGGCGAAGACTGCGGTCAACGTAAATGATCCACGATGTTTGCATCAGAGGCTGAAGTGATGTGCCGCGCTCGAGTCGGTATTGCGCACGAAGATGCGCGACGCCGGCAGGAGCAGGACGAAGGCGAAGAGTTGGCGTTCCGCGACCCCGACGACATACACGATGCACCCGCAACGGCTGCAGGCGCGATGAGCGAGATCGGTTGTAGCGGGGTGAGAAGTTTTGTTTTCTTGTTAACTGACCCTCGTGTGTCGCAGTATCGACGACGGAATTCTTTCGCAGAGGGATTTATACTGCCCAATATATACAGTCACCTGGCTCAATATGTTTTAGCACTCGCATGCAGCTCCGACATTTACGCTATTTCGTGGCCGTCGCTGAGGCGCGGAACTTTACTCGCGCAGCGGAGCGGGTGGGTATCGGACAGCCAGCGCTCAGTCAGCAGATTAAAAGCCTCGAGCGCGACCTGGGCGTCGATCTATTCGTGCGTACGCCGCACGGGGCTGAACTCCGTACGCGGGTAAGGCGTTCCTCGTCGAAGCGCAGCGAGTGCTCAACGCGGCGCGGACCGTGCGGCCGTGTCGCCCAGCGCGCCGCCCGTGGGAAGTCACGGCGGATCCGTGTTCGCTTTACCGGGTCGGCAGCATTCACCCCGCTTGTGCCCAACATGATCCGTCGCTACACGCACCGCTATCCGACGGTCAATCTCACGCTCGAGGAGGCGAATACCCTCAAGCTGCTAGAACGCCTAATCGTGAAGACCATCTTGACGCCGTTTTCTTTCGCCCGGGGCAGACGTTGCCAGACGGCGTTGCCGACCACTGGTTTCCTGACGAGCCCGTGAAGATCGTAGTGTCCTCTACGCGCGCGCTCGCGGGTGGTTGCCGCGTTGCACTCACCGCACTCGCCGACGAGGCTTTCGTGATCATGCCTTCACCGGCAGGTATCGCACTGCACGGTGAGATCGTCCGCGCCTGCGCATAGGCGGGTTTCAGTCCGCGGCTCGCACAGCCGGCACCGCAGCCCTGCTCGGTGGTCAATCTCGTGACGGCGGGACTCGGCGTGCCGATAGTTCCTGCCGCCATCGCCCAAGTACATCTCAGGGGAGTGAACTACCTGGATGTGGCCGGCGCCCCTGCGTGCTCGGCTCGCGTTGGGCTGGCGGGAAGGGGAGGCCTCAGCAACGGTGCGCCAGTTCGCGGAGATGGCCTGAGGCATGCACATGGTGGTCCGGTCTGCTGACCCCCTTCTGAAAACGGAGGCGTTGTTGTGTCGCTGCCGTACCGGCTGTCTTTCCGCGTCAAGTTGCAATATGTGCAATTTTCCTGCAATCGCGTCTGGGTACACTGCAGCGAGTGACGTAAGCGATGTAGGCAGTGGCCGCCCTGCAAGGGTTGAGGTGGGATCCCGGCGTTGCCTCCTCTTTTGACCGCGCGCCGCAGCCGGCTGCGACTCATTCGGATAATTCGATGCACCGTGCTGACCAATCAAGACGACAATATTCCTTCAGAAGCACGCGCCGCCCCAAGATGGCGCTCCTGCCAATACCTCGTCCCGTTGCCGACGACCTGTCGCTGCATCACCATGTTCTGCTGGAAGGGCTCAGAACGGGCAACGGCAGCCTCTATGCCTGCCAGTATCTGACCAGCGTCGCGATGGCGGCGTTACTTCTCGTCGATCAGGGCTATGGCTCGCTCGACGGTGTGAGCTTCGATGAATTGCTGGCCGGCATCGCACAAACTACCTCGTCAGGTGGCGAGACGGGTCATTACCATATGGTCGGCAAGGTCTTCGAGAACTTCGCTCGAGTTGTTGCGCTCCATGACAAGCAGCTTTACTCTGCGCCGATTCGCGCTATAGAAAAGACTCGCGCGATGCTAGCCCGTCTGTAACACGACTCTGCCATTGCAAGACAACAACCCGGTGTCCGGCTCTGCGCGAGCGGTGACGGCACGACGGCAGCATCGGTCACCCAAAAAGTACGAGTCATGCAAGCCAGCAACACTAAGTATGGTTTCGTTACCGTAGTGCCTGACACATAGGAGTCTTTGTCTTGCAGGAATGGTTAGTCGTTCTCGGGAGTGTGGCGGCAGGCGACGGAAAGTCGGAATGGTTCCGGTAAGTTATCCGATGAAGAACTTTAACCTGCAGACGAAGGCGCGCTTTTCACGCCTGGGCGCCCTGTCGGCTCGACGCAGGCAAGCAGTGGCGACGCCGAATACTTCGACCACTATAGAAACGGCGGCTCCATCGCGGCCTGCGTCGCGCCGGGATCGCCCGCAGGCAAGGTTAGAATGCCTTTCCGATTGGGAAAGGGTGCTTGAGTAAGCAGCGATTTTCAGCGAGTCCAATATCTTGCACAATGTTTGTAACACGAACATCTTGGATGACGGGAAGTGACACGTCCTTCCGATGGGGCACGGGTACCCGGCATTGAGGCGGTTCGTTGCTGCTGTCCACTCGCGCAACGTGCAATCGGTCTGCCCAGAACGGCGTTCTCCGGAGGTTTAGAGTGGGGCAGGCAAGCTCGTGATGAAGTGCGACCTGCCAATCGAGCATTCCCGGCTGGGCTAGGCGACCTGGCGGAGGGGGGAGTTGATCGGCTCTATGCGTCGGTCAACGTGCGTCAATGTCCATGGCGTTTCGCAGTCTCGATGTCATCCGCATGGCGTACCACCGCAGGTCGGGGCAGCGTTCTGTCTCGCGGCGGAGCGGTTACTGGACGTCGAGCTGATGCGCAATCACAAAATACTCGCGACCACGTTGGCGGCCCTGTGCGGAGGTATCGACTGTTTGACGCGTCGCTTGGCACGATCTGGGAGGCTGGCCAGACGCGCCCGTGTGAGCGATAGCACGCCAAGGAGCGACCCACATGCTACCGCTCGAGCGTTAAGAAGGGGCGCCAATCTCAGTGCCATTCCCGACACCGCTGTCTGGGCTCGCCGGATACGACGCGCCCAGCCGGTTGGTGAACGCCAAGTGTCGTCTTGATCTTTACCTCATGCCGCCTACGGGAGCCGATGGCGTTCCCGAACAGCGTGCTTCTGCAACACAAGGAGCCTGAAAGATGTCTTTGATTGACCACCTCGACCACCTCGTCCTTACCTGTGTCGATTCAGAAGCGACGAAGCACTTCTACACGAAGGTGATGCAGATGGAACTGGAATCGTTCGGCGCAGGTCGTCTGGCGTTTCGTTTCGGCAACCAAAAGATCAACCTCCACGTGCGGGGCTCAGAGTTCGAACCGAAGGCGCATGTGCCCGTGCCGGGTGCACTGGACCTGTGCTTCATTGCTTCCGTACCGCTCGCCGAGGTGATCGCTCATCTGGAATCCGTGCAGTGGCCGATCATCGAAGGGCCGGTGGAGCGCACTGGCGCCACGCAGAAAATTCGCTCGGTCTATGTCCGCGACCCGGATTTGAATCTCATCGAAATCTCGGAACTGCTGTAACGGAAGACGCGTGTTTGCGGCGCGGCCGGGGCGCGGCGTCGCTAGCAAATGAAGCAGGAACGTACCGGGCACGCAGATGGCCGGGCGACGCACGCCAAACATTTTCAGGAGACGATGTTATGAACAGTAACCAGATCGGATTGGACAACCGCTACGCGAGCCAGGCGCCCGGTGGCTCGCCTGTCGCTACCGAGACAGCTATCCTGACGGCCGGAGCCGCGCCCCGGGTGACACTCAGTAGTTTCATGGACGAGATGCCAGTGGGCTCGCTGCACCGCTTCGTCGTCTGGGTGATAGGCATCGGTCTGTTCTTCGACATGTACGAGATTTTCCTCGTGAGCTCGATTGGTGTGGCGTTACAGAACGAATTTGGACTCGACCGGCATTCACTCGATTTTAAGTTGTTGCTGGCTTCCGCGTTCATCGGCATGTTCATAGGCTCACTGTGCCTCGGCAGCCTCGCGGACCGGATTGGACGCCGCAACGCATTCGCCTTCAACTTGATCTGGTACAGCGCCTTTTCGTTGCTCGCCGCTTTTTCGGTCAACGCACAGATGCTGGTGATTTGCCGCTTCCTGACCGGCGTTGGGGTGGGCGCACTGTATCCGGTCGCCGATACATTCCTCTCCGAAATTCTGCCCAAAGAGCGGCGTGGGCGGCTCGCCGCATGGGCCTATACCACATCATATATTGCCGTGCCCGTGGTCGGTTTTCTGGCCGTGTGGCTCAATCCGCTTCACGTCGGAGCGGTGCCCGGATGGCGCATCATCCTCGCGCTAGGGAGCCTCGGCGGCGTATTTATGCTGATTGTCAGGCGCAAACTGCCGGAAAGTCCCCGCTGGCTGCTCTCGCAAGGGCGGGTGAAGGAGGCACATGATATGCTCCGCCGCTTCGCCGCTGCGGCCAGCGTTAGAGTGCCGCCGCTTGCCGACGGAAGCGCCCCGTGCATGCGTCCGGGCCTGCGCGAGAGGTTGGCGGTGCTGCGTCAAGCGCCCTACAGCAAGCGTTACACGATGCTTACGATTTTTCACCTGCTGCAGGGGTTTGGCTATTATGGGTTCGGTACGCTCGCGGCCCTCGTCGTGAAGAGCCGCGGCTTCGAAGTAACGGACAGCACACTGTTCATGGCGCTCTCATTCCTCGGTTACCCCGTAGGGTCGCTGCTCTCGATCCCGCTGATGAACTGGATCGAGCGGCGCACGCTCGTGATCGTCGCCGTACTGGGGATTGCGGTGTTTGGCATCGGTTTCGCGTATTCGAGCAATTCGGCAATGATCGTTTCATTCGGCGTACTGACGACATGTGCTTCAAACGTGTTCAGCAACGCCTACCACGTGTACCAAGCCGAGATCTTCCCGGCCCGCGTGAAGTCAACGGCAATCGGCACGACTTACGCGTTGTCGCGGATTGTCAGCGGTTCGCTGCCATTCGTTCTTCTGCCTGTCTTGACCAATCATGGCGCCGGTGCGATGTTCGGCGTGATCTCGGTCGCGCTCGTCACGGTAGCCATCGTTGTCCGGGCACTCGGACCGCTCACCACGCGCCGCAGCCAGGACGAAATCAACCCAGTGTAGCAAACCCGGCGTGTTTCGCCGCGCGGGCCTCGTGCATACGCGCCGACCCGGGATGGCCGGCAGCAGGACGGCGTGCTGGCGCAACCACAGGCTGCAAAATATGCTGTGGATCGGCGCCAAGAGAACGGCAAAACATGACTGGAGCGAGCATGGAAAGGCGCAGGCATTGGCCGGCAACTTGATCGATGCTATCGCGGCGTGCGTGGAGAGCAGACCCGCCAAGGTCGCGGCACAAAGGCAGCGGTGCGTTTCGGCCTGCGTAAGCGGGTAAACGTACGGTTTCAATGGGCGATTGAGCATCTGCGCGAGGTGCTCCGTCAGTGGTATCGCGTCAGAATTGCGCATCTCGTCGCGCCCGAATGCGATGCAAAAGTCGACGCCTCGCCCAACCGTCCGAGATCGGGATCAGCATGATGTCGCGTCCCGCGAGGCTCCGTGTTACTGCGGCTCGCGGCAGTACGCATGACGCTATGCCCGGCATCGACGAAGCTGACGATTGCCTCGAAGCTTGTCGCCTGTATGCTCAGCCGCAGCACATGCCCTAGCGCGGTTGCAACGTCCGTCAGCAGGCGCAGAATCGCGAATCGCGCTGCCGTGACTGGTGCCGACTAGCTCGTGGCCTGCGATCATGAGCGATGCATTAATCCTTCAGGTCCGCCACGTGTCGGTGCATTGCGATGGGCGTTCCATCCTTCGCGATGCCTCTTTTTCGTTGCGTCGCGGTCAGAGCAAAGGGCTCTTCGGCGAGTCGGGTTCCGGCAAATCAACGCTGTCGCACGCAATCGCTGGGCTGCGCCGTCGAGCTGGCGGTAGCATCGAGATCGATGGCGTCGCCCGGAACCCGCGTACTTCGCTTAGCGTTTGCGCAGGACGTCCAGATGGACTTCCAGGATCCCTATGATCGCTGCATCCACGGCATACGGTCGAAGTGACCCTGATGGAGCCGCTAGTGGTTCATCGGTGGGAGGGACGCGCGCGTCGCGTCGCCGAGGCGCTGGACGGCGTGGGCTTGCCACAAGCGGTCCTTAGGCGCTATCCACATCAACTGTCCGGGGGGCAACGTCAACGTGTTGCGATCGCACGAGCGTTGATGTTGCGCCCCAAGCTGCTCTTGCTCGACGAGCCCACTTCGGCGCTCCACGTCTCTGTGCAGGCGGAGGTCCTCAATCTACTCGTAGATCTTCGTGAAGCTTAGAATCTCAGTTATCTGATGGTCAGCCACAGTCTGCCCGTCGTCGCGCATCTGCGCGAGGATGTCCTGCTGATGAGGGGCGGGGAGACCGTCGGGTGCCGCGGCCGCGAGGCGTTGCCGCGGATGGGCCGGCTGGGCAGCAGCAGGCGGCCTCGTGTTCTGTCGCTTAACCCTTCGCGTGGAAATTGGGAGAGTCGAAGCCAGCGGCGGCAGTCGTCAAGCCTATGCGGGCCCGCCACCACCGTCGGTCTGATCTTCCGCTGGGGCGCCATAGTGAACGACGCCAGTTGGATCGGAGCAGGAATGCGAGGTCGGTTGTGAGATCGGCCGCGCACCATGTGCGCGCACAGTCGCAGCATGAGGTCCTGACACAATGGGATCTCGGGCAGCACTAGTCTGTAGCCGCTGCGCTGTTGTTACCTAAAAAAGACTTCGGACGCAGCGCGTCGTGGCCTACCATACCGAGGTGTGGAGGAGCGCTTCGGAACGACGGGCGCTCATCCGCTGCTGGATTGTGACATGTCTCCCTATGTTCATTCCATTCGATGCAAGAGATTCGATTGCCCATTCATTTTTCTTGGAAACGTGGGCAATTGCGGAGGCCGTTTGATGCGTCAAGGCATGCGTGGTCCGCGTGTCCTAATGGCTGGCTCCGCGAGCGGCGATTGGCCAGAGGGCCTCGACTCGGTCATTGCGTATGCAGACGAAAGTGTCGTGTAAATTCACTGTCGGGTCGCAATGAGAAGGCACAATCTTCAGGCGCATTCCGGGGAGCAACCTCGTTTCTGGTGAGATGGCCAACGTTCCGTGTTCATCCGAGGCCGATACGAACTGTATGTCATTGCGGTCATATATGGTCGGCAGGCCCTTCTCCGTTGAATACGACTTCAGCCCGGCGTTGAGTACCGCGCCCCCGGGTCGTGTAGCGCTCACCACAGTAGCAAGGACGAAAAGGCTCTGCTGGAATTCAGTGTAGGGAAGGTCTTTCTCGTCCTTCACGGCCGAATACTCCCCGTCCATAAATATATAGGAGCCGCATTGAAGTTCCGTCCACTGACCTGATTGCGTCTCCATTCTGAATGTGCCGGTGCCGCCGCCGCTCACCGTTCCGCAGCCCAAGCCGGCCCGCTGCAGGGCAAATTTTGTCGCCCGCACATGATTGGCGGCCTGAGCTATGGCGCGTTCGCGATCAACATGCAAGGGTAGGTGTTGCGCCCTTCCTTGATATGCTTGAATGCCTGAGAATCTCAGACCGGGCGCCCGAACTATTGCTGTAGCCAGCCCGGGCGCCTCATTGGGCGTCACGCCGCCGCGGCCCATCCCGACGTCGATCTCCACAAGACCGCACATTTCAACGGCGAGTTCGCACGCCGCGCGGGAAGCGTGTGCGATTTGCTCGTAAGAATCGAAGCACAAGGCGATGCGCGCAGTTTTTGCAAGCGCCGCAAGGCGAATGAGCTTTCGATTGTCCAGCAGTTGGTTTGTGACAAGGATGTCGGCGATGCCGCTATGGACGAGTACTTCAGCCTCGCCAACTGTTTGACAGCAAACGCCGCTGGCTCCCATCGCAACCTGCTGTAATGCTATCGCGGGGCACCGATGCGTTTTTGCATGCGGCCGCAAGCGAATATTCCGTAAAGCGGTGAAATCGGCCATCTTCTGGAGATTCTTTTCAAAAGCGTCGAGGTCGAGAAGCAGTGCTGGCGTGTCAATCTCGTCGATTGCATCTCCAACACGGGCGGGGACAAGGTGCATGGTCGTGGGCGGGTAGAGGAGACGCGTCACGCGGGCCGGCTTGCAGCAGCGGCTTCCGAAAACCGATAGGTGTAGTAGCTGGTGTACCGCTGGCTGCAACGGGCCTTGAGCTCGTCCTCCGTGAGTTGCGGTGTAAAGCGGTCGGGGGACATGTCGGAGATGTCAAACGTTGTGGTGCCGTGAACAATCAATTGGGCTAGCTGTTCTCCCAATGCAGGTGAAATGGACAGGCCGGCTACGTTGCAGCCCCCTATTACATATAGCCCGGGTACGCCGGGAATGGCGCCGACGATATGGTGTCCGTCAGCCGTCATTGTAGGAATGCCGCCCCGATGCTCGCGGATCTGTGCGTTCTTAAAAACAGGGAGTTGCTCAGCTACGTCATTCGCAAGGCGGCGCAAAATACCGATGTCCAGTTCTAGATTCTCCACACGAAAGTGAGGATCCGGCGCATCCATATTCAGCCACGTCGGGGACTTCTCGTAACCGCCAAGCAGCAGGCCGCCGCGGTCCGGCCGAACGCAAATGTTCGCATCGAGAATGCGGGTTATAGGCTGGGTGGGCTCGACGCCGGAAATGGGCGTCGTTACAAGCAACTGGTTGACGACCGGTATGATAGGCATCGCCCAGCCCGTCATTTTCGCGATGCGCCGTGCCCACCCGCCTGCTGCATCGACTACCGCTCGAGCGAGCAGTTCGCCTTGATCGGTGGAAACGCGCAACCTGCCGTTGCGTTCATCTGTGATCATCTGGACGCGTGTCCCTGCCAGCAACGTCGCGCCCCGCTTCTGCGCTGCTGCTGAATACCCGACCGGAATTTGGGCGGCCTCCAGATACAAGTCCGATGGCGTGAAGGATACGGCGCGGATGCCTCGTGGTACAAGAAAAGGCATCTTTTCGGCGGCTTCTTCGGCAGAAATGAGTTGTGTACCTACTCCGTACTGCTGTGCTTTCACGACGCGCTCCCGCAGCAGCTGCTCGTCTTCTACCAGGCGGGCAACGCTCATGCTGCCGGATTCGACGAACACGAGGGGTTCACCGGTTTCCTCTTTGAACTTCCTGATTTTCTGGACCGCATGAATGGCGAGTCTCGTCATGTTTTCCGTCTGCCGTGCCTGTCCAGTGAGGCCTGCTGCGCGCACAGAAGTTTGCGACGAAATCGCTGCCTGGTCTACGAGGCAAACATGACGCCCTAGCTGGGTGAGGTGAAACGCTGTACTGGCGCCTAGCGCGCCCGACCCGATGACTACGACATCGAAGATATTGGTATTCATTCAAGCTCCTGTTTGCGCGGTTCGCGCATAGCGTCTCTCCATCCAGCGGACCAAACAGGACAACGGGAAGGCGAGACAGAAGTAAGCTGCTCCAACTGCGACGTAAATCTGCAGAGGCATAAAGTATTCGCCAGTGAGGTCGCGTGCCTGTAGCATTAATTCAGGTGCCGCGATCAGCGATGCGACTGACGTGTCTTTCATCAAGGTGATCGCGAAATTCGCCATGGGTGGCAGCACAATGCGCAACGCTTGGGGAAAGATGACGTCACGGAAGACCTGGATGGGTGTCATGCCGAGCATTTGTGCGGCTTCCCATTGCCCATCATCCACTGCTTCGATACCTGACCGGTAAATTTCGGAAAGGTAAGCGGCACCATTTAGACCCAGACCGACTACGGCCGCGCCGACAGACCCGAAGCTGATCCCGATTGACGGCAAGGCAAAATAGATAAGCAAGAGTAATGTCAGGGCCGGCATGCCCCGGACGAGTTCAACGTAAGTGCGCGCAACAATCCGCGGGATGCGGGCTCGTGCTCTGCAGGCGAGCGCCAAGACGAGGCCGAATGCTAACGAGAGCAAAAAGGCCAGACACGTCAACCGAAGCGTTGCCATGGCGCCGGCAATCAGAGACGGCGACCATTGCGCGATCAGCTCAAGATTGTCGCTCACGGCAGCCTCCGCGTTTTGAGGCGTGCTTCGGCGGCTCTGGCAAGCGCAGCGAGGGGAAGGCTGAGCACGACGTATATCGCGGCAGCGAGCAGATAGACTGGACCGCTTAGGAAGGTGCGAGTGACCAGTTCGCGGGCTTGAAAGCTGAGTTCGGGCGCGGCCACAGCAGAAGCCAAGGTTGTGTCCTTCAGCAGCCCCACCGCGTAGTTGGCGAGCGATGGTAGTACGACTCTCATGGTCTGGGGCAGCAGCACGTAGCGCAAAGCGGCGCCATGCGTCATACCGATCATAGCGGCAGCTTCGCTCTGGCCTTTGGGAATGGATTGGAGGCCGGCGCGAAACACCTCTGAAAGATAGGCGCCACCATTGAGGCCGAAGCCTGCGACTGCAGCAGTGAAGGGATCCAAGCGAAGGCCGACTTGTGCGAGGCCGAAGTAAAGAATGAAGAGCTGAGGCAGCACCGGAATGCCGCGGAATACCTCAACATAAAGACGTATTACCGTACGTGGCAGACGCCGTGGAAACGATTCGAGGACAGCAAGTAACAATCCGATGCAGATGGCGACGACTAGGGACATCATCGAGATTTCGAGCGTCGTCAGTGCGCCGCTAAGGAGCGGCCCGATTAACTCGGGAAGCACGCGGGCGGCTCTTGACCAATCACTCATGCAACCCCCGAATGTCCGCCGCTTTGGCTAAATGTACCGAGCAAGGCGCGCGTTTTTGGATGCCGGGACCGTGCGATCTCCAGAGGGGTGCCGTCGTCGACGATGGTTCCTCCATCCATAACGACGATACGATCCGCCACCTCGAGCGCGAAGCGCATTTCGTGTGTAACTATAAGCATGGTCATGCCGTCCCGTGCGAGGTTGCGCATGACCGCCAGCACTTCCCCGACGAGCTCTGGGTCGAGCGCAGACGTTGCTTCGTCAAACAACATTAGCCGAGGATTTAATGCCAGCGCTCGCGCGATTGCGACGCGCTGTTGTTGCCCACCGGAAAGTTGGTCCGGCCATGCGTTTCCTTTGTCAGGCAGGCCAACCTTTGTGAGTAGGACCTGAGCGTTAGCGAGGGCCTCGCTACGTGACTGCTTGAGGACTTTAAGCGGGCCCAGCATTACGTTTTGCAGTGCGCTTAGGTGTGGGAATAGATTGAAGCGCTGAAAGACCATGCCGATGTGCGTGCGAGCCCGGGCCAGCTCACGCGCGGTCATTGGGCGTCGACCGTTGCTAGTGGCCATTTCCCCCATAGGCTCGCCAGCGATTGCGATCTCTCCTGAATCGGGCTTTTCCAGAAAGGCTACACAACGCAATAGCGTGGTCTTCCCCGATCCGCTGGAACCAATGAGCGCGACCTTCTGTCCTCTTGAGACGACAAGGTCCACCCCACCCAGCGCTTTGTGATTCCCAAAAGACTTGGTAATTCCGCGCATCTCAAGCAAAGGTGCTGCCTGTCCCTCGCTGGCGGCGGGTGGAAGATCTTGGGGCATGTTCATCTGGTTTCCTCTGCATCCCCACCGCGACAGCCCGCCGCCATTGCACAGCGGGGAAATTTGACGCCAGACGTGTATCCGCAATGCGCAATGACCACCTAAACCTCCCTAAGGAATTTAGTTTCTGTACGATTGGTATAGAAACGGTATTCAACAAAAAAATGAATGTCAACCGGTACGAAGATGTTTCGTCCGCGTCGACACACGACAGGCCGAGGTTTTCGATTGACACGGCGTTTATGACGTGACCAAATGGGCAAACCTTGTGGTACAGGAAGTTATCGAAGCGGTGCCTTTGATCATTTAGGCATACGTCAATGCGAGCAATCAGCGCATCGACTTCTCACTGAACAACATAGGAGCTGTTTAATGAAGACCTTCCCTCCGATGTCAAAGTGCAACAGTCTCGCGCGGCGATCATTCCTCGCCCGCGCGACCGCGATGACGTTGGGCGGTGCGCTGCCGGGGCTTGTCAGAGCGACATCGTTGCCGTCATTAAAACCGGTCGTGCCTGGCGTGCTTACGATTGCAATGGATGGCGATATGCCATGTACCGGCATTAAGGACGGGAAGATCATCGGTGCCGATGGCGAAATGATTTCGTTGGTTGCGAACCGCCTCGGACTAGTACCGAAGCCGGCACTTATGGACTGGGCTTCCACCATCGAGTCGGTGCGCACTGGGCGAGCGGACGTTACTTTGGGGAACATGGGGTGGACTGCGGCACGCGCGCAGATTGTCGCATTGACCGACGCGCTCTATTTCACGGCGCACTATGTGCTTACCCGTTCGAATATGCTATCGGTGGAAAAGGTCGGGCTAGCCGACTTGCGAGGGCATTCGGTCGGCACGCTGACTGGTGTGACGATAGTCGGAGAACTCAAACGCATCCCTGGTACCACAGACGTCAAGCTCTACGACACGTCGGATGCCTGCATTGCGGATGTGCGTGCCGGCCGATTGGACTTTGCTTTCCTCGATGGCCCGATCGTCGGCTATATGATCCAGCAGAATCCGACCTGGAATCTCAAACTGATACCCATCACCCCGTTCGACGGCTTCAAGGTGCTGGGAACAAAGCAGTACTCGGTCATCGGCATGAATGGCGAAAATCCGGACCTCTTCGACGCGGTGAATGCCGGAGTCAAGTGGCTTTGGCGCACCAAGGAAAACACCCGGATACTTCAGAAGTACGGTATGACAAGTTCAACCTATCTTGTGCCACCGACGTCGAACCCTCGTGTCGGCATTGATCGGGACGGTAACGACGCTGTCTCTGGCAGATGGGCGCACAACGTCAAAGATTTCTCGGCGTCGTTTGCAGCAGCCGCGACATAAGTCTGTCTGTGATTTAGCCTTTATTGACGTGCGAGTACAATGCCACAAACCATCCGTTAAGTTTCACAGGTCGGCATGAAAATAACTTCGTCAAAAGTTTTACCAGAACGCTCCTCGGTTATCGGACGTCCGAGTGCACGCAACTCTATCTTGGAAGTTGCGATCCAGCTCATTCAAGAAGCCGGCGTGGAGGCCTTGACATATGAAGCCTTGGCCGAGCGGGCCGGTATGACGAAGGGGGGCGTACTCTATCATTTTCCGAACCGCGAGGAGTTGAATCGGGCGGTCAGGGAATACGTGCGCGAGCGTTACCGGGCCGCAAGATGGGAGTCAACGGAACGCTTACCACCTGGGCCGTCGCGCAATTTGAAGGGTTGGGCGATGTCCTCCTTGCACAATAGGTCTCGACTCGATGCGGTCAGTGCCAAGATCATGACCTCTGGGATGTGGGACGCCGATGAAGGCAGGGCGCACCACCTAGAACGATTCGGTCGTATCAGCAAGGGAGTTGGCTTTGATCGGGCGGCTGTAGTTTATCTCGCGACGGAGGGGCTTTGGTTCCTGGAACTCGCCGGATTTTCGCCATTCACGAAGAAAGAGCGCAAACATATCGTTTCCCTGCTGCTGGAACTCGCCGATGGAGCAGAGATTGGTGAAGCAGCCGCGAGCAAGAAGGATAGGTAATGCGTTGTGTGCACAGCCGTCGGGGCTAACGCTTTGCCTAGCAAGCTTGGATGGCATGGAGGTTGGTTGCGGGACTTATGCATGGAATCGTGCTGTTTGCCAAATGCCCGGGCCTACAGCGGCCAAGTGGTGGATGGCAAGTTTGCGTTCCGCCGGTTTATGACACTGCCATTCCTAGCCCGAACGGTCTCTGTGCGGCGGCTCCTTGCTAAATTGGCTGCTTCAAGAGTTTTAAGTCTGCGCAGGTTCTCGTAGAGCGCCGCTAGGTGGGCACTGTCTAGTACAACCTCGCAATAGAATTGCTTGCAAAGGATTGCCCAGCTGATCTGGCTGTTGCTTGGGCACGACGGGCTTGAAGATACAAACCGCCCGTATGACTGGATGGTCGGTCGTGCACGAGTGCCGTTCTTCTTCTCGTTAGTACAAGTGGTCTCATCCGGGGCAAACAGGTAGGGCCGTCGACGATAGATCGTTCGAAACTTGACGAGCAACGAGCGCATAAGATGAAGGCTTAGCATCACTTGCTGATCCTCTGTCTCGGCGGCAACGGTGCGCATGCCGGGTTGCTGCACTTCAGTTCAGATTCCCCGCGCGTCCGCCGCGTCGGTCTTGTTCGGTTTGCACAAAAGGTCGAATGAACTGAGCGTGTAACCGCACCACTTCGTGTCCGAGCGCCCACCAGTGAGCACACTTCCGCAAGCTTCGAGGGCGACGCGGGCGGCAGGGCGCTGCGCCAGAAATGCAACCATATCTTCACGTCAAAACTTGCGATTCGCAATCTCGCCAGTTTGGGCGTCGACCCAATACATCTGGAACGCCCGTTTTGCAATGTCGAGTCCGTATGTCGTTGCATTCATCGGGGGCCTCCGTTCCTCAAGTGGTTGTGTCGCAACACTACCAATTTGGCACATTGATGCCATTCGGTCCTGGAGCCCCGCAATCGTGCCGAATTCCCCGGAGGGAGGGCGGTGTCCATTCCATCTCGGCCAGCATGGTCAGGATGAAGCGCCTGCGCGCACACCTAACTGACTCGCGTCGGCAGGAAATTGTGTGGCCAATCGCTTTGCGATACTCAAAAGTCGGGAGCAGATGGCGTGAAACTCGTCGGACAGCGTCAACGCATTGCTGCCATCGGGCCACCGTCGCCGTACGACTCACGGTCAGACGATAATCGTCGTGTTCTGGACGCGACACAAGCGTGAATCGGTTGCCACTGGTATTGCGTTCGACCCTGACTGTCGTCGCTTTGCCAAAGGCCGACAGGTTGTACATCATGACGGCTGTTTTTGAAACGGGGAAAGCGAGGCGATCATCGCATGCCTCGCGAGAATCTGTGTCGACGATGTACAAGACTACGGCGTCGGGCGACCCCGCCCGCTGGAGACGCGACGCTGCAAACGGAGAAATCGCATCCCGCATGGCGCGTGCATCGCACAACGCTTCTACGGCCAATAAAAAGCGTTTGCGATTGCACATACAGAATTATTCTCTGGGTTCTATGCGAGTACTTAACCTGTATGTTTGAGTATTACTAACACCTACTTCTTTATCTTAGTCAAAAGTGAGTCAAAATCGTGTACTCCACGAGCATCGCCCCGAACTACCGCCTCCCGCGCGACTCTAGCGGGGGAAATCCGGGTCGGTGATATGTTGCTTATCATCTACGTCTATATTATTTTGACACCAGAGGTGTCCTAAGGCATCCGAGCCATAGTGGCCCAATTGAGAGGGTTTTTCCGAGGAAACAAACATGGACCTGATCGTAGAGAACGACGTTCGGCACATTCGCTATGTCATGCGTGCTTCAATCGTCGCTTGCGCGCCCAATTTGGCATTGACGGCGTATTGGCGTCAAAGAGTGACCGGTTTATTCGAACAGGATGAAATCTCGGAGTTGCAACGACGGGATTTGTGTTCGCTACTTGAAGAACTAGACCGAATCGAAGTCGAGTGTGAGGCGGCCAGGTCTGAGCGTCTGCGAAGTGCACGCCCGCTACTGCATCTTATTACTACCGATCATGATTCGTACGTTCAAGGCGGAGCAATCTAACGTTTGACGTTCCATAAATAGTTGGGTAAGAGAAACGGAATTCCTCGGGGGTTTCTATGTACGGGATAGAGGCACAATGGAAGTTTGCGTTGTCGGATGAGCATTGGAATTTTGTCGAAGACCTTTTTGAATCGGATGTTTCGCGGACGAAGCGGGGTAGGCGGCGTTCTGACTTTCGAGCGATACTCAATGCGGTCTTGTGGATTGAGATGACCGGAGCTAGCTGGAAGCATCTACCTTCCCATTACCCACCAACTCAGACTTGCTACAAACGATACATCGCATGGCGGCAAGATGGCACACTACAGAAAGTTCTAGAGAGGCTGGGGGCTACGCCCCAGTAGCCTGCATCCGAAAAGCGGCTTCTCGGTTCGTCAACAATGATTTAGCCGTGTCTAGCAAGTGGAACCTGTCACCTCCGCAGACGTAGAGCGAAGTAAAGTCGTCACCAAAAACGAAGTAAAGTCGTCGCCCCCCGGTTTTGCGTATCGCGCATGGCGGCTTTGGGGCGTCGATCAATGCAGGCTTCTCAAGCGCAGACTTGCTACCTGAGCACACGGGTTACCGGGCGCGGCTTTCGATGTCAAGGCAAAAGCTGCCGACCATGCGAATATGAAAACGTTGCGCGACGGGAATACGATGTTGTTTGCACATCGCTGGGGAACCTCTGCAAAACATCCTAGCATTGCCGTGAGCGTGGTAGCAGTGACGTCTTGACTGCAGAGCACGATGTTCATACTGAGCTGCGGAGCTGATCGGCGACGACCCACGGGGCGAGTTCGTCGATGCGGTTATTTGCATGGTCGCCGGCGCGTGCTAGCACGTAGCGCAGATACGCCTCAAGTTTGATGCCATTGAGTTTTGCGGTGCCAACAAGGCTGTAGATGGCAGTTCGCCGCCAGTGTCTGCTCATGCAAACGGATAGTTATGCCGACCGATGGCTACCCCGCGTAGTGCACACTCGACTGGCAGATTGTCGATTTCGAGCTGGCGGTCATCGCGATAGCGTGTGAGCGCTTCTCATCGGTTCAATGCATAGAGGATCGCCTGACTCGTATCCGATTTGCGCGAGAGCGCTTCCAGCGTCGTGGTGAGCCACGCATGGAAGCGATCGAGCAGCGGCCTCGCATGCTCCTGGCGATGCGCACGGCGCTCGTCAGGTCGTTTTCTCCGGATCGTTTCTTCAATCCTGGATAGCGCGCCGATATGCTCGAGCGCTTTGGTGTTCAATGCATTGGGGCGCGCTGCGTGTAGTTCATAGAACTTTCGTTGAGCGTGCGTCCAGAAAGCCGCTTCCGTGACGCGCCCGGTTTCGTAAATGGCCCGATATCCGCCGTACGCGTCGGCTTGCAGCGTGCCGTTGAACGACTCGAAGTGCTGCTGCGGATGGACGCCCTTGCGATCCGGCCTATAGACAAACCAGACCGCTGGCGGCGTCACGTCGGCCGACGCACGATCATCGCACACGTACACCCACAAGCGACCGGTCTTCGTCTTGCCGTTGCCCGGTGCAAGCACGGGAACCCGTGTGTCGTCGGCGTGCAGTTTCGTCGCCGACATCACGTGACGACATAGTGATTCAAAGAGCGGCTGCAGTGGCGTCGCCGCGTGCCCGACCCACTTGGCAAGCAGCGAGCGATCAAGCTCGACGCCTTCCCGCGCGTACATGACCGACTGCCGGTAAAGCGGCACGTGATCTGCGAACTTCGAGACCAGCGCGTGTGCCAACAGTCCGGGACCGGCGAGACCGCGTTCGATCGGGCGGCTCGGTGCCGGCGCCTGAGAGATGTGGTCGCAACACACGCATGCAAACTTCGGGCGGACATGACGAATGACCCGGAAGCTTGCCGGTACGTACTCAAGCTGCTCGGCGACGTCTTCGCCCAGCGACTTCATCAGGCCACCACACTGCGTGCATTTCCCGGCGGATTCGGGCAAGTGTGTCTGGATCTCACGCGGCAGATGTCCGGGCAGTGGCTTGCGTGATGCTTGTTCCACGGCCGTGTGCGGCGTCTTCGGGATCTCGGCCGGCGCTGCACCTTCGTCAGTCTCAAGCTCTTCGAGACGCAGTTCGAGTTGCTCGATCTGACGGTCCAGCTTCTCCGACTTGCGACCGAACTGCATACGGCGCAGCTTGGCAATGAGCAGCTTGAGGTGATCGACTTCCGCTGCGCGCGAAGCCAATGCGGCTCGTTGCGAGTTGACCGTTTCCTGCAGTTTGAGCAGTTGTGCGTCGCGCTCGCGCAGTGCCGCTTCCTGGCTGAGCAGCATGGCCTTCAGCGTTTCGACATCGTCGGGAAGTGGGTTCTCGCGCGTCATTCAGGCAGTTTACGCGCCGGCAACGACGTTTACAACGCTGAAGTCGGACGTGCAGTTCTCGTCGGTTGCCGCCAGTCGATGCCTTCCAGTAGCATCGATAGTTGCGCCGGGCTCAGGCAAATCACGCCGCCGTCGGCTTGAGGCCATACGAAGCGCCCCTTCTCAAGTCGCTTTCACGCGTGCCGACAGGAAGACCGATCACGTCTCAGCCTCCGCCGCGGCACGCAACGTACGTAACACAACACGCAGCGTGGCCGCGTCGGGCGTGCCCTCAATACGCTCGCGTGCGGGCTTTGCTAGTTTAAGCCGAAACTCGATGGGGCGGTTGGGGGTACCTTTACGCGTCCGTCTCGCTGCTGATGCGATCTCAGTTGACAAAGTAGTCTCCGCCACTCGTTTAGTGGGGCCTACTGTGTCAACTTTGGCGCCATCGGTCTAGACGGTGCGCGAGCAACGCTTACGAAGCGGGCGCGTCGTCGCCAAATTCCCCATGTGAGAATCGGCTTGCATGGTCGGATTGTCGCCCTCGTCGTCATATCTAAGTGTAGATGCCGTGAAGAGGGAGGCCCGCTTGAGAAGATGCACATCTGACGTCCTGCGGCCCTCTCGCGCTTATTTCGCGATCCGCGGGCGACCGGTCTCAGAATAGCGCTTAAGGAACGTCGCTGGCGAGTTGCAGATGCGCATGGGGATTGTCCGCGCCGACGGAGATAAGGATGACAATGGGAGGAACATCGTTGATGCGAGGATCCAAATCCGCGCCAATGGTAATCACGACCTTTCCTCGATACCAGCAACGCATGCTCCTGAAGGATGGCGACCATGAGTTGGTTCCGATGCCGCGCCGGACACCAGTGCAATCAACGATATGTGGTGGACTACTGCACCGATGGGGGAATACGTCGTTTTAGGTCGCATCGTGGGGCAGTGACGCGTAACGGACGCGGACTGTTAGCGCGGACGTTTCCGATCCGATCTGGCGAAAGAACACGGTCAGCAACACTACCGGCGCAGGCACTGGTTGCTAGGCTAAATCAATGCACTAAGGGCTTCTTTGGCGAAAATTTCACGAACCTCGGCCAGCCCGTATCGCCCGCCGTGCTCCATTTGAAATAAAAGCGCCCATTCATCCACGAGCAGGCCAAAATCTCCGTCGCGCTTCAATTTAGAATTTTCGACCCGCTTAATGCGTATCGAGTAATTTATATCGGTACGGCATAAACTCGATTCCGATTTTATTGTGTAGTGATTCAATACTGAGTCAGACGGGAGTAAATACTTGATGAGGACGATTATCTTTGTATATGCTGGCGATACTAACGAAGCTAACAAACATAACTGAGGGAACGAAGCTACCGAGGGGTCCAAAAATGCGCTATTCCTGACCGTTCGCGATTCTCCATCCAATATCCGTTTTAGCTAAATGACGCTGCGGCGTAGGCTTCCGCACGCCCATTTAATGCGTGCCTTTAAACCGGTATATCAACCGTAAATATCGCTTATCGATATTTGTCGGATGGAGTGATATCGCCTGTTTAAAACGGGATTTTTAGTTATCGATTTTCACCCGATTCACGTCCCGAGGGAGGTCCCGTGAAACGCGTTATCGATCGGAATGCATTCAATCTGCAAAGAACGGCAATTGCGGTCAGCGTATTTCTGGCATTCAATGCCGTGGGCCTGCGCGAGGCGGAAGCGGCTTGCAGCACCGCGGGGTCGGCCGTGACCTGCTCGGGCGCGGCGAATCCGCTTGCACCCAGCTTTTCAAGCAGTGCCAATAATCTGGCCGTTACTACGAACACCGGCTCTTCCCTCGGCGTGTTGCTGGGCGTCGGGGGTAACGCGCTGACGCTGACGGGCAACAACGTCACGCTGAACAACGCGGGCACGATCGATCCATCGCTGCTCGGCGCGCTCAGTATTCTGTCCACGGGCACGGTCATCGGCAATGCGGCGGCGAGCACCGTCAACGTCACGAACACGGGCACGATGACCGGCACCATGGGCCTGCTCGGCGTGAACCTGAGCAGTCTGACGGGCCTCGCGCTCGCGGTGCAGAACGGCACGGGCGGCGTCACGAACATCACGAACAGCGGCTTGATGGGGGCGTCCGCGCTCGCAGGCGTCTCGGTCGGCACGGGCGATCTGGCGACGGCAGCCTTCTACGGCGGCGGCCAGGTCGTGTTCACCAACAGCAGTACGGGCACCATCAATGGCCGCGTCGCGTTCGAGGCATCGGCGACGCCCGGGGCGGGCAATACCTTCGTCAATGCGGGCACGATCGTCGGCAGCGTGTCGATGGGCGCGGGCAGCACCAATACGTTTACGGCGCGCACCGGCTCGTCGGTGTCGGCGGGCACGGGTGTGTCGGGCAACGCACTCGGCGTGCTCGGTTTCAATCTTGGCTTCGCGGCGGCGGGCATCGTCGACGGCGGCGCGGGCGGCAATAACACGCTGCGCCTGCAGCAGGCTGGGGGCGGTCCTGCCACGGGGCAGATGGGCATTGCGAACTACATCAACTTCAACCACCTCGCCGTCGATAGCGGCACGTGGACCTTGAACGGCGCATCGAGCGTCAGCGATGCGGCGCTTGCATCGGGCGCCGTCGTGAACATCGACAACAGCGCGAGCCTCGGCACAGGGACGATCACGTCGACGGGCGGCGCGCTGCAAACGGCAACGGCAGGATTGAACCTTGGCAACGCGCTGCTGTTCGGCACGGGTGGCCTGACGGTCGCGGGCGCCAATCCGATGACGCTGTCCGGCGCGGCGAGCGGCAGCGGCGCATTGACGAAGACGGGCGCGGGCACGCTGACGCTCACGGGCAACAACAGCTATACGGGCGGCACGAACCTGGCTGGCGGCGGACTCGTGCTATCGAACAACACGGCGCTCGGCACTGGCGCGCTCAACGTGAATGCATCGAGCACGCTCGATACCAGCGCGGCCGGACTTGCGCTCGGCAACGCAGTCAATCTGGGCAGCGGCACGGTGCTGAGCCTTGGCGGCAGCAATGCGCTGACGCTCGCAGGGGCCATCGCCGGCAGCGGCGGTCTCACGAAGAACGGCGCGGCCACGTTGACGCTCACGGGCGCGAATACCTTCACGGGACCCGCGACGGTGAATGGCGGCACGCTAGCCGTGACGGGCGCGGGAACGCTTGCGCCGACGGGCTCGGTGATATTGAACGCTGCGGGGACTGCGCTCGACATTAGTGCAGCCACGGCGAACCAGACGCTCGCCGAACTGTCGGGCAGCGGCAACGTGTTGCTCGGCGCGCGCACGCTGACCTTCGGCGATGCGAACAGCCTCGCGTTGAGCGGCGCGATCAGCGGCACGGGTGGCCTCATCAAGCAGGGCACGGGCACGCAAACGCTGAGCGGCGCGAACACATATATGGGCGGCACGACGATCAATGGCGGCACGCTTGCGTTGTCCGGCAGCGGCAGTCTTGCAACGGGCAGCGCCGTGAACCTCGCTGGCGTGGGCGCGCAATTCAACATCGGCGCAGCGAGCGGCGCGCGCACGATCGGCGCGCTGTCCGGTGTGGCCGGCACCAGCGTCGGGCTCGGCGCCAACACGCTGACGTTTGGCGACGCGAGTTCGCAAACGCTCGGCAGCGCGATCAGCGGCACGGGCGGTATCGTCAAGCAGGGCAGCGGTACGCAGACGCTAACGGGCGCGAGTACTTATACAGGCGGCACGACCGTCAACGCAGGCACGCTTGCGCTCGGCGCGGGCGGCAGTCTCGCGGCAAGCGGCGCGCTCAATCTTGCTGGTGCAGGCACGGCATTCGATATCACCGGCACAACGGGTGCACAGACCATCGGTGCGCTATCAGGCGTGACGGGCAGCACGATCGCACTCGGAGCGAATGCGCTCGCGTTCGGCGATACGACGAACCGCAGCTTCGGCGGCACGATCGGCGGCACGGGCAGCCTCGTCAAGCAGGGCACGGGCACGCAGACGCTGACGGCCGCGAACACCTACACAGGCGGCACGACGATCAACGCAGGGACGCTCGCGCTCGGCGCGGGCGGGAGCCTTGCCGCAGCGGGTGGCGTGACACTCGGCGGCGCGGGCGCGAGTTTCGATATCAGCGCATCCGGCGCGAACCAGACGATCGGCGCGCTCGCCGGCATGGCAGGCAGCGTGACGCTCGGCGCGAACACGTTGAGCTTCGGCAATGCGTCGAACCAGACCTTCGGCGGCACGATCAGCGGCACGGGTGGTATCGTCAAGCAGGGCGTAGGCACCGAAACGCTGACGGGCGCAAACGTCTTCACAGGCAGTGCGACGGTCAACGCGGGGACGCTTGCACTATCGGGCGCTGGCGCATTGACGGCCGCAACCAATCTGAATCTCGCCAATGCGGGCGCCGGCTTCGATATCAGCGGCGCAAGCGGCACCCGCACCATCGGCACGTTGACGGGCGTCGCGGGCAGCGCGGTGGCGCTCGGCGCCCGCACGCTGACGCTGGGCGGCACGGCCAGTTCGACCTACGCGGGCACGATCGGCGGCACGGGCGGCCTCGTCAAACAGGGCAGCGGCACGCAGACGCTGGCGGGCGCGAACAGCTTCACGGGCGGCGCGACCGTCAATGCGGGCACGCTCGCACTCGGCGCGGGCGGCAGCCTCGCGGCAAACGGCGGCGTCACGCTCTCGGGCGTGGGATCGGCATTCGACATCAGCGCTTCGGGCGCCAACCAGACGATCGGCTCGCTCGCAGGCGTCGCGGGCAGCACGGTGTCGCTCGGCGCGAACACGCTGAGCTTCGGCGATTCGACCAACCAGGTGTTTGCTGGCGCGCTCGTGGGCACGGGCGGCATCGTCAAGCAGGGTAGCGGCGTGCAGACGCTCGCGGGCGCCAACACTTATAGCGGCGGCACGGCGCTAAATGCGGGCGGCCTGGTACTCGGCAACAACGCAGCGCTCGGTTCGGGCGCGGTATCGGTGAACGGCGGGGCGACGCTCGACAGCAGCACATCGCTAACACTCGCCAACAACATCGCGCTGAATGCAGGCCTGACGGTGCTCGGCTCGAACGACCTGACGCTGAACGGTGCGCTGTCGGGCTCGGGAAGCCTGACGAAAAGCGGCGCGGCAACGCTGACGCTCGCAGGCGCGAACACCTTCACGGGGCCGGCAACCGTCAATGCCGGGACGCTTGCGCTGTCGGGCGCGGGCAACCTGTCGGCATCGACGGATATGAATCTCGCGAACGCGGGCGCGGCGCTCGACGTCAGCGGCGCGAGTGCTGCGCCGACCATCGGCGTGCTCAATGGCGTAAGCGGTACGAGCGTGGCGCTCGGCGCGAATACGCTGATACTTGGCAATGCGAACAATGGCGCGTTCGGCGGTTCGATCAACGGCACGGGCGGTCTGGTCAAAGAGGGTAGCGGCACTGAGACGCTGACGGGCGCGAACACCTTCACGGGCGGCGCGACGATCAACGCGGGCACGCTCGCGCTCGGCGCGGGTGGCAGTCTCGCGGCGAGCGGCGGCGTGACGCTGGGCGGCGCAGGCGCTGCGTTCGACATCGCCAATGCAGGCGCAAACCAGACCGTCGGCGCGCTGTCGGGCGTGGCGGGCAGCACGGTGTCGCTCGGCGCGAATACGTTGAGCTTCGGCGACGCTACCGACCAGACGTTCGACGGCACGATCAGCGGCACAGGCGGCATCGTCAAGCAGGCTGCAGGCGTGCAGACGCTGACGGGCGCCAGCACGTACAGCGGCGGCACGACGCTCAATGCAGGCGGCCTCGTGCTCGGCAACGACGCGGCGCTTGGCACCGGCACACTGACGGTCGGCGGCGCGAGCACGCTCGACACGACGTCCGCAGCAACGCTCGGCAACAACGTCGCGCTGAACGCCGGGTTGATTGTGCTCGGCACGAACGACCTGACGCTCAACGGCGCGATCTCAGGGACGGGCGGTCTGACGAAAGACGGCGCGGCCACGCTCACGCTGAACGGTGCCAATACCTACACGGGCGGCACCCAGGTCAACGCCGGCACGCTCGCGCTCGGCGCGAACGCGAGCCTTGCCGCGAGTGGCATCGTCGATGTCGTGACGGGCGCGACCTTCGACCTGTCGGCGGGCAACGGCCTGCAGACCTTCGGCACGCTGACGGGCGGCGGCAATGTGATTCTCGGCTCGAACGTGCTGACTGTCGGTGGCCCGGCGGACGGCACGTTCAGCGGTTCGATCGGCGGCAGCGGCAGTCTCGTGAAGGTTGGTTCGGGTACCGAAACATTGACGGGCACCCACACCTTCACGGGCGGCACGGCCATCGACGCGGGCACGCTCGCGATCGGCGCGGGCGGCAGTCTCGCCGCGACGGGTGGCGTCACGCTGAACGGCATCGGCTCCCGCTTCGACATCAGCGGCGCGGGCGCCGATCAGACCGTCGGCGCGTTGTCCGGCGTGAACAGCAGTTCGATCACGCTCGGCGGGAACACGCTGACATTCGGCGACGCGAGTTCGCAAACGCTGGGCAGCGCGATCACCGGCACGGGCGGCATCGTCAAGCAGGGCAGCGGCACCGAGACGCTGACGGGTGCGAACACGTACACGGGCGGCACGACGATCGCCGACGGCACACTTGCGCTCGGCGCGGGCGGCAGCCTCGCGGCAACGGGCGCGGTGAACCTGGCAAGCGGCAACTCGTCATTCGATATCGGCAATGCGGGCGCGGATCAGACTGTCGGCGCGCTGTCGGGCGCAGCGGGCAGCACGATCTCGCTCGGCGGGAACACGCTGACATTCGGCGATGCGACCTCGCAAACGCTCGGCAGCGCGATCAGCGGCACGGGCGGTCTCGTCAAGCAGGGCAGCGGCACGGAAACGCTGACAGGCGCGAATACCTACACCGGCAGCACGACGATCAACGGCGGCACGCTGGCGCTGGCGGGCGCGGGCAGTCTGTCGTCGTCGACGGACGTGAATCTGGCGAATACTGGCGCGGGCTTCGATATCAGCGCGGCAACGGGCGCGCCGACGATCGGCGCATTGACGGGCGTGGCCGGCACGAACGTCACGCTTGGCGCGAACACGCTGACGTTCGGCAACGCGACCAACGGCACGTTCGGCGGTTCGATCGGCGGCACGGGCGGCATCGTCAAGCAGGGCAGCGGCACGCAGACGCTGACGGGCGCGAACACGTACACGGGCGGCACGACGATCGATGCGGGCACGCTCGCGCTCGCGGGCGGCGGCAGCCTCGCGGCGACGGGCGCGGTGAACGTTGCCGGCGCGGGCGCGGCGTTCGACATCAGTGGTGCAGCCAGCAACCAGACGGTCGGCTCGCTGGCTGGCGCAGCGGGCAGCACGGTCGCGCTCGGCGGCAATTCGCTGACGTTCGGCGACGCGTCGGATCAGACCTTCGCAGGTGCGATCACGGGCACGGGCGGCATCGTGAAGAACGGCTCGGGCGTCGAAACACTGACGGGCGCGAGCACCTATAGCGGCGGCACGACGCTCAACGCGGGCGGCCTCATCGTCGGGAATAATTCGGCGCTCGGCACGGGTGCGTTGACGGTCGGTGGCGCAAGCACGCTCGACAGCAGCACGGCAACGACGCTCGCCAACAATGTCGTGCTGAACGCGGGACTGACGGTGCTCGGGAGTCACGACCTGACGCTCGACGGCTCGATCTCCGGCACGGGCGGTCTGACGAAAGACGGCGCAGCGACGCTCACCTTGAACGGCGCCAACACGTACACGGGCGGCACGCAGGTCAACGCGGGCACGCTCGCGCTCGGCGCGGGCGCGAGCCTCGCGGCAAGCGGCATCGTCGATGTCGCGGACGGCGCGACCTTCGATCTGTCGGCGGGCAACGGCACGCAGACCTTCGGCACGCTGACGGGCGGCGGCGCGATCAATCTCGGCGCGAACTCACTGACGCTCGGCGATGCCACCGACGGCACTTTCAGCGGGGCAATCGGCGGTACGGGCAGTCTCGTGAAAGTGGGTACGGGCACCGAAACGTTGACGGGCGCGAACACCTACACGGGCGGCACGACGATCGCCGACGGCACGCTCGCGCTCGGCGCGGGCGGCAGTCTCGCTTCGACGGGCAGTGTCACGCTTGGCGGCCCGGGCACGGGCTTCGACATCAGCGGCTCGGGCGCGAACCAGACGATTGGCGCGCTTGCGGGCGCGGGCGGCGACGTGACGCTCGGCGCGAACACGCTGAGCTTCGGCGATGCGTCGAACCAGACCTTCGGCGGCACGATCAGCGGCACGGGCGGCATCGTCAAGGCGGGCAACGGCACCGAGACGCTCACCAACACGAACACCTACACGGGCGGCACGACCATCAACGCAGGCGTGCTCGCCCTGTCGGGTGCGGGCAGCCTCGCGTCGACGGGTGCGGTCAACGTTGCGGGCGCAGGCGCCGGGTTCGATATCAGCGGCGCGGCGGGCAACCAGACGGTCGGCGCACTGGCGGGCGCAGCGGGCAGCACGGTCGCGCTCGGCGGCAAGTCGCTGACGTTCGGCGATGCGTCCAACCAGACGCTTGCCAGCACCGTCACAGGCACGGGCGGGCTCGTCAAGCAGGGCGCAGGCGTCGAAACGCTGACGGGCGCGAACACCTACAGCGGCGGCACGACGCTCAATGCGGGCGGCCTGATCGTCGGCAACAATTCGGCGCTCGGCACGGGGGCGTTGACGGTCGGCGGCGCAAGCACGCTCGACAGCAGCGCGGCAACGACGCTGGCCAACAACGTCGTGCTGAATGCCGGGTTGACCGTGCCCGGCACCAACGATCTGACGCTCAACGGCGCGATCGCGGGCACGGGCGGCCTGACCAAAGACGGCGCAGCGAAGCTCACGTTGAACGGCATCAACACGTACACAGGCGGCACGCAGGTCAACGCGGGCACGCTCGCACTCGGCGCGAACGCGAGTCTCGCGGCAAGTGGCATCGTCGACGTTGCGAACGGCGCGACCTTCGATCTGTCGGCGGGTAACGGCATGCAGACGTTCGGCACGCTGACGGGCGGCGGCACGATCAATCTCGGCGCGAACACGCTGACGTTAGGCGACGCGAGCAACGGCACGTTCTCGGGCGGCATCGCGGGCACGGGCGGCCTCGTCAAGGTCGGCACGGGCACGGAAACGCTCACGGGCACGAACACCTACACGGGCGCCACGACGGTCAATGCGGGCACGCTCGCGCTTGGCGGCACGGGCACGCTGTCGAACGCGACCAACGTCGATCTTGCAAACGCAGGCACGGCGTTCGACGTGAGCGGCACGACCGGCACGCCGACTATCGGCTCGCTCTCCGGCGTGACGGGTACGAACGTGGCGCTCGGCGCGACGACACTGACGCTCGGCGGCGGCTCCGATGGCACGTTCAGCGGCACGATCGGCGGCACGGGTGCACTCGTCAAGGCGGGCAACGGCACGCAGACGCTGCTGACGGCGAACACCTATACGGGCGGCACGACGCTGACGGGCGGCAAGCTCGTCGTCGGCAACGATGCGGCGCTCGGCAGCGGCGCGCTGACCGTCGGCGCGCCAGTGACGCTCGATGCGGCCGCGCCCGTCAATGTCGCGAACCCGGTCGTGCTGAACGCGACGGCGACGATCGGCGGCAGCGCGGATACGACGCTGTCGGGCGTCGTGTCGGGCGGGGGTGGCTTCATCAAGAACGGCGCGGCGAACCTGACGCTTGCCAGGGACAACAGCTACGCAGGCGGAACCGTCGTCAACGCGGGCACGCTGACGCTCGCGTCGAGCGGCGCGCTTGGCACCGGCGGCCTGTCGATGAACGGCGGTACGCTAAACCTCATCGGCGCGTCGACGCCGCTGCATCTGTTCCTTGCGTCGTTGAACGGCGTGTCGGGCGCGTCGATCAATCTCGGCAACGCGGCGCTCACCGTCACGGGCGGCGGCAACTTTGCGGGCTCGCTGTCGGGCACGGGCTCCGTCACCAAGGCCGGCGGCGAGACGCTCACGCTGAGCGGCGCCAATACTTATAGTGGACCGACCACAGTGTCGGCGGGCACGCTGTCGGTCACTGGTTCGGCGGCGAATTCGACCGTCACCGTGCAGCCGGGCGCGACCTTGACGGGCTCGGGCACGATCGGCGGGCTGGTGGTGCGCAACGGCGCGATAGCGGTGGCGGGCCAGCCTGGCCGCAGCCTGAACGTGATCGGAAACGTGCTGTTCGAGCAGGGTTCGCAGCTGAATGTCGCGGCCACGCCCGCGCAGAGTGGAACCGTCGCATCGACGGGAGGCGCGACGCTCGCAGGCGGCAATGTGCAGGTGTTGGCCGGGCAGGGCATCTATACGCCGTCGACAAGTTACGCGATCGTCAGCGCGAGCCAAGGCGTGACTGGAGCCTTCGAAGGCGTCACGTCGAACCTCGCGTTTCTCACGCCCACGCTCAGCTATGACGCGACGCACGTCTACATCAGCATGACGCCGAACGGCGCGGCGTTCTCGTCGGTTGCAACGACGAAGAACGAAACGGCCGTGGCGACCGCGCTGGCGACGCTGCCAGACACGGGCGCGCTGATCCCCGCGTTGCTGTCGACGGATGTGCCGACTGCGCGCGTCGCGTTCAACCAGCTCGACGGCGAACTGCATGCGAGCACGAAGACCATGTTGCTGCTCGACAGCCGTTATCTGCGCGATGCCATGACGGATCGTCTGCGGCAGGGTCTCGCGCCTTCGAGCGGGCCGCTGGCGGCGATGTCGTCGGGCTCGGCGCAGTGCGATAACCGCAGCGCGCAAGGCGCACTGCCCGCCGCCGATGCGTGCTCCGATTCGCGGCCGTATCGGCCCGTCGTGTGGGCGCAGGCCTACGGCGCCGACAGCCGGCTCGCGGGCGACAGCAATGCATCGGATATCGACCGTACGACGACGGGTTTCATCGGCGGCGCGGATGTGGCGCTGAATGACACGTGGCGTTTCGGCCTCGCGGGCGGCTTCGGGCATAGCTCGCTCGACAACGATCTGAACTCGTCGGCGTCCGTCGACAGCTATCACGTCGCGATGTACGGCGGCGCGCAATACGGACCCGTCGGCGTGCGGCTGGGCGCGTCGTATTCATGGAACGACGTGAGCATGGACCGTTATCCGGGTTTCACCGGCTTCACGGATCACGACAGCGCCGATTACACGGCGAAAACGGCGCAGGTGTTCGGCGAAGTGGGCTACGCGGTGCCCTTCAACCGATTCGCAATCGAGCCGTTCGCGGGACTCGCGTATGTGAACTTGCATACGGATGGCTTCACCGAGAACGGCGGCGACAGCGCGCTGCGTAGCAACGGCGAAACCGACAACATCGGCTTTTCGACCTTAGGTTTGCGCATCGCGACGCGGCTTGGTGAATTGCCGGGCGCCGCGTTCAGCGCGCATGCGATGACAGGCTGGCGCCATGCGTTCGGCAACTCGGAGCCGAGTTCGACGCTGGCGTTCGTCGGCGGCAGTTCGTCGTTCGATGTGGCAGGCGTGCCGATCGCGCGCGACAGCGCCGTCGTCGAACTGGGTGTCGATGCGAATCTCGCGAAGAACATGACGCTCGGCGTGTCGTATAGCGGTCAGTATGGCGGCGGCTCGCACGACAACGCGATTTCGGGGCGCTTCGCGTGGAGGTTCTGATGCTGCAGTGTGCGCGTTCATCGCACTCGGCGATGCGCCGCAGCGTTATTTGCGGAGGCAGGACGGTCGTGAACATGATTAATGAGCTTTATACAGCAGGCCGCACGCCCGTCACGGAGTACGCGTGAATACCACGCGGAAAGCGGTTGATCTCGGGAGCAAGCCCGTGGTTGGGGTCTCAGCACGTACAACCGGAACCGTCTGCTCGACCGTTGAAACGGTTTGCCGCAGTGATGCATGTCGAGTCGGTCGTACCGACTGGATGCTCATTGCCGCTGCCGTCCTCGCTTCGAGTCCTTTGTCCGGGAACACCTGACTTGGTGGCCAAATGCACATACCTTTGGCTGATCGGCGGGCGTAGCTTCCGATTGCGGGTAAGACACGTGCGGTGAGCCTTTGACGTGAAGGCCGTTGACGTTGTGTTCGACCTGGGTGCATGCGATGCACGGCAGCACGTTCGTGGCCGTGGGGGTGGTGGTTCTAAGTGGCAAGGACATCAGCGTCGCAGGATTCCGGGTCACACGATGTCAAGCGATCTGGTTTGTCCGGAAGCGGCGGCGTCGGCTTTGGTGTCCGCCCAAGTGGAGAAGGATCGGCACGAGGCCATCTCCGTCACACAGAACACTATTGGAAGTGTTGCAGGTAGCGTTCGATTTCCGCAGACAAGGAAATTCACAGGCGGCGATGTCATCGTGCGCAAGGCGCCTTGCCTTGACCTAATGGACTGGCCGGCAGTTTGCTTGCGACGTACCCTGTTCAGAGACCGGCCCATGACCTCAAAAAACCGCCTTCGCTGTCCCCCTAACTCGTCCGAAGGATGCCCGAAGGAAACGGGCCACGTTCGCTCGCTCTGTGCAAATGGCGCTACTGATCCTCATCAACAATGACGGTATCGATCGGGCCACCTGTGATCCCGTTATGAGGCGCCTGTCGAGCAGATCGATGTCCAGTGGTTGGCGTTCCTAACACAGCCGAGGCGGAGCACCGCTCCATTAGTCGCTTCTGCGGCGTTGCCCTGAGCCTCGCGAGACTCACATGACCGATGAACTCGGGCAACGGCACATTAAATTGCATACCCGCAGCGTTGCACGCGAATCTGCCGCCAACCAGCGCGCTTACAGGAACCGTCGCCTACAGGCGTCCCCTGCGGCGGCCGACACCGCGCAGCCGGGTCGGGGCACCGCGCTGCGGCACAGCGTCGAACGGCGGCCCTTCATCGGTACGCTGTGTGCACACTCGGCGGCATACTGAACGCCTTGTCTGCGGGTTTCACTGGCTCGTCAAGCAGCGCTACGTGCCGCGAATCCGCTTGCCATCGTCAAGATCAAGAGCCACCCTGGCGCGCAGGGGTGTATGTGTCCCGTGTGTTCTCCGAAAGCCAGTGGTTGATGCATCCGCGCTGGTTCCCGGATTTCTTGCATTTGATATTTCAGTGATTCGTGCGTCTCAGGTAGTGCCCGCGGCGCGCTGTGCAATCGCTGAAGTGCCTGGCGTCGGCATACTCGCGGCAACAGCGGTGGTGGCAGCGATCGGGGATGCAAAGACGTTCAAATCTGGCGGCGAGTTTGCTGCATTTGCCGCCGTACTCCCGGACACCATCTCACACCAAGGTTGGTGAATCGGTTCTACGTCGGAACTCGCGCGGCGAGCGGTATTTCAGCGCGCTATGCGGGTGTTTGTCGTTGTGGTGTTCAAATGCGACGGCCAGATTGCGTACGGCGGTCGCCGCGTTCGGCTTCGGCATGAACGCAACGTAGTCGCGCTTCATCGTCTTGACGAAGCTTTCTTCCATGCCATTGCTCTGCGGGCTACATACGGGCGTGGTCAGCGGCTTGAGACCAATGTCTGAAGCGAACGCGCGGGTCTTTTCCGCAATGTAACCCGAGCCGTTGTCGCCGAGCCATTCGATTTGCGCAGGCGCTTTGCCGACGTTCCCGAAGCGATGTTCGACAGCCGCCAGCATGGCGTCGCGCACAACGTCGCCGCTATGACCGCCTGTCGTCGCTGCCCAGCTCATCGCTTCGTGGTCGCAGCAATCGAGCGCAAACTTCGCGCAGCGGCTCGCCGTTGTCGCCACGAAACTCGAATCCGTCAGAGCACCATCCCCGATTGCTTCTGGCCAGGGCCACCGTGCCGTCATGCCGACGCTCGATGCCCGGCCTCGCAGGTATCCTGTGATGTAGTAAATCGTGCAGGCGCATCACGCGATAAACACGTTTCGCATTCACTGGACCCTCGCATCGCAATTCCCGCTCGCTTCGCAATAGGCCCCAGACGCGTCGATAGCCGTAGCTCGGCAAATCAGCAATGAGCAAACGGATTTCGTCGACGATGCCAGCATCATCCGTTTGCGTGCACGACGTCCATCCTGCCAGTCAGCAGTCCGGGCGAGCTTTACCGACACATTTGAGCGCGCTACACCGAGAACGCCAGAGACCTGCTTCACTGGCGGTCCCCCGGCAATGAGGGTGAGCGCGCAATCCATTTTCGCGACTTCATCACCTCCACCGCTTCCCGGAGGATCTCGCTCTCCATGGTTTCCTTGCCTAGGTGGCGCGGAGCTCCTTTATCTGCTCCAGCGCGTCGCTCAACTCGGACGCAGGCACAACTTCTTCTCCAGCGCTCACTGCCGACAGGCTGCCGTCCTGATGCAGCTTGCGCCACTGGAACAGTTGATTTGGATTGTTGCCGTGCAGTCGGGCCACCATCGAAACTGTCTTGCCGGACTCGAACGTTTCCAGAACCATCGCCAGCTTATCGTCGGCCGACCAGCGCCGCCGGCGCTCAGGTCCCGTCAACACTTCCATCACTTCGTTCTTGTTGTTAGTCATATAAGCGGTTCTCGGACTGGTTCCACGGCAAACGGCACGGGTGACAAGATCAGGCTAGGCTCGATCTCGAAGCGAGGGGCCGCCCATTTGCGTACGTTGTTGAGCTTACCTGCGTCACGTGATCGCTCGCATCGCACGAGCATCCGATCACGTTGCAGACCAGTTGCGGCTCCACGTTACCTAAGTTCAACGCGCCTTTAAAAGCCCTTTCTTAACCCGTTGTCAATAGCGGTGGTTGTCGGACGGTTACGATGACCCTCCGATTCTCGGAAGAAAAAGCGCTTCCAACGGTCACAACGTGGATATCCGATCTGCCTTATTGCATTGCCCGGATTTCGGTCAGGAGCCACGATCTGAACGCGTTGACGTCGCGCGAGTGTCGTCTGTTCTCAGGAATAAGTAGGTAGTAAGCTAGGTCCCTGGTGACGGGCCGATCAAACGGGCGTACGAGCGTACCAGCGGCCAGGTCATTCGCCAACAACTTCGTTTGACCAATGACCACGCCCAAGCCTTCGATCGCAGCCTGGTACGCAAGCAACGAATTCTGGAATCCTCCCCGCTGGCGAGACACCAACTCTTCGAGATCGCTCCTCCCCACGGCGCGAAGCCAGTCGAACCAATCCTCTCTTCGATATTTGGACTGCAACAGGCGGTGATGAGCCAAGTCGTCAATGGTGATCAACCCTGTACCGCGTCGAAGCAATTTCGGGCTACACACCGGTTCGATGACATCATCGAACAGGCGTTCGCAACTGATGCCTTTCCAGCTATCGTCGCCAAATTGAATGGCTGCATCGACCTGGATTTCGTTGAAGTTGATTTTGGCGACAGTCGTACTGAGTTCCACGGGGATCGCGGGATATTTTGCTTCGAAACGGTGTAGCCGATGCATGAGCCATTTAGCCGCAAACGTCGCATAGACTGAAAGACGCAAGGGTTCACCTTCTAGCCGCCCGACGATCTTTTCAGTCGCGCTCTCGATAGCGGAGAACGCCGGTCCGATGCTTTTGAAGTAGGCGGCGCCGACATTTGTTAGCGCTACACCTCTTGGGCCGCGCTCAAGAAGTTCAACGCCGAGATAGTTTTCGAGAGTAGTGATTTGCCGGCTGACCGCTGACTGTGTCACGCATAACTCTGCGGCGGCGTTCGTCAGACTGCCCGAGCGCGCAACGGTTGCGAAAACGTGAAGGGGGTTCAAAGGAGGAACTGTTCGCGGCATACGATATTCCAAAAGATCATAGCAACGTACCGTATGCGAACTAGTGTGTCAAATGGTCGACTGCAACAATGAAATCCATCTCAGGCCCCATCAATGAGGAACGCATGGATTTCGCACTAACCGAAGAACAGCTCGCTTTCGCTGACGCAGTGCGGCGATTCGCACATGACACCCTAGCGGAAGGCGCCCTCGCAAGAGCACATCGTGGCGGCTACGATTTTGACGCAGCGCGACAACTCGCAGAGCACGGCCTGCTTGGAATCACGATGAAGGAAGAGGACGGAGGTCAGGGTGGAACCCTGATGGATGCGGTTATTGCGATCCAGGAGGTTGCGCAGGTCTGTCCCAAGAGCGCGGACATCCTGCAGGCCGGAAACTTTGGCCCCATTCGGACGTTTGTTGAGTATGCTACTCTTGAGCAAAAATCGAGATTTCTCAAGGACTTACTCAGTGGGAAAAAGGTCATTTCACTGGGGATGACAGAACCCGGTGCGGGCTCGGCGGTCACTCAGCTTAAGACATCCGCCCGGAAAGACGGCGATGAGTACGTCATCAACGGAACGAAGATTTTCTCGACACACAGTCCTGACGCCGATCTGTTCCTCGTCTACTGCCGCTTCGGCCCTGGTCTCGAAAACATCGGTTCCGTTCTCATCGAGAAGGGCGCGCCTGGCTTTACCGTGGGGCAACCGTCGAGCTTTATGAGCGGCGAGGAGTGGTCGCAACTCTATATTGAGGAATGTCGAATTCCTGCAGAAAACGTCCTCCTCGGGCCGGGTGGTTTCAAAAAGCAGATCTCGGGTTTCAATGTTGAGCGAGTGGGTAACGCATCACGTGCATTGGCACTCGGACGGTACGCGTTCAACGCGGCACGCGATCACGCACTGATTCGCGAACAGTTTGGAAAACTGATTTGCGAGTTTCAGGGAATCCAGTGGAAGTTTGCCGACATGGTCCTGAAGCTTGAGGCCTCGCAACTGCTGCTGTATCGCGCCGCAAACGTAGAGAACGGCCAATTGCCTTCGGCGTATGACACCGCGATTGCGAAGGCGCATTGCAATATGACAGGCTTTGACGTTTCGAACGAGGCGCTTCAAGTGATGGGTGGCATGGGGTACAGCCAAGAATCGCTGGTGGAATACTGCGTGCGGCGCACGCGTGGATGGATGATTGCAGGTGGCTCCATTGAAATGCTGAAGAATCGTATTTCTGAAACTGTCTTTGAGCGCCGATTCGACCAGCGTAAATAAGAGGAGTGTGCGATCTATGGAAAACGGCAACATCACCAAGAGTCATGTTGGTGAAAGGCAGCTTGCGGACGTGCTTCTTTCACCTCGCAGTGTCGCGCTAATCGGCGCATCCGACGATCCGTCAAAAACTGCAGCACGACCGCTTAAATTTATTCGCCAAGCAGGTTTTGAAGGTGACGTTTATCCGATCAATCCAAGGCGTGATACGGTGCTCGGCGAGAAAGCTTGGAGCAGTCTTGAGGCGCTTCCCGTTGTACCGGAACATGCGTTCATCCTGACCCCGACCGATGCGGCCATCGATGCGCTCGAAGAGTGTGCAGAGCGTGGCGTGTCCGTGGCGACTATCTTGGCCGCTGGCTTCTCGGAAAGTGGCGCGGAAGGGGGCGCCCGCGAGGCCCGCGTCCGGGAAATCGTACGCAAGACAGGAATTCGCGTTCTGGGCCCAAGTGGCTTGGGTATTGTCAATGTGAAGCGCAAGCTTACCCTGACAGCTAATGCCGCATTTGCCGAGCCGAATCTCCCCGCTGGTGGCTTGTTCGTTGCATCACACAGTGGAAGCATGATAGGCGCGCTCGTCTCTCGCGGGAAGGCGAGAGGGATTGGTTTTGCCGGTCTGGTGTCAGTCGGTAACGAAGTTGATCTCAGCATCGGGGAAATTTGCGCAGCCACACTGGATGATCCGGAAATCACCGGTTATATGCTCTTTCTCGAAACACTTCGGCACGCTGACAAGCTTCGCGACTTCGCCGCCCGGGCAGCCGTGAAGGGTAAGTCTGTGGTGGCATATAAGCTGGGGCGCTCGAGCGCGGCCGCCGAGCTCGCGGTTTCGCATACCGGTGCGCTGGCCGGAGAAGACGACGTAGCCGAGGCTTTCCTGAAGGATTGTGGTATCGCACGGGTTGAGACGCTGGAGGCGTTCATTGAAAGCTCCGCGCTGCTCAAGAAGATCCCGGTGGAGCGAATTCGTCATACGAAAAAGCCACGAGTTGCGGTAGTCACTACAACTGGTGGCGGCGCAGCCATGGTTGTCGACCAGCTTGGCGTTCGCGAGATCGACGTTCAGCATCCTAGCGAGGACACTTACGCGAGGCTGTCGGAAGCGGGCGTGAGTGTGGGTCATGGTCGCATCGTCGACCTTACTCTAGCCGGTACTCGCTACGACGTGATGAGCGCCGCGCTGAAAGTATTGCGTTCGGCACCAGAGTTCGATCTTGTGGTGGCGGTAGCGGGTTCGTCGGCAAGATTCTCTCCGGAGTTGGCCGTGGGGCCCATCCTCGACAGCGCCCTCGAATCGTCCGAACTGGCGCCCCTTGTTTCGTTTGTCGTACCTGATGCGCCTGAAGCGCTTATACGACTCTCTGCAGGTGAAGTGCCGTGCTTTCGAACGCCCGAGGCTTGTGCTGACGCAATCGCCGCGACATTTGCCCGACGGCCCCCTTCGCCAATCCCCAGACTACCGGTGTCAAGTGAGGGGGCCGGGTCGCCGCGGCTTCTCGATGAACTTGAGGCATATCAACTCCTCGCGCGAGTTGGGGTTAGCCACGCGCCAGCGGCCGCACTGAACGCCGCAGCTGGCGCTGTTCTTCCTGATGGGCTGGCCTACCCAGTCGCAGTGAAAGTCCTGTCGGCCGATGTTCCGCACAAAACCGACGCTGGCGGTGTGGAACTTGGTATCCGCGACGACGAGCAACTCAGCAACGCGATAGAGAAGATTCGGACCAGCGTCGAACGCAATGTTGGGGCGGGGGGCGTCGAGCGCGTACTCGTGCAGGAAATGACGAAAGGTTTGGGCGAGGCGCTTGTCGGCTTCCGCCGTGACCCGCAGGTCGGCCCGATTGTGATGCTTGCCTCCGGCGGCATTTTCACCGAAATCTACCGTGATCGAGCTTTGCGTTTGGCACCGGTGACACACGAAACCGCCCTCGAGATGATCTCAGAGGTCAAAGCGATGCGCGCGTTAGATGGATACCGAGGACGGACACGCGCCGACCTTGATGCGCTCGCTGCCGCTATCGTTTCAGTGTCAAATCTCGCCATCCTGAGCGATGTGAATGTGCAAGAAGCGGAGGTAAATCCGATTATGGTTTTTGAGAAAGGCAGGGGTGTCGTGGCGGTTGACGCGTTGGTCAAGATCGGTAGCTGACATGGACGCGCGATCAGATATTGCCGGACAAGACAGTCAGGGTGTGCGCCGGGAGAGGCGAGGGCGAGTCGGGTTCCTGGTGATCAACAATTCGCCTTTGAACGCCGGTTCGGTAGCTGTTCCGCAAGGCTTGTTGACAGGTATCCGCGAATTCGGTGCAGACCCGTCACTGGTTGGTATCGTAATCATTGGCGATGGGAACACTTTCTTGGCGGGGGATATTCGTGAGTTCGACGCTCTGATACAGCCACCGTCGCTGCCGGATGTGATCAGGGCTATCGAAGCGATTTCGCTTCCTGTTGTCGCAGCAATTCACGGATCAGCACTAGGAGGTGGTTTCGAACTAGCGCTGGGCTGCGATGGGCGCGTTGCGGCATCCGGAGCCGCGGTTGGACTGCCGGAAGTGAGCCTTGGCATGATTCCAGGCGCAGGAGGAACACAACGCATCGCCTACGTGACCGGAAAGGCAAAGGCAAAGGCAATCGATATCGTGACGTCCTCGCGCCGGCTCACGGATTTCCAGGCACTTGAGCTTGGTTTGATCGATCAGATAGTGGTCGACGACGTGGAGCACGGCGCCGCAAGCTTCGTCAAAGCCATGAAAGGAGCCAAGCGAGGGATCAGAGATCGGGAGTTTGCTGCGGAGGACTCGGCCAATATCGAGGCGGCTACCGACATGGTGAACTTGGCGGGACAACTTCCCTTCGATAATGCACTCGCCAAAGAGCGCGCAGTTTTCAATGAGCTGCGTGCAAGTGTTCAGGCTCGAGCGCTCCGTCATCTGTTTTTCGCTGAACGCGCAAGCTATCGTCCCCGGCATGGCGGACACGCGAGCGGTGGTGCTATTCGAAAAATAGGCGTTCTTGGGGCGGAGACAATGGGCGTCGGAATCGCGGGCTACCTTGCCGACGCGGGGTACGAAGTGCTTATATTTGATAAGAGCGAAGAAGCCTTGTCGCTCGTCTCGGTGAAGCTCAGCCGCACGTATCAAGAGCAAATCAAGAAAGGAAAACTGAGTGAAGGGGAGGCGCAAGAACGCCTTGATAGAGTGAAGACGGTCCAGAGTATTTTTCAATTTCAAGATGTGGATCTTGCGATTGAGGCCGTGTTTGAGGAGTCTGGCGTAAAGCGCGAGACAATGTCGGCACTTCGCAATGTACTGCCGGATCGAGCTATTCTCGCCTCAAACACTTCTTACCTAGATCTTAACAATCTGGCCGAGATGGCAGGTCATACCGAACGAACTGTTGGACTACACTTTTTTAGTCCAGCCCAAGCGATGCGCTTGCTCGAGATCGTCCAAACACGGATCACCAGTCCCGAGATTGTCAACACCGCCATTGGCATTGCAAAGAGACTTGGCAAGGTTCCCGTCGTCTCTCGTGTAGCTGAAGGTTTCATTGGAAACCGCATCTTCGCTGCATACACGAGGCAGTGCGAGTATATGGTCGAAGAAGGCGGGTCGCCCGAACATGTGGATACAGCGTTGGAAAACCTCGGGTTCGCGACGGGACCATTTGCCGTCGCCGATCTTTCGGGTCTGGACATCGTGCGGAAGATGCGTCAGCATCTGAACCCCTTACGCGAGCCTGCGCGCTACGTGACGATCGCCGACTCGTTGTGCGAACTGGGGCTCTTTGGCAGAAAGTCGGGTGCGGGCTACTACAGCTATGGATCGCAGCGGAAACGAGGAACCTCGGACCCTGCGGTACACACGCTGATTGACGCGAAGCGAAGCAAGAAAGGTATTGTTCCTCGGAAAACGGTCCGGAGGAAATTGCTGAGTGGGCGTTGGGGGCAATCATCAATGAAGCGGCGAAGGTCTTGGAAGAAGGTATCGCCGAAAGAGCTGCTGACATCGATGTCGCAATGGTGCATGGCTACGGATTCCTACGCCGCTTAGGTGGTCCGGTTTTTTGGGCCCGACAAACGGGTGAAAGCAAGCTACGCCAAATCATAGCCGATCTCGCGTCGTCTTCCGGTTCGGACTTTTCGATCTGCGACCTCAGCTACCTCTTTTCGAGGGGCTAACTGCGTTCCTACGCATTTGGTCTAATAACAGTCAGTCGTCTGAGGTGATCCAGTGAAGGTACTTGTAGCAGTGAAGCGCGTTGTGGACTACAACGTAAAAGTCCGTGTGAAGTCGGACAATACGGGTGTCGATATAACCAACGTGAAGATGTCGATGAACCCGTTCGACGAGATTGCCGTGGAAGAGGCGGTACGGCTCAAGGAAGCGGGCATTGCAAAGGAAGTGATCGCCGTATCGTGCGGTGCTGCGCAGTCTCAGGAGACATTGCGTACGGCGCTGGCAATTGGTGCTGACCGGGCGATTCTGGTCGAATCCGCTGACGAATTGCAGCCACTGGCCGTAGCGAAGCTGATGAAGGCACTGGTCGACAGGGAACAGCCGTCATTGATTATTCTCGGCAAGCAGGCGATCGATGACGATTCGAATCAGACCGGCCAGATGCTCGCTGCGCTGGCTGACCTGCCGCAGGCGACTTTTGCATCGAAATTGGTCGTGGCCGACGGTAACGCGACTGTTTGCCGTGAAATCGACGGTGGTGCCGAAACCTTGTTGCTGCGGTTGCCCGCTGTCGTCACTACCGATCTGCGCCTGAACGAGCCCCGGTACGTGACGTTGCCGAGCATCATGAAGGCGAAGAAGATGCCGCTCGAAACGCTGAGGCCGCAAGACCTTGGAGTTGAGGTTGCGCCGCGCCTTAAAACGCTAAAAGTCACCGAACCGCCCAAGCGCTCCGCCGGCGTGAAGGTGCCGGACGTCAAGGCGTTGGTCGAGAAG
Source organism: Paraburkholderia caribensis (assembly GCF_002902945.1). Taxonomy (NCBI): domain Bacteria; kingdom Pseudomonadati; phylum Pseudomonadota; class Betaproteobacteria; order Burkholderiales; family Burkholderiaceae; genus Paraburkholderia; species Paraburkholderia caribensis. The sequence continues at coordinate 151,186 of NZ_CP026104.1, forward strand.
TTGAAAGGCGAAGCAAAAGTGCTGTAACGGGAATCCGAGAGACGAAAAATGGCGAACCTTGTAATTGCAGAACATGACGGCGTGTCGATCAAGGCCGCAACGCTGAACACGATTGCAGCGGCCCGGAAGATTGGGGGGGATATTTTCGTGTTGGTGGCTGGGTATAACGCGCAAGCTGCGGCGGTCGCGGCAGCTAAGATAACTGGTGTGTTGAAAGTATTGCTGGCCGACGCGCCACAACTCGAAGCGGGCCTCGCGGAAAACGTCGAAGCGACCGTGCTTAACATTGCGAAGGACTATACGCACATACTTGCGCCGGCCACCGTTTATGGTAAAAGCATCGCCCCGCGTGTCGCCGCGAAGCTCGACGTCGCGCAAATCAGCGATATCGTCGCAGTAGATTCCGCCGACACGTTCGAGCGTCCGATCTACGCGGGTAGCGCTATCGCGACGGTTCAATCGGTCGATCCGATCAAGGTCATCACCGTGCGTTCAACTGGTTTCGAAGCGGTGTCAGACGACGGCGGAATCGCAACGATCGAGAAGATCGAAGCTGCAGTCGACAGCGGAATCTCGAAGTTCGTAAGGCGCGAAGTGACAAAGCTAGATCGTCCGGAGTTGACGTCGGCAAAGATTATCGTGTCGGGCGGCCGCGGCTTGGGCAATGCCGATAATTACGCGAAGGTCCTTGAGCCGCTGGCCGACAAGCTGAACGCGGCGCTGGGCGCTTCGCGTGCAGCAGTCGATGCGGGCTTCGTGCCGAACGACTATCAGGTCGGCCAAACCGGAAAGATCGTTGCCCCGCAACTGTATGTCGCCATCGGCATCTCCGGTGCGATCCAGCATCTGGCTGGGATGAAGGACAGCAAAATGATCGTCGCGATCAACAAGGACGAGGAAGCGCCAATTTTCAGCGTGGCGGATTACGGTCTCGTCGGCGATCTGTTTGTTGCCGTACCTGAACTCATTTCAAGCATCTAGACACCATCGTCGGCCGCGAGCTCCTCCCGTCGACCACGAAAATTGGCCGCGCTGGGCACGCATGCGTTGGGCCGCATTCGTGCACCGACCGTTAGAGACGGGCGAGTGTTCTTAACCCCGGGCTGGATAGGTCGCAACCATAATTGCATTTAACGGAGATTCATTTAGTGCAAGACGTCTACACTTGCGACGCCATCTGCACGCCCAGTGGCAGATATGGCCGTTCACTGTCCTCGATCCGCGCCGATGGCCTTGGCGCTGTGCCGTTCCGCGTGCTGGTCGAGCGGGAGAAGAAGGTAGACTGGGACGCGGTCGAAGAGGTGATCTATGGCTGTGCGAATCAAGCAGGCGAAGACAACCGCAACGTTGCGCTCATGTCGGCGTTGCTCGCGGGTCTGCCGGCCGCCACGCCTAGCAGTACGGTCCACCGCCTGTGTGGTTCCAGCGTGGACGCGATCGGCGTCGGGGTGCGCGCGATCAAGTCGGGCGAAAATAGTCTGATGATCGCGGGCGGGGTCGAAGGCATGAGCCGCGCTTCGTTCGTCATGGGCAAGGCGACGAGCGCGCTCCCACGTACTGCCGAGATCCACGATACGACGATTGGCTGGCGCTTCGTTAATCCGCTGATGAGGCAGCACTACGGCGTCGATTCAATGCCCGAGACCGCCGAGAATGTTGCCGACGACTACAGGATCAGTCGCGCCGACCAGGATGCATTCGCCTTCGCTCGCAGCAAAAGGCTGCACGTGCGCAGAAAGACGTCACTTTGACGCAGGAAATCGTCGGGGTGACAATTCCACAGAGGAAGGGCGAAGCGCTGATCGTTCATCGTTGATTGGGAGGAGCATCCGCGCGAAACGAGTCTTGAAGCGCTTTCGAAGCTCAAGGGCGTCGTGCGTCAAGATGGCTCAGTGCCGGCCGGCAACTCGTCGGGCGTGCACGATGGAGCGGTAGCTATGCCGATCGCCGACGAGGAAAGCGCGAGGCGCCACGGGCTAACGGCGCGCGCATCCTCGGGCTGGCAACAGCAGGCGTGCCGCCGCGAGTGATGGGCGTGGGCCCGGGGCCGGCATCGGAGACGCTTCTCGCGCGCCCCGGCATGAGCATAGATCAGATGGATGTGATCGAACTGAATGAAGCGTTTGCGGCGCAGGGTTTGGCCACGCTGCGTATGCTCGGTGTCGCTGATGATGATCCTCGTGTGAACCCAAATGGAGGTGCGATGGCGCTCGGCCATCCGCTCGGCGCTTCCGGCGCGCGGCTTGTCACGACCGCCAGCTACCAGCTGCAGCACACTGGCGGTCGGTTCGCCTTGTGCTATATGCGACTGCGTCGGTTAAGGCGTCTCGAAAATTCTCGAGCGCATTTGATCATATTTACCACTCCATCCGTGCAAACTCGCACGACCGGCTATGCTGCGACCCGTGCTGCTACCGCACCTAGCCGGCAGCTGTGACTTGCCGCGCCAGTTGCCAGCAGCACGCAAAACACTGTTGAATTCGCTGGAGGTTTGGTTGCGTATTCGAACAGCTTGCGTCAGCTATCGGTTCTCGTGCTGCCTTTGTCCGCATTGCGCGCAAGCACTTGAGATGCGATACGCAATGCATTCTTGATACGAGTGAGATTGCGGATTTCCTTTCGTCCGTCTTTGCGGTAGTGTGTTCACTTGTACCTTCATAAGAATAAGCGACGTGCGTACAGATCATTTAAGTATCCGACTCTTCGTGGCGGTGGTGGAAGAATCGAGCATTAGTCGTGCGGCTGAAAGGGAGCACATCGCACTGTCTGCAGCAAGCCGGCGGATCAGCGAGCTAGAGGATACGCTAGGAGCGAAGCTCCTGTATCGAACCACTGGCGGGGTTTATCCGACGCCGGCGGGCCAGGCGGTCTTGCGCCGCGCACGAAACATCCTGCGAGAAATGCAGGAGATGGAAACGGAGGTCAGTACCTACGGAGACGGCCATCGGGGGCTGGTTCGAATCGCGGCGAACATCTCCTCCTTAATGCAATTTCTCCCTGAACGCGTCGCTACGTTCAAAGCACGATTTCCCTTCGTGGAAGTTAATATCAAAGAAACCACCAGCGCAGAGGCTGTTAAAGCGGTTCATGATGGGCAGGTCGACGTAGCGTTAGCGTCCTCGTCAACTGGTGCAGAAGGGTTAGCCAAGTTCTCCTGTTGGGACGACGAGCTAGTTTTGGTTGTGCCTGCCGGTCACACCCTCGCGGAGTCCGAAGGCGTTACTTGCTTACAAGCATTAGAATACGAGTTCGTAACACTCCAATACGGCGGATCCATCGAGAGTCAGATCCGAAAATTCGCCCAGGAGGCTGGAAAGAGTCTTATCGCCGCAGTGACAGTAAGTAGCTTTGACCCAATGGCGCGGATGGTCAGCGCTGGAGTAGGAGTGGGTGTGATGCCGAAGGGCGTGGCAATCCAACTTCAGCAAATATTGAACTTCACCTATGTCCCTCTGCTCGAAAGCTGGAGCAGCCGACAACTGCAGATGTTTTCGAAGCCCTCTGACGAACTTACAGCGACCGCCTCATTGTTTGTAGCTTTGTTGAAAGAAAGGGGGCTAGCGAATGACGGCTGCTAAGCTGCGTATCCTCGGCCACGGTGCGACACCAGCCCGTCGTGGACGGGACAAGAATCCCTGAATACGTCGCGCTACTTCAGTCATGTCTCGAGCGGCATTCGGCAACGTGCCCTCGCTCGGTGGGCGCCGGCAGCCTCGCGAAGGCGTTGGCCACCTTTGCCTCGCGTCTCCCTACCCAGCGGGCTCGCAGCAACAAATGTGAACGTGGGTCGGGTAATCACGCGCCTGCCTCAACGGCCACGTTAGATCTGGGAACATCGCGACGGCCGCGATCCGTAGCCGAACTAGGGTTTCAGGCAGACAATAGTCGAATGTCGTTAGCACCGGACGCAACCATAGAATCCCGCCCTCACTTCCGCCGCTCTTTTATCGTACATGCACCAGTAGAGGAGGCATTCCCTTTCAGCATCCGCGAAAGCGGCTTAAGCAACCGGTGGAGGCACCTTGTCCAGCCCATGCGCAAGCTAAAGTGCGCTAGCGTAGGGTTTCCAAAGATGAGGGAGCAGCACATCAATGTCAGCGGCACGATGTGTTGGCAAGCGGGTGAGCACGTCCTTCAGATAGGCGTAGGGATCGTGCCCGTTCAGTTGGGCTGAGCGCAGCAGGCTCATGATGGCAGCGGCACATTCGCCGGCACGAAGAGAGCCCGCGGACAACCAGTTTTTTCCTCCTGTCGCCTCGGGCCTGATTTGATTTTCAACCCAGTTGTTGCACATCAGAACGTGCTCATCGTCGAGGTAGCGTGCGAGCGCCTCCCAGCGATTGAGGCTGTAGTCGAGTACCTTTGCGATCGCTGAGCCCTCTGAACAGCCGTCGCTGCGCGTTCATCCATTAATGCAAGCCGTCCATGACCAGTCGCGAACGAAGTCCTCGAAGCGCGCCGCGCATCGGGATCCCGTGCGGCTGCCTCATCTTCGATCGCATACAGCGTAGCAAAGTACAGGGCTTGCCCGTCGATTTCGCTCTGATGGTTGGCATGTAGATCGAAGAACTTGCGTCGGGCATGCGCCGCACGAGCGATTTCGGTTACGCGTTGCGGGAATCCTGCCTTGTATCCCTTGAAGTCGTCACATACGAGCTTGCCTTGTCAGTCGCCAAGGAATGTACGGGCATGCTCGCCCGCGCGACTGTCAGTGAACTCGCATACGACCGCCCTGGGTGGCGAGTATTGTGTCGTGGCCTAGGTCTACAGATACGCGCGATGTGTCGTGCCCTTGCAGGGACTGACCTTCTGCACGGGTGTCTCATCGGCATGCAGTACGCCCTGACGCAGGATCTGTTCGCGCAGGGCGTCAAGCAGCAGCGGCTGTAGCTTCACACCACATACGCCAACCCACCTTCATGCGTGTTGAACTCTTGCTGGCAAACAGGTAGGCGTGATGCGGGCGCCGAACCAAATACCTTCACGCGAGCCAGAATCGCATCCGTTCCTGCGCGCATTTTCAGCGGTTCGGTCGCCAGCCATTTCGCCCCGATCCGGATCACCGCAACCACCCCTGCAGCCATCTCGCGCACTCGCCTGCGTCCGAAGCAGGCCAGCGAAGCGTGACCGAGGTGGCGCCGCACCTAAGGTCGGTCACAATATCGGGTGACTCGCCTTTCGGTCTCGGCGAACACAGTTGCAGCGGCACAAACTCAGCTGATGGTAACGCCAGTGCCTCGCGCGCTTCGGCCACAGAATCCAGCTTCTCACGTGCATTTACCCACGGGCGCAACAGATTAGCGTTCAACCGGTAGTGCGATGCTACCGCTGCAATTGGAGACACTCCGCTGCATACGGGCCTTGATAGCGTGAGCCTTGAATTCGGCACTGTGTCGACGGCGCCGCGTCGATTGAACCGCCACGTACTCTTCCATGGTGTAAGCGTGTCCATTTGGCTGCTTGATGGACGCGATCGTCGCTGGCGTTACACAGTCAATTCAAGGTAGGTTGCTGGGTGCTTACAAACTGGCCGGCTGCTGGGTCGATTCACCTTGTGGACCATCCGCCTAACCGCGCACATGATGCTGAACGATGCGGTGGCATTGACATCAGTACTGCGCCTCTCGACGCCATTACTGCCAATGCCAGAGTGTGCTGGGGTTGTATCGTCGTATCCACGACCATAGCAGTGATTTCAGCGGCCCGACGTGACGTCAAAGCGCCTCTGGTGAAATTGGGAAAAACTGCGCGCCTCGACCATTAAAACGACCCGGTCGGCGCCGCTCCGTTTCCGCTACCGAAATTGGGGTGTGACCAACAGCTGGCGGGGGCGGAATTAACCTATTTACCGTGTCGAAAAATTTTAGTCCGGAGACCGTTACAGGTGGCTCGGAGGCCCGCTGGAAAGCACTCGGCAACGGCTTCGCTTCTCGCTGCTATCGAGAGAAAGGGGGGTTGCTGAATGAGCAATGGATAAGTCGATGCAATAGTGAGAAAGTCAGGACTCCAAGGCCACAGTGCCATACCACAGGAGGAGCCGCCGTGAAAAGTTTCGACCTTGCAGAGGAGCAGATGGGAGTGCGCGTTTCGATCGTGCGGGGAGGGTCAAGCAAAGGGCTCTACTTCCTTGAGAATGATCTTCCGCCCGCTGGCGCAATGCGCGATGCAATTTTGAAAAAAGCGATGGGTACGCCCGACGTGATGCAGATTGATGGACTGGGCGGTACGCATCTCATTACGTCGAAGATTGCCATTGTCGGACCCAGTCAGCGTGATGATGCGGACGTCGACTACACATTCGCTCAGGCCGAGATCGACCGCGACGTTATCGATTACTCGGGAAATTGCGGCAATATCTCCGCAGGAGTTGGACCATTTGCGATCGATGCTGGATTGGTAAGGCCAATGGAGCCCACGACCGTTGTTAGGATTCACAACACGAACACGGGCAAGATCGTTGTAGCTCACGTTCCCGTGAAAAGTGGCCGCGCCCGGGTCGTTGGTAGTTTGGCGATCGCCGGTGTTCCGGGAACGGGAGCAGAAGTCTTCATGGACTATAGCGGTAGCATCGGTGCGAAAACAGGGAAAGCCTTGCCGACAGGGGCGGCAAACGAGGCGATTAACCTGGAGGATGGTCGAAGCCTACAGGTCTCGATTGTCGACGTCGCCAATACGTGCGTTTTTGTCAGGGCTGAAGATCTCGGATTGCGAGGCGACGAGCTGCCCGACGAATTCAACACGGACGTTCAGCTTGTTTCTCTGATGAGAGAGATCCGGGGAAAGGCCGCAGTTCGACTAGGATTCACGAGCGAGTGGAAGAATGTGGATCAGCAATCCCCTTTCCTCCCATTTGTTGTCTTCGTCGCCCCCTCAGCAAATTATGTGACGTACTCTGGGCAGAAAACAAAAGATGAGGATTGTGATTTTCTGGCACGGCTGATCTTTATGAACCGTATGCATGAGGCAATGGCCGGTACTGGTTCGATGTGCATTGCCTCGGCGTCCCGAATTGAAGGCTCGGTTGTCCATGCGGTCACGCAAGCTGATGCGCGAAACAGGTCTACGCTGCGTATCGGTCATCCGAATGGCGTGATGAATGTCCACGTTGAGGCCAAACCGTCCAATAGTCATCCTGAGGGCGTCGTTTTTGAGAGACTTGGGTTTCCTCGCACGGCACGTAAGATCATGGACGGTACGGTTTATATTCCGTTAGAGACAATTCAGAACGTCTGACGCGCAAAAAAACCCGCGGCGGGGGGTGTCATCCCCGCGATGCAAGAGCGCCTGCAAGTTCATATTTGTACTCGACGCGCTGGCGAAATCGAATCCAGAGAATGGAGGCGATCAGCAGACGCGACAGGGCTCCGAATGAAGGCGTTCGGGGCTCTAAAAATAAACATGCGGAAGACGGAGGAGATAGTGCGTCCAATTAACATCCAGTCGTTGGTAAATGCCGCGAAACTTAATAGATTCCATTATCGGATGCTGTTGGTTTGCGCGCTGATCATCGTCTTTGACGGGTATGACCTGACAGTTACCGGCATCGCGCTGCCATGGATAATGAAGGACATGGCTTTAGGGGCAGTGCACGCGGGCATACTGGTGAGTTTCGCTTTGATCGGGATGGTGCTTGGGAATATTCTTCTTGGAACCGCTGCCGATAGATTTGGTCGTCGCCGAACGATTGCGTTGTGCATTTTTCTGTGTAGCTTTTTCACCGCAGCGGCTGGGCTTGTCAATGACCCAACGCAATTTGCAATCTGCCGCTTTCTGGCAGGCCTGGGGCTTGGCGGAGCGATGCCGAACGTTGTTTCGCTTATGACAGAGTTTGCGCCACGGCGGATGAAAGGAACATTGGTAACGCTTATATTCAGCGGGTTTTCTATCGGCGGTGTCATTGCAGCGGCACTAGGAAAGGGGTGGATCGAAATCTACGGCTGGAAATCAGTTTTCCTTGCGGCCGTCGCTCCAGTGTTCCTGATTCCATTTATTTGGAAATCGACCCCAGAATCGGTCCCGTTTTTACTTAGACATCGCCGGTTCGACGAGTTGAAAATCTTGGCGGGAAACCTCGAACCTACCTACAGTCCGACCGCGGACGACCATTTTGTCGGCCCGGCGAGTACAGTTGATTCGTCAAAGCCGATTCGACAGTTATTCACGCGCGAACGTGCGCTTAGCACCTTGATGCTTTGGATTGCCTGTTTCATATGCCTTTTTATTGTGTATGGGCTAAGTTCCTGGTTGAGCAAGCTCATGGTGAGCGCCGGCTATACCAGTGCCTCGGCTCTCACATTTCTCCTCGTGATGAACATTGGAGGCATGATCGGTGCGATCCTAGGTGGATTTTTGTCGGACCGACTCAACATCAAATACGTTCTTGTTGTTATGTTTCTCATGGCTGCGGGATCGATAGCAACACTTGGGTACGGGGCATCACCATGGATGATTTACGTGCTGGTAGCAGTAGCTGGCGCCTCGACGATCGGAACTCAGAACCTGATCAATGCATACGCCGGCCAGTATTATCCAATAGCAATCCGCACAACCGGCGTAGGCTGGATGCTCGGTATAGGGAGATTCGGCGCAATCATTTCTCCGGTCGCTATTGGGGCGCTAGTTAATCTCAACCTCTCGAGAGAGCAATACTTCATGGCTATTGGTGTTCCTGGATTAGTTGCGGCAATCGCGGTACTTCTTACAAATCGCGTAGATAATTCCATGGATTTTTCCGAAGGCAACGAGACGCCTGCACAGCAGCTCGGCGCACACACGTGAAACGTCGACATTTAGCGTGATTTGCCCGGCGCCAATGCGCTCACTACAGACGAGTACGATGACCTTCTATGCAAAGGTAGCAATTTACGATTTTCAGATAACGGCTTCACGGAAAAGACAGCGGACTGAAAAATAGGTCGAGCTACGAATTACTGTATATAGGTCGATCATTTGCTAATGTATCAGGAGAATCTAATGGATTTTTTGATGAAGGGACGGACAGCGATTATAACGGGAGGCGTACAAGGTATTGGATTCGAGGCCGCCAAAGAACTCGCAAATGAAGGTGTAAATCTGATCCTGGCTGATCGAAACGAGGAGGCAGGAGAGCGAGCGTTGCGCGCATTGTCGGCTCTCACTTCAGTGATATTTGTGCCGACAGACCTTACAAAGCAAGAGTCCATTGATACACTCGTAACGATCGCGACAAAGCGTTTCAAGGAGATTCACTATTTCGTGAATTCCGCAGCGATACTGGATGACAAGAGTTTTGAAGACTCATCTTTCGATGATTGGCAGCGGATGCTGGACGTATGCCTTCTCGGCCCGATGCGTTGTCTTCATGCGATCCTTCCGTTGATGAAAAGCCAGAGCTACGGCCGGATCGTGTGTTTCTCTTCGGACTCGGCGCGTGTAGGCCAAGCGAAGCTCGCCTATTATGCCGCCGCAAAAGCCGGCGTCACTGCACTTGTAAAGTCAATTGCACAAGAAGTGGGACCTCATGGGATCACCGCGAACATCGTTTCTCCGGGTGCGACAAACACACCAATGCGAATGGAACGTGAAGCATCACTGCGCGAACAGATGGGGCCGGAAAAATATGCCAAGCGCTTGCTTACAGTACAGAAGATGTACCCGCTTCGCCGGATTGGTGAGCCGAGCGATATCGCTGGGATGGTCACATTTCTCCTGAGCGATCGGGCGTCGTGGATTACTGGTCAAGTTATCAGCATCAATGGTGGTTTTACGATGGTGTGAGCGGCGATGAATTTCGAACTTTCCTCTACGCAAAGAGAGCTACAGCGTGCGGCTAGTCACCTCACCGAAGGAGTGCTCATTCCGATGTTTCGTCGGCGCGACGAAACTTGGCCGTTGCCGAAAGCGGCCATGCAACGGATTTTTCGCGCGCTGGCTGAGTATGCAATCACCGCCGCTCGCTTACCCGACGCAGCGGGAGGAAGCGGACTTTCGATGCTCGACTACGGCTTGGTTTTCGAGCAATTGCCAGCAGTAGTGACGCTCGCGCTTCTAGCGCTTGAAGGAACGATAAATCGGCTGCTTTCGGGTGGAATTCACCGATCGCGTCCCGGACTTCTTGAAGCATCGATTAGCGGGAGATTATTGCTTGCACGGCATCGTCTGAGCCGACTTCCGGATCTGCCCCCGAGAAATCCGCCTCCGTGTGTACCTTGCTGACCAGTCGGAAACTGTCTTTCTAAGCGAGACAAAACAATGGATGACAAACGGCACAATTGCCGACGTCGCCTTGGTGACGTGCAAGGCAGAGTCGAACGGCGAACTCTACCGATACGTCGTAGAAAGTTCAGTGTCAGATTTTATGGTGACTGACTTTGCGTGTATCGGAACACAGCAAGGCCACCTTGCGGAATTGACGTTTGATCGAGTCTCGGCTCCGCGAGCAATCGCGCTTATGGAGGGCGGAAGCACGATGAGGATCCTTACGCAAACATGGGCTGGCAATCGACCTTTGCTCGGTCTTCTGGCGCTGAGACAAGCCGTCGATCCAAAAAGCTATGCGATGACGCACCTTGGTGAGCGCGATTTGTTCGGCTCGGCTCTCACCAAGAGGCAGTTAGTACAGCAAACACTTTCAAACATCGAGGCGTATCCAGTCAGCATGACCAATCTGTCTCAACGTATTAGATGAGCTAGATCGAGGAGTTGTCAGTCCAGGTAGCTCGGCAATAGCTAAACGAGAAGCTGTCGCAGCGTAGGTAAATTCCGCGTGCGCAGCCACGCGACTATGAGGCGCGATGGGACTGACTCGGGAGACTGGAATCGAGCGCGTCGTTAGAGGCGTCCAGATGCTCAGTGTTCGGATGGAACGTTCGAGCTCCTGACACTGGTACCGGGACGCGACCTAACTGGACAAAGCGGTCTTTGAGTTAACATCGATCGCCAAACGAGTATTCGAAATTATGATCACGACACAGTTGGCTGAATACGCTGTTGCGCAGATGGCAGAGGAGCTGCCTCCGGAGATTGCAAACGCGGCCAAGCGAGCCCTGATCGATTGGTTTGCCGCTCTTTTCCCCGGGACGAAAGTCGATCCAGCGCTGACCCTACTTCGTTCGCACTCCCGCGAGCTGGGACGAGGCGACGCTAGCCTTCCGGGGCTTCGTTCAACAGCGTTCGGTGGAACCGCCGCGTGGATTAACGGCAGCGCGTCCCACGCTGTCGAGTTCGATGATATTTTTCGCGATGCCATCTATCACCCGGGCTGTCCGACGATCGCTGCCGCGCTCGCGGTAGCAGAAGAACGGAGCGTTTCAGGCGAGAAACTGCTTAGGGCGATCACGGCGGGATATGAAGTGTCGACCCGGATTGGAGTCGCTGTACAGCCTTCCCACTACAAATTCTTTCATACAACTGGAACCGTGGGATGCTTCGGCGCAGCGATCGCTTCATCTACGCTTTGTTCTCAGGACCAGCTGGCTGTAGCGCATGCGCTGGCGACCTCCGCGACTTTTGCAGCGGGGTTGCAACAGGCTTTTAGATCCGATGCCATGACCAAGGCTCTGCACGCTGGCCACGCAGCGTGGGTAGGGGTCGTCGCGGCTCAAGGTGCTGCAAGCGGTCTGACGGGCGCGCTCGACATTCTGGAAGGCCCAGCGGGATTCGGCGCCGCCATGGCGCAAAATGCGAACTGGTCCAACGTCGTCTCGGGTTTAGGTGAGAGATTCAACATCGCGAGCGTAACAGTGAAGAACCATGGTTGTTGCGGACACACGTTCGCACCAATCGACGCCTTACTAGCCTTACGAAAATCGCACTGCTTCACCATCGATCAAATTGAATCCATAGATCTCCGCACCTATCAGGTAGCAATCGATGTAGCAGGGAATCCTGACCCCAAGTCCGCCTTCGAGTGCAAGTTCAGTATTCCCTTTGTCGTCGCACAGGCTGCCAAATTCGGAGCGGTTCGGCTCGCAGCGTTCGAACATGATCGAATTAATGACCGGGACGTTAGGTCGCTCATGAAGAGAGTGGCTGTCGTTGCGGATCCTGAATTGACAAGTTCCTTCCCGAATGCCCGAGCGGCAAAAATAGAGGTCAGGCTTAAGGATGGTCAGTGTCTCCGGCATTTTCAGCCATATAGGGTCGGCGACCCTGAGCAGCCGCTGAGCGATTCACAGCTCAGCGATAAATTTATCGAACTCGCGTCTCCTGTAATCGGTGGCCTACCAGCCGAACGATTGCTTGCGCGACTCTGGAGCCTTGAGTCCTGCAGTGATCTTCGTGAACTGGGTCTATCGACGATCTAGCGAGAAATCCAAGGTTCGTCGAACACATAAGTGATTGTTATGCACACAACGGATGCAATCAGAGCAGAAATCAAATCAATGGAATCACTGGCTTCATATTTTGGAAATGGCGGCACAGTCGCTGGCCTTTCCTATCGTTCAGTGGGCAAAGGACCCGCGGTAGTCCTCCTTCATGGAGGGAGTGGATCCAGAACCCATTGGATCCGAAATGTAGGGGCTTTGGCTCAGCGTTTTGAAGTATTTACCCTTGATCTCCCAGGTTTCGGTGACTCCGCATGCCCCAACAAGCAGATTGATGTTGACGGATACCTTTCGTGGGTTTGCGAGTCTCTGAATATTTTGCTCAGAGAGGTCGCGACTTTCCACCTGATCGGATTCAGTTTCGGTGGCGCTGTCGCCGCCGCCATCGCTTCTGGTCGTGGTGGGAATCTTTCGAAGGTAAAACGGCTGAGTCTCTTAAGTCCCGCAGGCTTTGGTCAGCCGGTAGGAAGGGACACCGCCCTTGAGAAAGTAGGTAAGAGGCCGGACTGGTCAGAGCGAGAGATCCGAGAAGCAACAGCGAGGAACCTCGGACGTTGGATGCTTTTTGAGCAACAACGAAGTGATGACCAGAGCGTAGACATTCATCTCTGTAACGTTGAAAAAGCGCGGTTCGATAGCCGGAAGATAAGTCACCAAGACTCGCTCGCTAGGGACCTTCTCGATATCAAAGTACCCGTTCAGGTGGTCTTGGGCGAAGAGGACGCTTTGATATTCCCAACGTTGAACGAACGTATTAGAGCGTTCTACCAAGTCAGTCCGCAAGTCGAGCTTTCAACAGTCAGCGGCGCCGGCCACTGGGTACAGTACGAGGCCAGCACTGCAGTGAACGAGTTGCTTATCAAATTTCATTTCTCTGGAGAATAGTGATGGCCTACGAAACGATACGGACTGTAGTAAAAGGCGCGGCATATGTAGTACAACTGAATCGCCCAGAAAAAAGAAATGCGGTCAGCGAGCTGATGATGGACGAGATCATGTCGGCCTGTAACGAGGCCGCGGATAAGCCGAATGTTGCAGCAATCGTATTGACCGGTGGCAACGAGTATTTCTCGGCGGGTGCGGATCTAAACGAAGCGTTTGAAGTCAAGACGGCAACCGACGGTCGACGCTATTTTGGGCATTGGCATCGCCTCAATGACGCACTTGAGCAGTCTGCAAAGCCAGTCATCGCCGCAATCGAAGGATTTTGCATGACCGGTGGACTGGAACTGGCGCTGGCCGCTGATATCAGGATCGGGGCAGACGGATCAACATACGCAATTACAAGCTCGCGAATAGGTACTGTAGCGGGGGCTGGGGGAACGCAGCGGTTGCCACGCGTGGTAGGCGTCGCGTACGCATTGGAGATGCTGTTCGCGGCAGAGCCTGTTGATGTCGACGAAGCCTACCGCATTGGCCTTATCAATAAACGGACGCCCGCAGGTGGCGCACTTCCGGCCGCCATTTCGTTGGCGGAGCACTACGCGACTCGCGCGCCCTTGGCTCTTGCTTATGTTAAGCGCGCAGTGCACCGGGGTGTGCAGATGGACCTTGCCTCCGCAGTCGAATTTGAAACAATGCTCGTCACCACTGTCTACGGCACAAAAGACAAGGAAGAAGGTATCGCTGCGTTTCTCAATAAGCGACAGCCGAATTTCGGGGGTGTGTAAAGCCGCGATCAACCGTCACAACGGGAGTGGTCGCGATCTTCCATGGGATTGGGATGCTTACTGAACATGGTGAGAATAGCCCCTGACGCTAGACAGATATTTGAGTAACGCGGACCGGTGGGCAAGGTTACAAGCTCTCGTGTCGATACTTGAAAAGTATTCTGTACATCTTGCCTTCTGGCTTTCGTGCGGTTTAGTAGGTCTCGTTGCAAAAGCTGTATGAAGAGATAGAGTGGCCTGGTCGATATCGAATAAGAATACGTTCTTAAGTACTATCGGGAGTACATATGAAAAAGACAGACACGCACAATTATACGAATACCGAATTAAGAGCACGAATCGATGGGCGTGACGCGCGCCGACCGTACTCAGCGGTACGGGTTATCGAAATCGGTTCGCGTCTTGCCGTCGGTGCGTGCGGTCGCCTACTTTCGGACCTTGGCGCTGAAGTGACGATCGTGGAGCCGAAAACTCTCGGAACCGCTCCGAAGGGCAAGTGGTTCGATCGCATCAGCGCCGTTGTTGGAAAAGAGAGCATCTGCGTTGATCGAGACGTTGCCGCCGATATTCAAGCGGTGAAGTCGCTCATTGATGATTGCCATGTCGTAATTCTATCCTCCGATCTCGACGCCGACCTGCCGGAGTGTTGGATTGAAGCTTTCAAAGGTTGTCCGATTGTGTGTGATATCACAGCCTTTGGAACCACGGGACCACTTGCGGGAAGGTTTGCTGAGGAAACGTCAGTCCAAGCGCTGACGGGGGTCGTTACCACGACAGGCTTCCCTGGGAAGCCGCCTACGCCAGTCGCGATTCCCATTCTTGAAATGTCAGCCTCGATTTACGCAGCAAGCGCGGTCGCGATCGCTCTTCGTGTTTTGGAGCAGCAGAAGCTTGGTCAAAACATTGAAGTGTCGCTTTTTGATGTGGGTGTAACCACCCTAACGACTTTCATGCCAGCCTATTACGCGGGCCGAACACCTGAACGGCTCGGGAATGGTCATAGTATGGCAGTTCCGTGGAACGCGTATCCAACGGCTGACGGTTGGGTACTGATATGTTTGACGAATGACGCTCAGTGGGGCCGTTTCTATCCGCTCGTCGGCAAAGAGCTTTCTGATAGGTCGCTTGCAAGACTTGAGGCGAGGATCCAGCGGAGGGACGAGATAGATTCTCTAATATCCGCTTGGTCAACAGGACTAACCTTGCAGGAGGTGACTGAAGCGCTGAAAGACTGCGACGTGCCGTGTGGTGGAATTGTCGCGATTGACAAGATTCACGAGGAACCGAATCTGCAGGCCAGGCGTTCGATAGCCTTTATCAAGAATCCTCTGGATGACACGCTTGTTCGGGTCGCGGGCCCGCTTATCAAGTTCGACGGCGAGGAGGGAACGCCTCAGTCCATCCCGGCACGAGATAGTGCGCGAAACAAAGCAAACGAGCGTCCGTCAGGAAGTGGTCCGGAGGCAACAGCAGGCGTCGAATCCTCCATTTCCGCTTTCAGTCCAATGATGCCATTGGCCGGACTCCGCGTTGTTGAGATCGGACAACTCACAACGGCACCATTGTCGGCACGACATCTCGCGAGTTTTGGTGCGGATGTTATCAAAATTGAGGCGCCGGGCGGCGAAAGCGCGCGCTTTTGGGCACCGATGCGCGAAGGTGTTAGCCATTTCTTCGTTGCCAGCAATGGACAAAAGAGAAGCGTCGAATTGGATCTTCGACAAGCGAAGGATCGCGAGGAGCTTGAGATCCTGCTCTCTGATGCCGATGTTCTTGTAGAAAACATGAAGCCTGGAGCTCTTTCGAAAATGGGCTTCGACAGAGATCGATTGAAGAGTATCAATCCGCGGCTCATCTATTGTGCGATCTCAGGATTCGGCGCCCAGTCCGTCTATCCAGGACGGGCCGCTGTAGATACCGTCATACAGGCAATGTCGGGGATGATGGATGCGACCCGTGTTGATGGAAAACCAGTTAAATCGGGAATTTCAGCAGCGGACATCGCCGGTGGGGAGGTCGGACTTCTATCGATTATCGCTGCACTGGCGCGGCGCGAGATTACCGGCGTGGGGTGCGCAATAGACATCTCGATGCAAGATGTAGGAGCTTGGATGACACAGACCCTGTGGAACTGTCGTCCGATCGAGGCCCATGCCGTCGAGGAACCACTCTCCGTGGCGGAGGTTTGTACCCATGCGCAAACGACCGCGCGAGAATTAATCGTTACAGCAACCGACGGTGCGGGTCGACACTGGGAGGTCTTTGGATCGCCTATGAGGCTGGAAAGGACACCCGCAAGGATCGGAACGCTGATCGGACCGCCATCAAAGGTGCCGTTGACCTGGGCGACAGATCAAGATTCGAGTCAAGTTAGCACCTAAGTGCAAACGGCTCGTTGTCCGTTTACTTCACACCTGTTTCTTTCTCTACCAAGGTTACCTTCATGGATTTCCAAGACATTTTATACGAGGCTCACGACGGAGTCGCGACGATTACGATCAACCGCCCGGCTGTACGAAACGCCGTAAGGCCGCGGACGTATGAGGAACTGACGAAGGCTATGCACGCCGCAGCCGATGACACTTCCGTTGGCGTTGTCGTCCTAACTGGGGCTGGTGACAAGGCATTTTGTTCAGGAGGTGACATACAAGACCAGCAAGCCCGAGTGCCAGAGGTCGGGCGGAAACACATGCGCCGCCTGTTCGCGCTGTCGTCGGTAATGCGATCGATGGACAAGCCGATCGTAGCGAAGGTAAGAGGTTACTGCGTTGGAGGCGGCAACGAAATTAACTTGTTTTGTGATTTGACAATCGCAAGTGATGACTCGAAATTCGGCCAGACGGGTCCGAAAGTCGGGAGCGTGCCGATCTGGGGCGCGTGTCAACTACTCGCTCGATTCGTTGGTGAGCGAAAAGCGCGCGAAATGCTCTACACGTGCCGCCTCTACTCGGCTCATGAGGCGGAAGAAATGGGACTAATCAACCGTGTCGTAAAACCTGAAGATCTCGACTCGACGGTTTTCAGTCTTTGTCAGGATATTCTCGACAAAAGTCCGCAAAGTGTCCGGATTGCAAAGCTCGCGTTGAACGCTGGATCAGATCAGGAATTCTATAGTTCCTTCTTCCCGACCTCCGAATTGCTCGCGTCGATTTACGGGAATCCGGAGAACATGGAAGGTATCACCGCGTTCCTGGAAAAGCGCAAACCGGATTTTCGGAAATACAGAAAACCTTTGACCGACTAAACTGCGCGTCTAGCGAAACAAGGCAGGCCCGGGCCTAGTCAATCTGTAGGGTCGAACGTTCACCCGGTCGCTGCCTTTGGTGATCAAGTTATCAGAGACAATCTGTGAAACAACATTAATATAATATATGAATGGAGACAACATGCGAAGGTTCATTGGAATCGCTATTCCGTTCCTCTTCTCGTCGGTCGCGAACGCGCAAAGCAGTGTAACTCTTTATGGTCTGCTCGATGTGGGGCTCGGTTTCACCAGTAATACGAAAGGGCACGGAACAATACAAGAGCAAAGTGGATACCTGCAAGGCAGTCGTTGGGGTTTGAAGGGGGTGGAAGATCTTGGTGGGAGTAACCAAGCCATTTTTACCCTCGAAAATGGATTCTCCATTTCAAATGGAGCGCCATTAGGCAATGGGTCACAGATTTTTTCTCGTGTAGCGTTTGTTGGTCTACAAAATTCAAATTACGGCGCAATCACGTTTGGTCGTCAATATGAACCAATGGTTGATGTGGTGGGACCGCTCACCGCTAACGGTGCATATGGTGGATATATTTTTACTCACCCGTTTGACAATGATAACACCGACAGAACGTTTCGCTTGAGTAATTCCGTTAAATACACGAGTAGCAAGTTCGCCGGCTTTCAATTCGAAAGCATTTACGGGTTCAGTAATCAACCTGGCGGTTTCAGTCAAAATCGCGCATATGGTGCGGGAATGTCGTATGACGGGGGTGCCCTTTCTATTGCCGCGGGGTGTTTTCAGTCAGATAACGCCAACTCCACTGCAATAGGCGCGCTGCCTTCGTCCACTGCAGTGCCGACATATATGAATGGCAATTTTGCGTCGGAGCGGCAACGCACTTGGGGGGTTGCAAGCCGGTATACAGTCGGCTCATTGAGCCTCGGGGCAGCATATACACATACATCGCTCGATGCGCCTACGTCTTCATTCTACTTTGGTACGTTTCCGACCGGTACCGCTCCACAAACCCTTCGCTTTGGTAATTATGAAGTTAGCGCGGCGTACTATTTTACGCCTGCCTTTTACGGCGTTGCGATGTATGCATACACGGAAGCACAAGACAGTTTGAACGGGGTAGTGTCCCGGCCTCATTGGAACCACGGAGCGCTCCTATTTGGGTATCAGCTTTCTAAGCGGACCAAGGTCTACGCGGCGGCCGCCTATTTAAACCTAGGAGGTGCGGTGTCCGGTACGCCGTTTGGAACCGCTTATCAGACAGGTTCAGCCGGACCTTCTGATGCGCGTTCACAGGTCGTGGCTCGGGTGGGAATTCTTCACCTTTTCTAGCGATCTGTCTTACTTGGTCGTCTTAAGCGTGCCTAGAATGAAGTACATTGATGCGTTCCGGCAGCGGGACTCGGACGGAGTCCTCCTGAGTACATTTACCGGTGGATCGACGGGCACAAAGAAGCATCCGCTTATATGATTTTACATAAAGCAATAGAAATTGATCAACTTTTAATTCGCAATCCTATATTTATCGAGCCGAAAAGATTGCAATTTGTGCAGGAGGCCGCTGCACAAATTCTGGATTCGGCCCTTCAGGTTGCACGGTGACAATTTGCGCAAGGCGGGGAGGGCTGGCTTGCAGGTTCAGTGTGGCGACACGCGATTCGAGTTTCTGATGATCGAAACGACGAAGGGGAACATTGCCTGTCTCACGAGGCCACGATGAAGCGCTTCGAATTGACGATTGGTGACCTGCCCAAGGTGCTGGATGCCGTGGACTTGGAGGCTGACTGGTCGCTGGAAGAGCCTGCGCACGCGACAACTCCGTTTTCATTGCCTGTACGTGAATCCGAAATCAGTCGCTCAAAACCGCCAGTTCTCTTTTAAGCTTGGCGGGTTTTTCTTTGCGTGCGGGACGCGGGCTACGTACAGCGATGGAGTCACTCAGCCGTTCAGTTGCGACTCGATATTCAGGACGATCCGCGCGAGCGGGTTGTTGTCTGCGGATTGCGGCGCGAGTTTGATCTGGGCGAAGGTGACGACAGCGAGAGCGACGACCAGGAGTGCTCCAGACGCGGCGATGCGGGGAAGGTATTTCATAGGGACCTCATCTTGATGGTGTAGACAGGAGCTGGGCGGAGGTGACAGGCGTGTCGAATGACCTCCAGCGGCATGTCTGTCCGCAACCCGGGAACGCCGGACGCGGTCTTCGGGTGCACGCGCCGATCGGACGGGCTTGTGCACTGCACTATAAATGGTTTATCCGCGTGCCCGGTGCGGCTTCCTGTCGCCAGCGGGTGCTTAGTTGCTTGGGCGTTTCGTGCATGAAAGACTTCTGTAGGCCGTGACGTGCCGTCGTGCTATGCGAGGGAGCCTCGCATAGCACGAGAACGATGCTGAGATGGCTGCCTCGACAGTCCCCCAGCTGGAAGCCCGCCAGATTGAAGATGGGTTTGCGAAGGGTATCAATTGCGCTATCATTGGGTATCAACTGATACTTTAATCGGGAGTCGCATGTCACTGATCACGCCTGAAGCAGTGGCCGCGGTCATGGAGCTGCGGCAGGTCCCGCATACGCTCGCGGAACTCGAGGCACTTGTGCGCGACGGCCTGCCCAAGTCCGCGCTGCGCGCGGGCGTCGAACATGCGACGCAGGGTGCCGACGCCCGGCGTGCGCTACTTGCCCGCATCATCCCGGAAGCGACCTATAAGCGGCGTCGCGATCGGCTGACGCCAGACGAATCGGAAAAGACTGAGCGGCTGGCCAGGATCGTCGCGACGACGGCCTACGTCTGGAACGACGAAGAGGACGCGCGGGAATTCCTGTCGACGCCGCATCCGGAGCTCGAAGGGCGGGCGCCGCTCGATGTTGCGCTGACCGAGCTCGGCGCGCGCCGGGTCGAAGAGCTACTCTGGAAACTGTTTTATGGTTTGCCGGCGTGAAGCTGTTTCGAATCGCCGACACTCGACACACGGTCTGGAGTGGCACTGGTGCGATGCTGGTGGGCGGTCGCTTCAATAGCCCGGGGCGACCGGTCATCTACGCGGCGTCGACCTTCGCCGGCGCGATGCTCGAGGTTCTTGTACATGCACGCATCGGCAAGGTACCGAAGACCCACGGATGGGTTGAAGCAGCGGTTCCCGACGATATTCGTGTCGAACGCCATTCGGCCGAATCGTTGCCGGAGGGATGGGATGCGCCAGCACTGCACGCGGCAAGGGAGTTCGGCGACGCCTGGTTGACCGAGTCGCGTACCGCGCTCCTGTTCGTACCTTCCGTCGTCGTCCGTACAGAATTCAACGTGCTGGTCAATCCCGCACACCCCGACGCGACGCGGATCGCCGTGACCGAGCCGCAACCCGTGGTGTGGGACGAACGCCTCTTTGTGATGCCGCCGGTCGGACACTCCTAGATAGGATGGTGGTCGGCTAGCCTCGCCTCGACGCTCTGCGCCTCGAGGGAGATGACCAGGACGTGGCTTCCAGTTGAGTCGCACTCGCTGCTCGCAATGGCAAGTGCGGCGCCATCCGATACTCTCCCTGCCTGGTTGCCAAAGCCGACTCGGCTGTCGGTTTTTGTCAATTGCCTCGCAATTTGCCACAAATAAATTAACGATCCGGCGCTATTTATCCAGTTATTTGGACGTCTAGCCGAGAGCTACTGAGTCAGTCCATTAAACGTAACCTGGCTAATAAGGCTTATCAGGATTAAGGAGGCGGGCCGGAATGCTATGATGCGCGGCGTTTCGCGCTTTCTCTTTTCATCCAATGCGCTGGCGCCGCCCGCCTGCGACACTGACGACGACTCCAGATCTCAACAGGCGGAAAAAGCCGTGCCCAAGACTGCCGTTGCCACCTTGGAACCGAGCCTGTTGGATGACGCCCTGCGCGTCAATCGCAACGGCCTGAACGTTGAGCAGATGCTCGGCATGGCATCACCCGTGAAGGACATCACGCTCGTTCATCTGTGCGGCGCACCGGCAGGCGCGTCGGTCGAGGTGCAGTCCGACGGTCAGGCCATGATTCTTGAGGCGCGGCATCACGACCTGATCAAGACCGCCAACGAGGTGAGCGTGCACAAGGTGCAAGGTGCGCTGCAGCTGAGCCTCGACATGATCAATTTCGCGGATGCAGCGCCAGCAGGGACGGTCCCGTCATGCTCTGGCGCGTCGTGCGGGCTTGTATGTGGCTCGGCATCCCCTACATCGCCGGTTTCGCTGTCGGCGGCCGCCGATACCAGACGCCGGCCGCCGGTGAGCGGCTGGCGGGCTACTATGCCTGGCCGCGTCTCGGTTTCGATGCGCCGATTACCCCGGATGATGCGCAGTTTTTTGGTCACTTGCCGTATCACCCGGAGGGGCTGGCCACCGTCCAGCAGCTCAGCGGGCTGCTCGACAAGGAAGGCGGTCCCGCATTCTGGAAAATGAATGGCACACATCGTGATGTCGGATTTGAGGTTGCAGCCGGTTCGAAAAACGTGCAAATTTTGAGAAAGTATCTGATCGATAAGGGATTTTTAAGGCCGTGACGTCGAATCAGCCCAACGTGAAGATGTTTTGTGGGGACGCGGGGCGCGTTCGGGAAAGCGCTCGACCGGGCGACAGTCAGCCTTGGGGCTGAGCGCGCCACAGATGCCTGAACTCCAGCACGTGATTGACGTGCGGGTCGACGAACGGGTCAAGGGGCTCGAAAGGGCGCGGCATGAAGGTTCGCCCTACTCTTCCGTCAAGTTAATAACCGACTCTTGTCTGAAGAATACCCTGATTAACAAACATCCGATTGCGAAGGTCTTGCGGGCAGGTAGTGGAAGTCTAAGCAACAGAGATCATTTTCGTGTTTCTTATCAGATGCGTAGCCCGGACGGGCAGGTCGTCACAAAGCAGCTCGATCTTCCAGTTTCTGCGCTAACGGGTGCTGCGCTATCATCGCCGCCGGAACTTGACGGTCCGGCTAGCGTTGCCGCAAGCACCCTCGGGGAATCGACCGTCGACGACATGCGGGCAAGAGCGCGGCGCATTGCCGAGTGGGCATTCGGTATTCCTGAGGCGGCGCCGGATAGTAAGCAACATTGATACGCGAAGATGGACGGGGACTTGTCCGTCGAAACAGAACGCCACCACCCGGTGGCGTTTTTCTTTTGTGTAGCGACGACGGAACCGGGCGCCGGCATCGCCGAAACGTAGGCCGTATTAATTCTGTCAACACCTTGGCGCAGCAGCGGCGCGGCCAAGCGCGAGCGCATTGACACTTTTATGTTCCATCGGAACGCAATGAAAGCGTCAACTCGCCTATGTCAGTATTAAATCTGTCAATTTGCATCGCGAAGATCACCTTGCGCGCCACGCTATTGATGCGGCAGGAAAAATCGCCCGTCAGGGGCCGAGCGGTCAGGGAAGGGGAGGCGCGAATCATCTGAAGTCGGTTGCGGCTAAAAAAGCTACTGTCGCGACAATACAGTTATCTTGTCGGCCGTGTTTTCGCGCAACATCTGCGGCGGCCGCGACGCTGAAATGGCCGGTGTCGATGGCTTCGAAAGGCCCAATACGGTAGAGTCGAGATGTGGCGCGGTAGCGGTAGGTTCGGTTTGTCGGGCCTATCCGTCATTTTGTGGGCGAGGCATATCATGAGAGGTAAAAGTCATGGATATGCCAATGAAGAAGAAACGCACGGTGGCGTCTCAGGCAGCGGCCCGAGGGCCGCTGCCTGAACTGCCCAAAGCGCTGCTGGACGAGCTGGTCAAGGGGCCGATGACGCCGACCGAGGTGCAGGATCTGATGCTGGCGTTTAACAAGGCGATTATCGAACGCGCGATGGGTGCGGAGATGAATCTGCATCTGGGGTATCCGCCGGGCGAATCCAAACCCGCTGGCCAGGCCAACGAGCGCAACGGCGCCAGCCGCAAGACGGTCATCACCGATCGTGGCGTCGTCCGGGTCGAGTTGCCGCGCGACCGCGACGGCAGCTTCGAGCCGATCCTGATCCCCAAACACGAACGCCGCTTCACCGGCTTTGACGAGCGCATCATCGCGATGTACGCGCGTGGCATGAGCGTGCGTGAGATCCAGGCCTTTCTGGCCGAGAGCTACGGCACCGAGGTGTCGCCCGATTTCATCAGTTCGGTCACCGACGAGGTGATGGCCGAAACGCTGGCCTGGCAGAACCGTCCGCTCGAGACGATGTATCCGGTGGTCTTCTTCGACGCGTTGCGGGTCAAGATCCGCGATGACGGTGTGGTCAGCAACAAGGCGGTGTATCTGGCTCTGGGCATTCAGGCGGACGGCCAGCGCGATGTGCTGGGCCTGTGGATTGAGCAGACCGAGGGCGCGAAGTTCTGGCTCAAGGTGTTCAACGAACTCAAGAACCGCGGCTGCCAGGACATCCTGATTGCGGTCGTTGACGGCCTGAAGGGGCTGACCGACGCGATCGGCGCAGCTTACCCGAAGACGGCGGTGCAGACCTGCATCGTGCATCTGATCCGCAACAGCCTGGAATACGCTGGCTGGAAGGACCGCAAGGCTGTCGCCCAGGCGCTGCGTCCGATCTACGCAGCTGCCAGCGAAGAGGCAGCGAAGCAGGCTCTGCAGGCCTTTGCTGATGGGCCATGGGGCGCGAAATACCCGACTATCGTGCAGTCCTGGCAGCGCGCCTGGGAGCACGTCACGCCGTTCTTCGTGTTTCCACCCGAGATCCGGCGGGTCGTGTACACCACGAACGCCATTGAGAGTCTGAACATGCAGTTGCGCAAGATCATCAAGACCCGCGGTCACTTCCCCAATGACGAGGCTGCAATCAAGCTACTCTGGCTGGCATTGCGCAACGTCCTGGCCAAAAACGTGCGCTCAGCCTTCGACTGGAAGTCAGCCATGAACCAGTTTGCTATTCTGTTTGGCGATCGATTTACGCAGGCGCGCGGCTAACGATTCCTTTAACCGCCTCGCCCACAAAAATGCGGACAGGCTCGGTTTGTCTGTTGCCGCCCCTTTCGTCTGGCGGTGCCCGAGTAACCTCGCCTTAACCCCGTTTCCACATCCCGCTCATCGAACCGGACATGCAGATCTCCCGCATCCGGCTCTCGGACAAGACATCACGCCTTCGTACACGGCACGTTACACCCAAGGCCCCGTCAGACGCACAAGACCGAAGTGCTTGTAGAGGTGCGGGCGTGGATAGCTCCCGCGCCTGCTTCGCCTGGCTTTGTACTTGTTGCGTAACCACCGACGCAACCGCACAGCGGTGTAGTTGTCGAGCGCCCGATATGCGCGTCTGTCCGTGCCTACATTGAAGTAGTTCGCCCAGCCGCGCAGCGTGCGGTTCAACTTGCCCACCAGCTCCGTGGTCTCCTGCCATACCGTCTTGAGGGCGGTCATCGCATGAATCTTCTCGACCATGCGACGGATACTCTTCTTCGACGGACGCATGCCCATACGGGCCTGGCCAGTCGTTGCCGAGTACAGCCGCCCAAACGTGTACCCCAGGAAGTCGAACTCGCCTTCTGGCACCGTGCAGATTCGTGTCTTCTCCTCGTTGACCGTCAGCTTCAGCTTGCTCATGATCTCGTGCAGTTTCAGCAACGCCTCTTCGGCCTTGCCTCGCTTGCACAGGATCACCAGGTCATCTGCGTAGGTCACAATCCGACTGCCAAGACTGCGCTGAAGTCCGAGCTTCTTCCATGCCAGCACAAACCGGCGCATGTAGATATTCGCCAGTAGTGGTGAGATGGGAGACCCTTGCGGAATGCCACGTCCGCTATCTCTGGCCTCCGTCGTACGTTTCTTCCAGCCTCGGTTATCGGTTTCTTCTGCGGGGCATTCCAGCCACATCCGGATCAGATGCAGCACACGCCGATCAACGATGCGTCGCGCGAGCGACAGCATCAGGTCAGCGTGCGGAATACTCCCCGAAGTAGTCCGCGAGGTCGGCGTCAACCACGTCCGTTTGCCCTCGGTGCAGCCGCTCTTCCACCTCGATCACCGCTTGCTGGGCATTTCGCCCCGGGCGGTAGGCGTACTGCTCTGGCGGAAGATCCGCTTCGAAGATCGGTTCGAGCACGAGCATCGCTGCTGTCATGCACACCCGATCTCGCAAGGTCGAGATGCCCAGTGGCCTCAGCTTGCCATTGGCCTTCGGGATAAACACTCTTCTGATAGGGTCCGGCCGGTAAGTCTCCTGCCTGAGCGCAAGCGCCAGTTCGCCGAGCCACTTCTGCACCCCGTACGCTTCGACCTCCGTGAAGTCCTGCCGATCGACACCCGGTGCGCCCTTGTTCGAGCGACACTGGGCGTACGCATGCGCCAGCACATCCTCGCGATAGATCTTGTCGTACAGAGCGTAGAAGCGGTACCCGGCTTCTGCCTTCGCTTTCGCGTGTAACGCCATCTGCAGCTTCTGAACACGAATCGGAGTTGATAGGTTGCCCAATCTCCACGTCCTCACTACGTATTGCGTCTGTCTTGAACTGAGGCCCCTTCCCTCCACCAGCATTACCCGGCTTCACCGGTACTACGGACCTCTCCGTCATCCCAAGGCGCCCGGCCTGTCCCTCGCGGGCATCCGGTTGGTCATCCCTGACCACGCCAAGGGATTTCCCGTGTTGCGTACGCTTTCCTTGTGTACATGCTGTCGCCACTACCCCGGCGCAGCGACTGGGCGTCCAGCCTGCTCATTCACCCAGCCGTATCAGCCTTCCCCGATAGGGTTGTCGGGTCGGCCTGCGCATCGACCTTTTCGAGGTTTGCTCGACGTTCACTCGCGTTACGGCCTGCACACTCGCGCTGTCACCAATTTGTGACACGCATCACCGAAGGCTTCAGCCATTTCGTTGCCTCCATAGCTGCTCCGGTTGCTTCCGGCTGGAGCGGTTGCCGGGCGGGACTTACACCCGCTGGAAAGCGCCACCTTTTCACGGCGCACACCCGTCACGGTCAGTCGAGGTTCGGCAATCCCGTCGTCCGACTTTCGAAGTGAAGCTGCCACTCAAAGATCTTTCCGACGAACACACTAGTGGGAGCGTGAGGCCGAACGGAGAAAAACTGCTGGGTTGGCGCGTTCTTGTTCGTCTGGGCGAGCCCCCCCACATTGAGTGACGAATGCGGCCGCTCTTTTATAGTCTTGCGTTCCGATCCCAAGGCGGTTCATCGCCAAACGTCCCGGCAAGGTAATCGACGAACCGGCGTACTTTGAGTGGGATGCGCTGCGCGCTCGGATAAACCGCTTGAATCGCCAGATCAGCCACGCGGTAAGCCGGCAGCAGTGCCACAAGTTCGCCCCGCCGTAGATGCTCGCCGAACACGAAGGTCGGACCGTACGTAATACCGGCGCCCGCGAGCGCGGCGGCAAGAAGCATCTGCGTATTGTTGGCTGTCATCCGGCATGGTCCGTCGATCACATGCGCGCGGTTTCTCGCATCGAGCAATGTCCAGTCGCCAGCCGACACGGCTTCGCTGAAGGCAAGCCGCTGCGCGAGTCGTAAGTCTTCGGGTTTGCGCGGCGCTCCATGGCGCTCGAGGTACGCCGGAGACGCACATACGACCATTCGGCAGGGCGCAAGCCGGCGCGTCACCAGTCGTGGGTCCGTCAACCGTCCTATCCGGATTGCCACGTCAACGCCCGCATCCATGAGATCAACATAGCGGTCCCCGAGCAGCACTTCCACGTTGACGTGCGGATGGTCCTCCAGGTAGCGGGCAACAACGTCGCCCAGGTGCATGGCGCCGAACGTGACCGGCGCTGCGACGCGCAGTACGCCATGTGCCGTGCCTTGCGAATCGCTCGCCTCCCGATTCGCCTCGTCGAACGCTTCAAGGATCCGCTTGCAGCGCTCATAGTAAGTCTGGCCGGCATCGGTCAGACTCAACCGCCGCGTCGTGCGCTGAAGCAGTCGCGCATTCAGCTCAGCTTCGATTGCGCTTACATGCTTGCCGGCCATCGCTGCCGATAGCCCGAATCGGCGCGCCGCAGCGGCAAAGCTGCCTTCCTCGACAGCCGCGACGAATACGCCAAGGCTCGTCAGTCGGTCCATTTTTATACACTCCAATTCGATAATCTCATTATCGACTGAATACACCAATCCGGCAATTATCAAACTGGTGACATGAATCTACCATTCAGACATTAACTAATCGGGAGGTGGCACTGAAATGGACATCGACTCAAACGGTACGCGGATTCATGTCACGCAGCGAGGCAGCGGCGAGTTGGCGCTGGTGTTCCTGCACTATTACGGGGGCTCGTCGCGTACGTGGGACGGGGTAGCAAGCGAATTGTCCGACCGGTATCGAATCGTTGCCACCGATCACCGCGGCTGGGGCAATTCCGAGGCGCCCGCCGACGGCTACCGCATTGCCGATCTTGCGGCCGATGCCGAAGGCGTCATCGAGGCGCTGGGCCTGCACCGCTATGTTTTGGTCGGTCATTCGATGGGCGGCAAGGTCGCTCAACTCATCGCATCGCGTCGGCCACGCGGGCTCGAAGGCCTTGTGCTCGTCGCGCCGTCGCCTCCGTCGCCGATGCTCCTCCCGGACGAGCAACGTGCGACGTTGACCGGCGCGTATCAATCGCGTGAATCGGTCGAATTCGTGATCGATCACGTCCTGACCGCAAAATCGCTTGATGCCGCTCGCCGCGAGCAGGTCATCGAAGACAGCCTGAAGGCCGCACCGCAGGCCAAGGCGGCCTGGCCAAACGTTGCCATGCGAGAAGACATTAGTGCGGCGGTGGCATCAATCGATGCGCCGACCATCGTCATCTCGGGTGAGCTCGACCAGGTGGATCGCGTCGCAACGCTGCAGGCGGAACTGATGCCTCGTATTCCGCATGCGGCGATGCATATCCTGCCCGGAATTGGACACCTGTCGCCGCTTGAGGCTCCGATCGAGGTGGCGCGGGTTATTGCACGGTTCGTCGCTGCGATCGAAAACAAGTCCGCCGTGTGCGGCACGCCCGAGCAGGTCCCCATCGCTTTCGACGCGGCGCTAAACGCCTGCGATCTTGATTCCCTGCTCGGTGTGTTTAGCAATAAAGCCACGATGCGGATGACGGACGGCGAGGTGGTGCAAGAAAGCCCCACCGAATTGCGCAACGGCCTGGCTCGGTTGCTGACACTGCGCCCGCGCATCCACAACAAGGTACGTCGAGTGTTGACAAGCAGCGATATAGCGCTCGTCCTGCTCGACTGGACCCTGAACGTGATGCTACCGGACGGCCAGGAGCACGAGGAACGCGGCACCGCTACGCAGGTTATGGAAAAGGGCCGCGACGGTGGGTGGAGGCTGCTGATCTCTAATCCGCTTGGGTTGAACTGAAGGGTACAGGGGGGACGACGCCATGAACAACCGACAGGAAGCACATCATGAATAAACCTACCATCATTACGGTTCCAATCCTGCCGTTCGGCATGGTCCACTCCCACCTCGTCATCGGTGCAACGGGCTGTGTTCTCGTGGACACGGGCACGCCGGGCTCAGAAGACAAGATTGAGCGCGTCCTGAAGAAGCACGGACGAAGCTTTCGCGATGTCACCTTGATCGTGGTCACTCATGCGCACACGGACCATGCCGGTTCGGCTGCGCGGCTGCGCGAACTGACGGGCGCGCCAATCCTTGCTCATGCAGGAGATCTGGACTACTACGTGCGGCGCAAGGAAATGACGTATTGCGTGACGCATTGGTGGGGGCCTCTCTTTTTGCGCTCCGGCGTGCCCGGCGAGCCGTACTTGCCCTTCACACCGGACATCCTGCTTCAGGACGACGCCACCATCGATCTAAGCGGTTATGGAATCGAAGGCGTGGCAAGGCACACGCCAGGCCACACGGCCGGCTCCGTGTCAGTTGAACTGGGCAGTGGAGACGCGTTGGTAGGCGACCTCATCGCCTCGGGTGTCTTTCTAGGCGGATTGATCCGTAAGGGGCGCGCCATGCGCCCGCCGTTCGAGGATGACCCGCAAGCCGTCAGTGTTGAATTGATGGGCATGGTGGAGGCCGGCATGCAACGCTTTCACATGGGTCACGGCGGTCCGCTAGCCGCCAAAGAAGTGCGCCGGCACGCTCTCTCACTGCGGAACCTGAAGCCTGGGCGCAAATATGGGTCGCAGGCCATGGGGTGTGCCTGCTCTGAGCCCAAGTTAGCTGAGCCGGTTAAATAAAGCGTGGCGCGCGGTTCAGGCGTGTTCTTCCCCACGAATCAATTGAAGTCGGCTCGGCTTCGCCAACTTCCAGGAATGGATTGCCATGCCTCTCGTTCATCCGAAATATAAAGTCGCTGTTGTTCAGGCCACTCCAGTCTGGCTCGATCTTGACGCCGGCATCGACAAGACCATTGAGCTGATCAACGAGGCCGCCGGCAACGGCGCCAGCCTGATCTCCTTCCCGGAGACCTGGTTACCCGGCTATCCATGGCATATCTGGATGGGCGCGCACGCGTGGCAGGTAAGCCAGGGCTTCGTACAGAGGTACTTCGACAACTCGCTGGACTACGACGGGCCGGAGGCTTCCCGGCTCAGCACCGCAGTCCGGCAGGCCGGGATCACCGCGGTCGTCGGCGTTTCTGAGCGAAGCGGCAGTAGCCTTTATATGGGGCAGTGGATTATTGGCGCGGACGGCAGGACCATCGCTGCGCGCCGCAAGCTGCGCCCCACTCACGTCGAGCGCGCCGTATTCGGCGAGGGCGATGGTTCGGATCTGGCAGTGCATCAGGTTGAGGGTCTGGGAAGGATAGGGGCGTTGTGCTGCTGGGAGCATCTGCAGCCACTGTCAAAATACGCAATGTATGCGCAGAATGAACAGGTGCACGTCGCATCGTGGCCAAGCTTTTCTAACTATGAGCCTTTTGCCCCGGCGCTCGGAAGCGAAGTCAACAATGCCGCAAGCAGAATTTATGCGGTGGAAGGGTCGTGCTTTGTGCTGGCACCTTGCGCAGTCGTGTCCAAAGCGATGATCGACGAGTTGTGCGACACCCCCGAAAAGCGTGACTTAAACCACGTTGGTGGTGGTCATGCTGTCATCTACGGGCCTGACGGAAGCGCGCTGGTTACGAAGCTGCCGGAGGATAGTGAAGGTATCCTGTACGCGGATATTGATCTTGCCACCATTGTCGTGGCCAAGAACGCCGCCGATCCTGCCGGCCACTACTCCCGCCCCGATGTCACCCGGCTTTTGATCAATAAGACCCGTATGCGACGAGTAGACGCTTTCGCGCTGCCTATCGACAGATCAGAGAATGACGATGTGGCGTACATGGAAGATGTGTAGGCACACAGACGTACCTTCGCCGCGCGAAACGCAACGACCTGCGGCCACTGACGACAACGAAAGTGGAGCGAGCGACTCCTACGTGAGAGAAGCCGGACATTCAAATGTCTGAGCGAATCGCTCGCCGAACGGCGGTTCCTGGCCGACTGTACGCATTCGTCGCCTTCGCCGATCGCGCGCCGACGGCGAACGCAGCAAATCGACCCTGAGCGGTCTTACACACCCCAAAATGTCCGGATGGCCGCTTTCAGAGGTGCAGCGGTCATCCTTACTACCGGGTCGACTCATTACTCGAAGCCACTGCGGACGTAGTCCGCCGATCTTGTTCCACACTTGACGAGCGGTCCGTCCCTGAAGAGCGCCACCGGGAAGAATGGAGGCGGCGGGAATCATCGCCAGTCTCAACTGCCTGTGTCAGCCGAAGCGCCGGACTCCAAT
Organism: Paraburkholderia caribensis; assembly: GCF_002902945.1. Classification (NCBI taxonomy): domain Bacteria; kingdom Pseudomonadati; phylum Pseudomonadota; class Betaproteobacteria; order Burkholderiales; family Burkholderiaceae; genus Paraburkholderia; species Paraburkholderia caribensis. Next base: position 182,055 of record NZ_CP026104.1, read on the forward strand.
CCAAACGCAGTTTTTTAGGCGCGTTTCCTGTTGATATAAAACCCTACGACGGGAGCACGAGCTGGATCAAGACATGTCCTTGAGGACGGCAGTCGTCGTCATCTAGAGTTCGTCTGGTTCGGCCTGCTGGAGCCTTCGATCTAAGGCGGCGAGGTGCATCTCCCAGACATCGCCGTACACTCGGCAGAACAATTCCATCGATTCTAGAACTGCGCCCACCCAGGCGGTGTCCTTGCCTTCGCGGGTAAGGCGTTTAAAGAGTGCGCGTTGCTTTTGTAACGTGGCAACGCTCCGGGCGGCAGCCGACCGGGCGTGTTGTTCCGCCTTCCATGCGTCGAGCAGAGCAGGAAGATGGCGCGTGTGCTCATATAGCCAGTAGTGGCACGTAGAATAATGCGACGCAAACGCCTCTCCACGTTCGCGCAGCGTTCTGACCCATCCCAGAACAACGAGCGGCGGCAACGTATCTCCGCACGGCCCCCACAACGTCGAAACCAGAAACTGGTCGACGTCGTATGGCGATCCGCTTGCGATGACGCTCGGGACATCGACGTCAACACGATGTGGGGTTGCCATCACGACGACCTCCCGATGTTCACGTTGGAAACCATATTCTATTCTTATCTGATATTCCTCGACCTGTGAGCCTGCTAGTCCGACGACATGCGAGGCCTCGCAAAATGAATCAGCTACCGACTTTTCGGTTGGCAAGTCGGTATGCGCGCGGCGTCACACCGGTGTATCGATGAAACACGTCGGTGAAATGCTGCTGAGTTTGAAATCCCGTGCGCGCGGCAACGTCAACTAGGGGGACGGTCTCATCGCGCAATATTGTCTTGGCAAACTTCATCCGTTCGAGTATCACGTACCGATGCGGCGGGCTGCCCGTCGCCGTTTTGAAGGCGCGTGAAAAGTGTGATGCACTCATGTCCACCAGCACTGCGAGTTGCCCGACCAAAATGGTTTCGGTGATGTGCTCATGAACGAAGGCTTCAATGCGAATCAGCATTTGACGCGTAAGAGGCGTATCTGGCATGGCCGCACCAGCCCAGAGCCCGTAGTTAAGAGCGATGTGTACCGAAATGACGTCGGCGAAAGCGTCTGCGCAGGCAGCGTCGATGAGCTTCACAACATGCAAGGCACTCAATGTGTCCGCGACCTCGCGCAGGAACGGATCCCAAAACCTGGACCATTTTGGGACCGCTAAAAACGATTCTCGCGAGGCTTGTCCAAGGACGCACCTTTTTAGTTCGACGACCCATCCCTTGGGATCGTTGTCGCCGATCGTGGCCAACTGCGCGCACGCCGGAATGACCGCGACAGATGGAGCACTTATTAGTATCGACTGGTTCACTCCGAGGTCGTCGCAGCCCGCAGCCTGCACATCAGTGGTACCTGTAGGCATCACGAGCCGAAGTCCCTGAGCTGGATTCTGCCCGCCATTGGTGAATGCGACGTTCAACGTTTTGCAGCGCAACCCGTGATCCGCGTCCAATCCGCTTGCTTGTTTCATGATAGACAGAAGCCTCCTCGTTTCCTCGTCGGAAAATTCAAGCTTATGCCAAGTTCAAGGCTTCCTAACGCGGATTCGTCTTCCGTGCAGAAGCGACCCCGACCTCGTTTGGAATCGCGGCTGAGCTACATCGCTGGGCAATTCAGACGACGCTCGACCAGTAATTTGCCGGGATTCAAACCTACACATCCTTTCGGAAGGCATTCTGCAGGCTGACGCTTATGCCGGGTATGACGCGGCGCGAGCGACGGGACCGCATGCGCGGTCCCATATGTTGGCCGACAACATCGTCATCATCGGCGTCTCACAAGTAGTGAAGTGACTGATGGCCGACACTGACGAACGCCCGGGCCTTTCCAGCCGAAAGGCCGCCAACGGTTACGTTGATCCCGTCGCCCCTTGGAAGCATCCACGTCGCGGTGCTGGCTGCCCATTGCCCGCGAAACGGGACCGTCCGTAAAGACCGACGCACACGACGGTCCGTTGTCTGCGCGGAGCCGCCGTTCGAATGTCCGTGTGACAGCGTGAGCCAATGGCCGGCGTTGGCCGCATCGAGGCAGTGCAACCGGCAATCCGCTCGCCGGAAAGCGGCCATTGAGCGGGAGCAGACTGAACCTCGACTATGCAAAATGGATGGCTACCTCGACCGGCCGGTCATGGCCGCACTCTGCCGGATGACGTCGAGACGAGCCGCTCGCCGGTGACACTTTTATTTCGCTCAGCTCAAGTCTTTGCCCAGCAAGCGTTCGCGGTCCTCGTCGAGTCCGGCCGTCGTGGAGTGACACATTTATTGTCGCAACGTTGACGGTTTTATTGCGGTCTACGGCTATTGCGGCAGCGGGCGTCGCGGCGACACTATGGGCTACGGGGGTGATCTAGAGTGGCAGAGTCGGGTCCGGGGTGGTGGTGCGCCGGCGATCGATGCGGATGACTGACTGCTACTGACGACTAAGACTGGCGGAAGAGCCGACTGGCCGATTGCCGAAGGGCATCAATGGCCTTATCCGCCTCCGCGACGCGCTCATCAGCGGGGCGTCTTAGGGCGTCGATTGCGTTCTCCATGAGGGCGAGTTCTTTCTCGGAGAACAGAAACGCGGAACTACGTTGGACCTTCCAGGCGTCAGTGTTGGCCCGACTCATGGCACGGACTGTCTCTTCGGGGGCGTTGCCACCTGAAAGCGTGAACGTGCTTATGTCCAGATATGCACGTCGAAGCTCGAGGAGGGCGGCGATCATGTCGCGGTACGCCTGTGCAGTCGTCTCCGGTGCCTTCATCCGTCCGTGACGAGAGGACGCATAGACGCTGCCGACATATGCCGCGAGAGCCGCGACGATCACGACCGTGATTGTTTCAGTCATTATTTTCGGTCTCCGAGATCACTTGATACTCTTCGGTCAATCCCGCTCGGCGAAACGTCCAATGGCCTCGATGGAGAAAGGCCCGGCTACAAGGCTCCGCCACTTATCGCGCGTCGCAATCCATTGGCGATGACGGAACTCGGCAGCGTTGACACCGGACTGAAGCTGGGGATCGTCGTCTTGGTATCCGAGGGTGTCCATCACCTCACGGAGGGCGGCCTGCCCGGCTCGCCAGTCAGATGCCGCTCGCTTTTCTACGATTTCTGGGCCGACATAGTAATGAAGGGTGATCGACATCGCCTTTTCGCTCAACTTGGATTTGGTTGTTATGTATGAACGCACGATCTCAACGAATCGATTCGGAATCTGGCTGGGGTCGTCGACATGCTGCACGGATGCGAAGCCTGGAAGGAACGAGGCAACAGTCGCGATATCCACTTGATGATCTGGTGGGACGGTAGCAAACCAGCCTAAGAAATGCTCAAGGGGAGTTTTGGAATCAGCCATGATAGGTTGGGTAGCACTATAACGGTTTGATTTTTCCAGTTCACAATCTTCTCACGTCGGGGGTCAGAGGGAGTCGACAGCTACGTCGAAGAACCCATGACAAAGGGTGCAGCGGAACAAGCGGCGTCTAATCTGCGCGGCAGTTTTGGTGCGCGTGCGCTTGAACCCATGCGGGCGTGCCGCGCCGATCTTGTGGCAACGCGGGCACCAGATATGCGGCGCAGGTGCTTTTAGACCGAGCCGCACCCGGCGCTCGAAATCGCCTGACGGGTCGAGAGCCAGCAACCACTCGCGAAAGCGCTGAACCCACGACTTGATGACCTCCGGCTTTGTGCCAAGCGACTCTGCAGCGTCGCTCAGGGTTCTGTGTTGCGATAGGCGCGGGAGAATTGCGTAGAGCATGTCCTTGCGCAGCATATTCGCCATCGGCGTTTTGGTGGTCCGCGTGAACAACCGGACGCACGCTCTGCACTGGAACTGGGGTAACGTTGGTGCGGTGCGCATCTTCCCGATGAGCCGCGTCTCGGCGCTGCCGCAGTGCGGACAGTCCGGTGGCGCGACACTGGGCGACAGGGCGACGTCGATGTGCTTTTTCAGAAACCGCGTGAGAGCCTTGTCCTCGGTGCTGCGCCGCGCGATCGTGCTGGTGTTGCGCAGCGGCCTGCTGAAGTCGAAGCGCTCTGCCGCCACCGCGGAAAGAGCGGGCTTCGATAACTGATCTGGCGGCAGGTGAGGCTGCAGCTTCATGGACGCAGTGTCGATGCGCGGGAGGTCAGGCGCATCGAGGCCGGCGCGCCGGCGGCGGGCCGCCGCGTTTCGTGCGAGGTCGTCAACGACCATGACCGGCACGCAGTCGCCTGACGAATTCGCCTGCAGCGGCCAGGAGAAGAGACAGGCGGGGCACTTCGCGAGTCGCCGCTGATCGACGCTATACCCGCCGTTGAGCTTGACACCGCGGCGGCCACATCTAGGACACTCGCCAGCTGGCCGGTACTTGATGCCGAGTTTCACCAGCGATGTCCAGTGGCCGTCCGGATCATGCGCTGCGATCAGCTGGCGAAAACGCATTAGCCAGTTCGATACCGCGGCATAGTCAATTTGCAGGCGACGAGAGGCCTCCTCGAGCGGAATCGGTTGCGACAACAGGGGGAAAAACGCGGGCATCTTGCTCACAAATCGAAGGCGCGCGAGCGGACTTCCCGTTAGCCTCGTGAACAGCTTCCTGCACCCGCCACAGCGGAAGTAGGGGACCGAGTGATATTGCGTGGGCCTCTGGTGCAGGCGTGCGCTCGCGGCTCCGCAATGCGGACACAGCGGCGTGGGTCGGACATCGGAAGAGTGCAGCTCCGCCCAAAGGCTGGCCACGAACGACGTGAGCGCAGTGTTCTCTTCATTGCCGTAGTCACGGTCGCTCGTCCGCGTGATAGGCGTCCGGGCGTCGAATACCGCAATGGTGGCGACGCGTTTGTCTTTGCGGGCGTGGCCGGTAGTTTTCAAAGCTTTTCGCATCACTTCGGCGAGTGCCAGGCGCGCCGCGGCGCCGCATGGTCTGGTAGATCGGGGAACAGGTGGTCTTTGCGCCTTTAACGGTCGGCGCAAGCCCGAAGTTTAATGCGTGGCCATGACATGCCCAGCGTCACTCCCTCGGCATAAAAGACCGTACAGATGAAATCGAGCTGGCTGATTGCCGTTCTATCTCCCTCGAACGATCGTTCTATTTAAAACGGTTTCTACGTAGAAATTTTTCCGCACTGTGACTGCGGGTTCGTGGCCTGCTCGCGCGACGCTTTGAAGTTGGCACGCGATAACGTTGGGCTTGCATGCCATCAACCGAGATCTACCAGACCCGGAGGCAGGTCGGTATACGTGGAGGTACAGCACGATGAAGCGACATGCGCGCGTTTCCTGCTTTAGTCTGGCTTCATTGAGGTCAAGCGCGAAAGCGGCGAGGCCGGCCAGCCGCTCAAGCACATTGCACAGGTCTTTGCGCCGACAAAGGGCGGCGCATCATCAATCTGAAACGGTCCCAACGAACGAATCGTCTTGCGGAGCTTTTTTACGTCCGGGGCGCGGAGGGGGCGGGTTGCCGTCCCTGCGCCACAGTGCGTTGGGCGACACCTTGAGCGCACGCCCGAGTTGCTGAAACACTTCGACGGTCCCGGTTCTCTTGTCCGTCTCGATGAGGGCAATGTATGAGCGGCTCACGCCTGATGCGGCGGATAGCTCGTGATGGGTCATTCTCCGAGTATGCCGCCACGCCTTGAGGGGATGCAGCCCCACCACCAGCGCGTCGCGCATTTCGTCAGGTACGGCGTGCGTCAGCTCGGCAGCGTCGGGTAACGCGCACAGGCGTTGCCATAAATCGATCGGCACCACGGCAAAACTGGGTGCGCCGTTGACGCTGATGAATTGGATCTCGTTCATTCTGATTTTGTGCTGAATCGACCACGGCGCACTATACCAATACGCGCAGATGACTCAAGCGGGAAAGTAGCGAGTTGCCGTGGCGACAATTTTTTTCGGGTAAGGGAGTAGGGGACCGCGCCCCTTCGGATCAGCGATGCGCGTTTTCAAGGTGGCGCTTGCTGTTCATCAGAAGGCTTTGCAAAATGTCGGCACACGAATTTCGTTTGACGTTCATTCGCCGCATATACCTGCTTGTCTGCCAACTTTACGATCTCATGATTTAGCGCTCGCGCCAAACGGCTCGCGGGAGCAACACCGACCTTCTTCGCAACTTCGAAGCTATGTGTTGCGAAGAAGGCCAGATGCGGGGTCAACGGCAATGCCATCACGCAATGCCGATCGTTAAGTGCCGGTGTGATTATCAAAGGCCTGTCGCCGGTCAGTAGATCCACGGTAGCGCCGTCAAAACTCTGCGTCCACCAGTACATCTGGAAGATTGTTCGCGCGATGGGTCCATGGTTCATCAAATCGGGCAACATACGAATGCCAAAATCTGCCACGAATCCCGGACGCTCTCTTTCCATAAACTCGTGCAATGTCGCGGGATCGTGCGCTCCGCGCAGAGCGTCATATTCGTCAGGTTGCTCCATCAAACGCTTACGAAGGTCCTCCGCCGCGTCGGCGCGTACGCGCTCGATGACTTCCGGTGTTCGAACCCGCAACGACATCAGGAACCGCGTCCATACGCTGCGCTGTTGTGCTGACAACTGGCAACCGGGACGCACCATCTGCGCATAGACGCGCGCGGCCGGATCGTCGATCAGCGGCCCCATAAATTCACGCTCGACAAACTGAGGATCATGTGGCGCGTGGCGCAACGCGTATAAATGGTCTTGCCCTGCGATGCGCTTGGTGCCCACCTCTCTCACGTCCAAGTTGCCGCGGACCCATTGAAACCGAGTTAAGCGATGGTCTTTCGTCCAGCCACTCAGATAGAACCGTGGCACATAATGGTGATAAACGTGTCCGGCCATCGTAGCTGGGATTTCTCGTTGAAAGGGGAAAGGATAGCCGTTTACGGCTATCGAGCGGGTGAGCTTGATGGTTCGGAGCGATGGTGCTCGCTGTCGCCTACGCGTCGCCGCCGGTCGGGTGTGTCGGCGGGGTGTCAAGGATGGGCTAAACTGCTCAGCTAGATTACCGTGTTTTTTTATGGTCCTAGGTGCGGGTACTTTAATCCAAGCGCGCGAAGGTCAATGAAACCCCCGTTCAAAAAAACTAGTATCAGTGCTGCGACGGAATTGGCCGAGGCAGGCCTGCCCGATCCTTCGAAGTTTTCCGTCGTGATCACAAACATGCCAAAGAGGATCAGGAAGAGCGGACCATTCAAATTACCGAAGATCTCTGAGGAGTACCCATACTTCTCACAACTCCTGAACTGGATCGTTCAAGAAAAGATCCCCGAACTACCGGATTTTTCTAACGACACCAAGATCGCGATCATGTCGGACTTCGGTGGGGAGCATCAGAGCGCGCTGTTTTTTACCTACTCGTTCCTCTTCCTCGCGTACGACAAGATCGGGCCATTCGAAAAGAAGGTGAGGGAGTTGCGAAAGAAGCATGGTCTCCTCGAACGCTACAGCGAGTTCGCATACAAGAAGCTCGCGTCCGGCGCAAAAGCGCGCGCGCTTCCCGAGTACCTCCAGTTGATCGACAGCTTCATTCATGGTGCACTCATCACAATCGCCGTCGACAAGCGTATCCAGACCGTATTTGGCCCGAATAAGAAGCAGGCTCAGCCGATCATGGTGGAGGAACTCCGAGAGAAAGGCCTAGGCGAATGGGCCGGACCCGCAGCGGAAAAGGTGCTTAGGGTAACTAACATCATCGCGGCATTCGCTGCATTGCTGACGCATGAGAACCAAAAACTGCTTTGGTATAGTGACAAAGACCTGATCAACGAGGACGGAAAAAAAAGGGACTTCACGCACACACAGCAGATACTCGGTCACGTCCTGGACATGTATCTGCCGCATAAACTAGCTGCCGTTGGATTTGGCAAGTCGTTCGACAAGGAAACCCATCTGGACGATCTGTTGAGTGTGCCCGATCTCGCAGCAGGGGTCATACAAGACCTGCTGCAGCAGCACGAGACGGAAGAAGATATTCCCGGTGGTGAAGAAAAGGAAAGGGTTATGCGATGGATAGCGACGCCGGCGACGCATCTGTCAAAGATCACTATTCAGATAACGCGACTGGCCAACGGCGAACTCGGCTACGGCCGTGTTGACATGGCGGTAAGAGGTTAGCGCGAATCTAAGCGCGGGAAACGGCGATTTTCGCCATGTCCCGCCTCATCAGCATCTGTCGCTGAAACGAGCTGCAATTGGATAGTTCGTCTCCGCGAATCCCGCCCTTGAAACTGCCCAAAGGGAGTTGGGTGGCCGAACCATCGACTGCGGAACTATGTATTTTACATAATATAATTTATCAACAAAAAATCTGTAGCGGCTCTATCCTAATGTCGTGTTCTGGCTATTTACAGATGTCGTGTTTCTGAACGCTGGCAAGCTGGCACCGTGCTGCAACCATGCGGGAGCCAGCCATGAAGCCGGACACCACACTGGTGAGTCTGAGCATGCGCGAACTGCACAGGCTGAAGGTTATCCAGGCCATCGTTGAGATCGGCCTGAAGCCCGGCCGTGCCGCCGAACGGCTGGGCCTGACCGTGCGCCAGGTCGAACGTCTGGTGACCCGGTATCGGGAGCGTGGGCCGTCCGGCGTGGCCTCCGGCAGACGTGGCCGACCGGGTAACCGCAAGCTCGACGCAGGGCTGGCGGTGCGGGCCCTGACGATCGTCCGCGAGCGCTACGCGGATTTTGGGCCGACGCTGGCGCGCGAGAAGCTCGAGGAATGTCACGGCATCCGGCTGGCCAAGGAGACGGTCAGGCGACTGATGACCGAGGGCGGACTGTGGGTGCCGCGCAAACAGCGTCCGCCGAAGCTCTACCAGCCACGGGCGCGGCGCGCCTGCCTGGGCGAACTGGTGCAGATCGACGGCAGCGATCACCGCTGGTTCGAGGACCGGGCGCCGGCCTGCACGCTGCTGGTGTATGTCGACGATGCCACCAGCCGGCTGATGACGCTGCACTTCACGGCCACCGAGTCGACCTTCAGTTATTTCGAGGCGACGCGCGCGTACATCGAGCGTCACGGCAAGCCGGTCGCGTTCTACAGCGACAGGGCCAGCGTGTTCCGCAGCCCGGCGGCCGGCAGGACGGGCCGCAGCGTGACGCACTTCGGCCGTGCGATGTACGAGCTGAACATCGACACCTTCTGTGCCAACAGCAGCCCGGCCAAGGGACGCGTGGAGCGCGCGCACCTGACGCTGCAGGACCGGCTCGTCAAGGAACTGCGCCTGAAGGGCATCAGCACGGTCGCTCAAGCCAACGCGTACGCGCCCTGCTTCGTGGCGGCCTATAACGCGCGCTTCGCGAAGCCGCCGAAGAGCGCGTTCGACGCCCACCGGCCGCTGCGGGCGGACGAGAATCTGGACCTGCTGATGACCTGGCGCGAGACACGCCGCGTGTCGAAGGCGCTGACCGTGCTGTATGACCGCGTGCTGTACCTGCTCGACGACACGCCGGATAACCGCAGGCTGGTGCACCGGTACATCGACGTCTGGGAGTACCCGGACGGGCGCATCGAGATCCGCGCCGATGGTCAGGTGCTGGCGTGCCGGCGCTACGACAAGCTCGCGGAAGTCGATCAGGGCGCGGTGATCGACCACAAGCGGCTGGCTCACGCGCTACAGGTCGCGCAGGCGCTGCAGGCGCAGCGTGATGACCGGCGCATCTCGGGCTCGCCGTCGCGTACCAACCGGGGCGTGGCACCGCGCGCGAAGGACCGGCTGCCCGGCACGAAGAAACCGCGCGAGTTCACGCGCGACGATCTGGATCAGGCAATCGTGCAGATCGCGCAGCCGTCGAAGGCGCCTTCCACACCTGGCCAGCGGTCCGCACGCACTCACTGAACGGACTGACACGCCCTGCCCGTTCAATCCGCATCCTTCGACACTGCGTGAGATTCAAACCATGAAAGACAGACCCAGACCCAACGTCAGAAACACGACATCTGTAAATAGCCGGCGCTACGACATTTCAATCTGGCTTTGAAATTGGGGTCAGATGCTTTTACGCCTAGGGACCACGGTCCAAGTACCTGCCCCGCAGACCGTCAGGTAGCTTACCCTTCACATGAAAAACAGGATGTCCGACACCAATGCGCGATTGGGTTCGCTCACCTCAAATTGCCGCCCGAGCAGGTTCTCAGCCACCGGTAAAGTATGTCTGCTGTCGGTTGTCGAGACGAACTTGCGCTTCTATCTCGTGCGGACCCGCTTCGCGCATCAGCGCGCGCACCCGGTAGCGACCGATACGCAGCGCCTGCCTGCGCAGCGCATGCATCACCTGACGGTTGCCGTAGGTCGCCCCGCTGGCGGCGAGCGCGGCCTTCACGTGAAACTGTTCGCGATGAGGTTTGGCGCCCGGCTTTGTCCGCCGGTGTGCATAGTAGCCAGAGCGGCTCACCTGCAAGATCCGGCAGGTGTTGAACTCCGGCGCTAGCGAATGGTTCTCAAGTGCAGCGATAGTCGTGAACTATCTATGTCTGCGTGCATTTGTTAATACCAACACTTGTGCTAATCTTGCTGCCATTCTGGACGGGCCAATGGCGGCCGCGCGGCCATAAGGTCCGTGAAGGGGTTCGATTCCTCTCCCGTCCGCCTTTCGGAAGACTAGGATGACTTATCGCCTGCAGCTTCGTTGGAAGATCCTGTCAGAAATTCCTCGTTCCGCCCCGCTAGAAGCCCTCGAATCTGCTCCACCAATCTTTCAAAAGAGGACGGGCAAGTCGCTGCTTCGAGAAATTGGAAGCAACGCGAAGGAAACGTTCGTGCCAACGGTGCTCGAGCCGACGCACGTCTTCTATAACGCCCTGCTGGAAGTGAAGCATAGGCATCAACTCGCCGGGAAGAAGTTTCCCTTTGTAGTTCCTCTTTCCCTCGGATTAGATGTTTCTTTGCCGGTCAGGGTTAACTTCGCAATACGCTTATACGGCAATGTCGCGTGCATCTCTGCCGACAGCGACGACTTCGAAGCACCTGATAACGTTGATTTTGAGCGAGTGACTGAGCTTGAGTCACATGCAAGTTTGCTCGAGGTAGTTCGCTTCATCGTTTCCGTTATCGTGCAAGGCACCAGGCATCCTAAAGCGACTGGCGACGGCCTTCGGATCCTGCCATGCCTGCAGATCGCTTCTGATGATGCGAGCCCGTTGATTGCGAACGAGAAGTTAGCAGCAATAGTCACTGGGCATGCGGATGTGAATTCCAATGTGATGGCGTCTCTAATTTCGCGTAATCGAGACCATCAGATTGACAACACTTCGTTGCTCACCGATAAACAGGGTTTAGTTTTCTATGCTCCTGCAGGGACCAGTGCCCCCTCACTCGCGGGCATGAAGCGGCGTTTCCGGAGCGCTGTCGGGATGCTTGAACTCGCGGCAGCGATTCAATTCATGTTGAAGGGTAAATTTGAAATTCCCCGTCACGACTTACAAACGATTGATCGACTAATCAATGATTCGGAGCTTGTCTTTTCCGATAGCGTGTCGGGACGGAAACTTTGGGAACTAACCAGTGATGCATTTAAGCTGCCAGCGTATTTAAAAGGCAAGAAAGCTATGAATATATCCAATAATGCAATAAAAGTGCTTTGTGTTGCGGCCGCACCTATCGAACTCACAACGATAAAGCGATTCCTCGAAAGCCAACTACGGGAAAGCCACATTGTCAGGATTGGTGACGGGAAAGCTTTTGACCCTGTTCAGCGCTTTATCGATAACCGCTCAGGTGTTCAATGGTACTTGGCCTCGCTGGACGCACAAGGGAACGGATCTGCTTCAACGGATGTTGGACGTTTGACCAGGGGGATCCAGCCCGACCACGTCATCATGGTGGGCATGTGTATGGGAATGCCAGACGCCGGGTTGGAGCCGGGCACGGTCGTCGTTCCAGATGCACTGTTTTCACTAGAACACCAGCGAGCAACCAAAGACGGTACTGAATTCAGACCTCTCGGGGGGCGTGGCAATTCGGGCTTGCGGAGACTAGCAAAACTGGTTTCTACCGAAGCGTTTGACTTCAAGGTTGTTTTCGGAAAGAAGCTCGCGAGCGCGAGCGTCAAGATTGAAGATCCGAAGGCTGAGATCGTCACATACCTACAGCAATTCGCTAAGGACGTGGTTGCGTTTGACATGGAAGGGTGGGGATTTTATGAAGCTGCCGAGGATTTTTCTTGCCTGTGGATAAAGGCAGTCGCAGATACCGGCGAGCCACAAGAAGCATCGAGCAACGGCCGAGAAGGGAAACAGGGAACTCAGGCAGATGTCACGACAAACGCAATACGATTCGCGTTTAGGCTGATTCAGGAAGTGGCGAAATTGCAGCCGGCTGCATAAGGAAGGGCAGCGGCATGTCGACCGTGTCCGCCTTAGCTTGAGCGCCCTTTTCCTCCTCCGCTGACGGCCCCCCACACAATCCGGCGAGCCACTATCCAGCGCTTGATGATCTCGATCCTAGCATTCTCTCAGGGGCTATCCAATGAGCGATCGACAGCGCTTCGGGCGCGGGAGCTAAGTTTCGCTTGATCTTGCATTGCAGCCTTTCAGCAGATTTAGTTCCAGCTGTCGATCACGATGCAATGCCGGGCGGTGTCAGGTTTGTGGACAGACAACGGTAGAATGAAGCGATGAACAAGACGAAATCGCTTTATCACGGCCACCGCTTCCCTGCTGTTGTCATCAGCTGCGCCGTTCGCTGGTATTTCCGGTTCAACCTGAGCCTGCGCGACATTGAGGAGTTGTTGCTTGAGCGTGGCGTCGTGGTCACGTACGAGACGGTCCGCTGCTGGTGCGACAAGTTCGGCGCGGGATTCGCCCGGTGCGCGAAGCTGGTGCGGCGGAAGTCGGGCAGCACCTGGCACCTTGACGAGATGTTCGTGACACTGCGAGGCGAGCCGTATCTGTTGTGGCGTGCGGTCAACGAGCATGGTGCCGAGCTCGACGTGCTGGTACAAAAGCGCCGTGATAAGGCCGCCGCGAAGCGCTTCTTCAGGCGGGTGCTGCGATCAAACCCGGTGCCGCGCAAGATCGTAACCGATCAACTGCGCAGTTATCCGGCGGCGAAGGCTGACATTCCTGAACTCGCTCAGGTAAAGCACGTCTTCGTCAAAGCGGCTGCTCGCTTGAACAACCGCGCCGAGAACAGCCACCAGCCAACCCGCAGGCGCGAACACCAGATGTGCGGCTTTCGTGACGCGCGTCGCACGCAGGCGTTTTTCTCATGCTTCGGCCCGATCCGGCAGCACTTCGCGTTGCCCAGACATCAGATGAACGCGGCATGTCATCGCGCCATACTAAAAGAACGCCTCGCCACATGGCATAAATGGGCTACCGCAACCGCAGTCGAACGAGTTATCTGATAAGGATACCTACGCGGTATACAGACACGTAGCCTACGCACCTCAACTTGACAGTGCCATGCGGCGAACCGGGCGCCGGATCGAGGTCAACCAGCATAGACGCGGTTCTGAGCGCCCGTCGGTACTCATGGTCGTTTTCGATGCGTTGCACGGTCATGGATTGGCATAGGGAAAATATGCTGCCAGTGTATCAGCCAGGAGGCCGTCTGCTGCTCGTTGTACCCTCGGCGTGCCGCAGCCCCGGTCCGCAGAGTGCCAGGCAAACGCGGTATCGGAATCCTGCCGACCGGCGGTGGCCGGTTTGCGATTCACCATGTCGCATCGCGATCGAACTGGAATTCCTCTCGAGCAGCAGCGATCACGCGGGCCGGATCGTCGATAAAAATCTCTGCCGGCGTGCGGCCTTCGAGCAGCGTATGCGGAGAAAACAGCCAGAACGCCCGCCTCGAGCCCGCCCGATGGTCTTCGCTCGGCAGAATGCGAGGAGTATGGCAACGTCCTCCCGTATGGCGCCTGAGCAGGTGAACTGGAAGTCCGGGTAAAGGGAAGCAATGCCGGGGCGCAGACCACACTCCCAGCAGGTCACCATGTGCTTGCGCCCGGATCGCGTACGTTGTGGCTTCACTTTGACCGTAAGCGATCGATAAACGACGCCCCTCGGTCATCAAACGTGTAAGAACGCTCTGATATCCTTCGCCTCTCATTCTGGCTGACGAGGAGTAGTGACATGCGTTGGATAGTGCCTCTCGTACTGGCGACCGTATCTACGTGTTCCGCGCTGGCTGATCCGGCCGCCTTTAACGCAGGGGTAATCCGGCTCACGGGGGTGAACGAAGCTGCCCCTTTCAACACGTTGATCTTTTACCCTACGCGTGAGCGTGAGGTTCCGTGGCAAGCGGGCCCGTTCACTGTTGAGGCGACGCGCGATGCTTCGCCCGTACCAGATGACCGCTTCCCCGTTGTATTGATTTCACATGGACGAGGCGGCGGTCCCCTCAGCCACCGTGAATTGGCCATAACTCTGGCTCGCGCCGGATTTATCGTCGTCTTGCCGACGCACGTTGGGGACGCTTCAGGCTATCCCCGAGCGCCATCCCAGGCCCAGATTCTGATTGATCGCCCCCGGCAGGCAGAGGCTGCGCTCAATGCAGTCCTCGCGGATCCACGGTTTTCAGCGAGCGCCGATGTCGGTCGAATTGGCATGATCGGATACTCAGCCGGTGGCTACACTGCGCTGATTCTGGCGGGAGCGAAACCCGATTTTGCGTATGCCAGTGCGTACTGCGCAGATCACGATGATCCGGGATCGTGTCCGCGTCCAGCAACCAGCAATGGTGCGCACGGCACCCAAGGCAAAGCGGCCGTACCCGCTGACCTGGTAGCCTGGCAACCGCCCGTTGATCGCCGCCTAAAGGCCTTGGTGCTGATGGATCCACTGGCGATGATGTTTGAGGCATCTGGCTTGTCCGCTGTGCGCATACCGACGATGCTCTATCGACCGCAGGACGACAGCTATCTTGGTTCTGCGAGAAACTCTCTTGGCGTTGTGTCAGGCTTGCCCACACCGCCCGCAGTCCACATCGTGCCAGGCAACCACTTCGTTTTCGTTGATCCATGTCCGGCCTCGGTTGCAGCCAGTGCGGCACTGATCTGTCAGGATGCGCCCGGGATCGATCGTGTGGAGATTCATCGCCAGATCGACAATGAGGTCGTGGACTTCCTACGCGCAAATCTATAAGTCATCCAGACTGAGCTGACATGCTCCACGGAAGCAACGCGGCGTAGTCGTCGACGTTCTTTGCTAGAGGTAGTCGCTGGAACAGCAAGGTGAGGTAGCGGTACGGATGGATTCGACAGGCTTTGCAGGTTTCGACGAGAGGGTAAAGACTGGCGCTCGCAGCCGCGCCGTCGACAGTGTCCGCGAAATGCCAGCCGCGGCGCCCGATCACAAACGGACGGATCGAATTCTCACAGGCATTGTTCGATATGGGCCAGTCTCCGTGCTCGACATAAAGGATCAGCTTCGGCCACTGCTCGCGCAGGTAGGTCAGGGCCTTCCGAGCAGGCTGTTGGGCACGACGCCGGGTGATTGTTTCGAGCATCAGATCGTAAATGGCGTCGAGCACACGTGCGCTGTCAGAATCGTAGGGAATCCTGCCCCGACCGGGTTGCAAAAAAATCCACAATCCTAACTTTATGGTGCGAACCTTCACTTTCTGCCTACCAGAATGTCCCGAAACAACGTCGATACGCAATGAAAATAACCGCTCCTCGTGCAGTCCCGCAGCGGCCGGACTGGACCGCTCGACGCCGGATTCGGTGACCGAGTCGGGAAGGCCGCGCAGAAGATCCCCGGCTATAGGGAATGCCACGTCGTGACCGGGGAATTCGACCACTTCATGTTGATTCGCACGCGCGACAGCGACAGCTTCAATTGGCTGCACGCGAAAAAAGCTGCTCTACTGCCCGGCGTGCGGCAGATCTGGACCTTCATCGTGTTACGTGAAATCCTGTCGACGACCGAGTGGCCCGTCTAAGCAGTTGCACTCCGGGCGCGGTGACGCGTCGTGTTATAGCTGCGCGCACAGAAAGTCGAGGAAAATCTGCACGGCTTTCGGCAGTGTGCGGCCGACCAGCGTCTGCACCTCGATGTACCGTTCGCCCAACCCGCGATCGCGGATCGGCACCGCGACCAGTTCGCCGCGCGCGGCGCGATGCCGGATCGTCACTTCGGCCGCGATCGACACGGTGTCCGTCAGCGCCGCGAGATTGTGCAGCGGCTCGGCATAGTTGCTGACGACCACCGGTTCGAAAACGAGTCGCTGCTGGCTGGCAGCAATGTCGAAGAGTTGCCGTATCGTCGTGTTGGTATCGGGCAGCGCAAGCGGGTGCCCGCACAGTTGCGCGAGGCTCACGCGCTCGAAACGGGCGAGCGGATGTCCGCGACGCATCACGGCCATCACCGGCGCGCGGCTGCGATGCGCGACCTTGATGTCGGTGTGCGTGGTACGACTGAAGACGAGGCCGATATCGACATCCCCTTCGCGCACACGCCGCGTGACCTCCGCCGGCGCGCTGACCGCGAGGGTGAAATGGATTCCCGGATAATCGGCACGAAAGGCCGCCATCACGTGTGGCAGAAACTCGATCGCCCCGCCATCCGACGAAGCAAGGCGAACCTTGCCGCGCCGCACCCCTTGCAGCGCCTCGATGTCCTGCACGATGCGGTCCGCTTCGAGTGCGACGCGCGATGCGTATGCCGCCAGCATTTCCCCCGCCGCGGTGGCGATCATGCCGCGCGAGCGGCGCTCGAACAACGCCGTATCAAGCGCGCTTTCGAGGCCCGCGATCTGGCGGCTGATCGCGGAGCCGGCCACGTTCAGCCGCTCCGACGACACGCTCACCGAGCCGGTACGAACGACGTCGAGAAAGTAACGCAGCGCCGTTTCCTGCAGGTGATGCTGTTTCATGTCCGCTCCAGTGGATCGGAAGTGCGCCGCCGGCGCCGCGGCTGAATTGCCGTTTCGGCAACGCAAGGTTATTTATTCGATCATAGTCGCAACAAAATTCCCCGGATACTCTCGACACGAGCCTGCCAAGTTCAACAGTGAAGTCCTGTTTCGGGGAACCTATCCATGAAGCTTCACGCCGGTCGAATCCGGAATGCCGCCCGCCTCTTCGCCTGCTCATCCGTCGCGTCGCTGCTGTGCGCAACCCAGGCATTCGCGGACAAGGCGCACGACACCTTGGTCTATGCATCGGACAGCGAAGTCGAGAATGTGTCCGCATATCAGAACAACCTGCGCGAAGGGGTGATCCTCGCGCATCTGATCTGGGACAACCTGATCTACGAGGACCCCGCGACAGGTCAATTCAAGCCGGAACTGGCCACGGCATGGAAGTGGGAATCGCCGACCTCGCTCCTGCTCGACCTGCGTCACGACGTCAAGTTCCAGAACGGCGACCCGTTCACCGCGGCTGACGTTGCGTTCACGTTCAACTACATGACCGCGCCGGACTCGAAAGTCATCACACGGCAGAACGTGGACTGGATCAGGAGTGCACAGAAAGTCAGTGACTACCAGGTACGCATCGAGCTCAAAGCGCCGTTTCCGGCCGCGCTCCAATACCTCGCTGGGCCGTTGCCGATCTATCCGGAAGCGTATTTCCGCAAGGTCGGTCCGGAAGGCTTCAGCAAGGCGCCGGTCGGCACCGGCCCCTATCGCGTCACGTCGATCCAGCCGGGCAGCGGGGTAACGCTCGTCAAGAATCCGAACTACTTCAGCGGCAGCCCCCTCGGACAACCGAAGATTGGCACGATCCGCTTCGTCGTGATCCGGGACCCGGAAACGCGCGCCGCACAGTTGATGACGGGCGCCGTGGACTGGATCTGGCGCGTGCCGGCCGACCAGGCACAATCGCTGAAAGCGACGCCGAACATGACGGTCACCGGCGGCGAGACGATGCGCATCGGCTTCCTGACGATGGACGACCAGGGCACGTCGGCGCCCAATTCGCCGTTCAAGGACGTGCGCGTTCGGCAGGCCGTCAACTATGCAGTCAATCGTGCGGCGCTCGCCAACGACCTTGTGCGCGGCGGCAGCCAGCCGATCTACGCGCCGTGCTTCCACACGCAGTTCGGCTGCGATACGGGCGTCGCGGTCAAGTATGGGTACGACCCGGCGAAGGCTCGGGAACTGCTGAAGGAAGCCGGCTACCCGAATGGATTCGAGACGGACCTGTACGCATACCGCGAGCGCGACTACGCGGAAGCGATCATCGGCGACCTGCGCAAGGTTGGCATCGTCGCGCACCTGCATTTCCTGCAGTATGCGGCACTGCGCACCGCGTATCGCGCCGGCAAGACGCCTATGTCGTTCCAGGCGTGGGGTTCGTATTCCGTCAACGATGCTTCCGCGTCGCTCGGCGCGTTCTTCAAGGGCGGCCCCGACGACACCGCGAAGGATCCGGCCGTGATGAAGGACATCGGCATCGCGGATACCTCGAACGATCCCGCCGAGCGCAAGGCCCACTATGCAGCCGCGTTGAAACGCATCAGCGAGCAGGCGTACTGGGCGCCGCTGTTCTCGTACTCGACGAACTATGCATTCACGGCGGACCTGAACTTCCAGCCGTGGCCCGACGAGCTGCCGCGTTTTTATCAAGCCAGCTGGAAGTAACCCACGTCTCGGAGCCGAGCATGCTCGCCTATATCGCCCGCCGCCTTGCGCTTGCGCTCGCAGTCGCCTTCACCGTGTCACTCGTCAGTTTCGCGCTGCTGCATCTGTCGGGCGACCTCGCCACCTCGATCGCCGGCCCCGAAGCGTCGGCGCAGCAGGTCGAGGAAATCCGCACGCAGTATGGACTCAACCGGCCGCTGCCGGCACAGTACTTGGATTGGTTGTGGCACGCCGTGCATCTGGACTTCGGCCGCTCGTTTTTCTTCCAGGACACGGTGATGGACCTGATCGGCCAGCGCCTGCCGGTCACGCTGAAGCTAGGTGCGGTATCGCTCGCGCTGGGCGTGGTCATCGCGATTCCGCTCGGCGTGCTGGCTGCGATCTTCCGCGACACGTGGATTGACCGGCTGTCGCTGTTCGTGGCAGTCATCGGCCAGGCGATGCCGAGCTTCTGGTTCGGCCTCGCGCTGATCCTCGTCTTCTCGGTCTGGCTACGCTGGCTGCCGGTGGCGGGCAATGCGCACTGGCAGAACTTCGTGCTGCCCGCGATCGCGCTCGGCTACTACGCGACACCGTCGATGATGCGGCTCACGCGCGCCGGCATGCTCGATGTGCTCGGTGCCGACTACATCCGCACCGCGCGCGCAAAGGGGCTGTCTCCGGCGCGCGTGATCTTCCGCCACGCGTTACGCAACGCGCTGATTCCCGTGGTCGCGCTCACGGCCGTCGAGCTGGGCTTCATGCTCGGCGGCTCGGTCGTGATCGAGTCGGTGTTTTCGCTGCAGGGACTCGGCCAGCTCGCGTGGGACGCGATCGGCCGCAGCGACTTTCCGGTCGTGCAGGCAGTGGTCCTGCTGATCGCGATGTTCTACATCGGCCTGACCTTTCTCGCCGATGTGGCGAACGCCGCGCTCGATCCGCGCCTTCGCGCCGGCTAACCCGAGGACTCGCCATGACGACAGTATTCTCTTCCCCGTGCGGCGACGCCACCTCGCTCGACCCGCTCGTGCCGGCGCCTGCCTGGCATCGTGCGCTGCGGCGAGTGGTCGGCCATCGCGGCCTCGCGATCGGCGCGGTGCTGCTTGGCGCGATCGTACTGGCCGCGCTGCTCGCACCATGGCTCGCGCCCCACGACCCTTATGCGCAGGATCTCGGCAGCCGTCTGATTCCGCCCCTATGGCATGCGAATGGGAGCTGGGATCACCCGCTTGGTACCGACAAGCTGGGGCGCGACTACCTGAGCCGGCTGCTGTACGGTGCACGCGTGTCGCTTCT
The DNA here is from genome assembly GCF_002902945.1 of Paraburkholderia caribensis. Taxonomy (NCBI): domain Bacteria; kingdom Pseudomonadati; phylum Pseudomonadota; class Betaproteobacteria; order Burkholderiales; family Burkholderiaceae; genus Paraburkholderia; species Paraburkholderia caribensis. The sequence goes on from NZ_CP026104.1 coordinate 201,836, forward strand.
GATCGGTATCGGCGCGGCCGCACTGTCCGGCCTGATCGGCACGACGCTCGGCGTGCTGGCCGGCTACTTCGGCGGCCGCACGGACAGCGCAATCAGCTACGTGCTGACGACGCGCCTCGCGATGCCCGTGATCCTCGTCGCGCTCGCGCTGTCGGCGCTGATCGGCACCTCGCTGAAAACCGTCATCCTGCTGCTGGGCTTCCTGATCTGGGACCGCTTCGCAGTCGTGTCGCGCTCGGTCACCCAGCAACTGCGCGACGCGGAATTTATGGCCGCAGCAAAGGCCATCGGTGCCTCGACGCCGTACATCCTGCTGCGCGAGCTGCTGCCGAACATAGCGAATGCGCTGATCGTCGTGCTGACGCTGGAAATGGCCCACGCAATCCTGCTCGAAGCCGCGCTGTCGTTTCTCGGACTTGGTGTGCCGCCGCCACTGCCGTCGTGGGGGCTGATGATCTCCGAGGGCAAGACGTACATGTTCTTCCAGCCGTGGGTCATTGTGATTCCGGGTGTCGCGCTCGCGGTGCTCGTGCTCGCGATCAATCTGGTCGGCGATGGCCTGCGCGACCTGAACGCGTCTGACGGCCGTAGCGGAGGGAGCCTGTGATGAGTGCGCTGCTCGAAGTGGAAGATCTGCAGGTGGAATTGCCCACGCCGCACGGCCCGCTGCGCGCCGTGCGCGGCATCGACCTCGAGATCGCACGTGGCGAGATGCTGTGCCTCGTCGGCGAATCCGGCTGTGGCAAATCGATGACGTCGCTCGCGCTGATGGGGCTGCTGCCCCGCCGGGCCAAGCGTACCGCGCAGCGGCTGCGGCTCGACGGCCAAGATCTGTCCGCCCTGAACGACCGCGAGATGGCGAAGCTGCGCGGCAACCGGATCGCGATGATCTTCCAGGAACCGATGACCTCGCTGAACCCGTCGCATACGCTCGGCAGCCAGCTCGTCGAAGCGCTGCGCCAGCATCGCAGCGTGACGCGCGCGCAGGCGCGCGACCGTGCGGTCTATCTACTAGAGCGCACCGGCATGACGAGCGCCGCGCAGCGGCTCGGCCAGTATCCGCACCAGTTGTCGGGTGGCCTGCGGCAGCGCGTGATGATCGCGATGGCACTCATGTGCGAACCCGACCTCATCATCGCCGACGAGCCGACCACCGCGCTCGACGTGACGATCCAGGCGCAGATACTGCGCATGCTGCGCGAGCTGCAGCAGGAGTTCGGCACCGCCGTGTTGTTTATCACGCACGACCTAGGCGTCGTCGCACGCATCGCCGACCGCGTCGCCGTGATGTACGCCGGCAAGCTCGTCGAGACCGCGCCGGTCGGCACGTTGTTCGCGCGCCCCGCGCATCCGTATACGCGCGGACTACTCGACTGCATCCCGGTACGCGGCCGGCAGCGGCCCGGCACACACCTGACCGCCATTCCAGGCGTCGTGCCGTCACTGCTCGGCGAGCCGTCGGGCTGCGCGTTCGCGAACCGCTGCGCGCATGCGAGTGACGCGTGCACGCGCCCACCACCTTACCTCGAAATCGAAGGCGGCCACCGAGTGCGCTGCGTACTCGCGGCCGGCCAGTCAGCCACGCTGGCGGAGGTGCTGTGATGCGCGACGACATCGCCCTCGAACTCATCTCGCTGGCACGCACGTTCACGCTACGGCGCGGGCTGTTCGGCTCCGCCACGCAACTGCGCGCGGTGGACGACGTATCGTTGCGGCTGTACCGCGGCGAGACCCTCGGTCTGGTCGGCGAATCGGGCTGCGGCAAGAGTACGCTCGCAAAGATGCTGCTCGGCCTGCTCGAACCGACCAGTGGCCACGTGCTGATCGGCGGAAGGGAAATCGATCCGCGCGGACGGCGCGCGATGGCGCGCCGCATCCAGCCGATTTTCCAGGACCCATACTCGTCGCTGAATCCGCGCAAGACGGTCGCGCAGATCGTCGCGCTGCCGCTGAAACTGCACGGCGAAGGCAGCGCTGCCAGCCAGCAGACCGAGGTCCGTCGCATGCTGGATCTCGTAGGCATGCCCGCGCGCACGCACGACCAGTATCCAGGGCAGCTCTCCGGCGGCCAGCGTCAGCGCGTGGCGATCGCGCGCGCGCTGATCCTGCGCCCCGAGATCCTCATCTGCGACGAGCCGACCTCCGCGCTCGACGTATCGGTACAGGCGCAGATCCTGAACCTGCTGCTCGACCTGAAGACGGAGTTCAGCCTCAGCTATCTGTTCATCAGCCACAATCTCGGCGTGGTCGAGCACCTTGCCGACCGTGTCGCCGTGATGTACCGCGGACAGATCGTCGAACTCGCCGATCGCGAGACGCTCTTCGAGCGCCCTGCTCACCCATACACGCGCCAGCTGCTGGCATCGGCCCTCACGCCGGAACCCGGCCTCGGGCTTCCCGCGTTGGCACCCCTTCCCTTCACGAACTGAACCGACCACGACCCCACTGAGGACTGACTTCATGAGCCGCGAGCAAGCCATTGCGTACGCCACCGGATATTTCGACGACGGCAGTTTCGGGCAAGTGCTCGGCGAGCGCGTCGCGCACCGCACCGAGAGCCAGGCGAGCGACAACCTGGCCGCTCTGCAGGCCTATCTGGACGGGAACCTGATTCCCGCGTTCGAAGCGCTGGGGTTCACCTGCCGCTGCGTGCCGAACCCCGTGCCGGGGCACGGCCCGTTCCTGCTCGCCGAACGTATCGAGGATCCGGCCATGCTCACGTTGCTGACGTACGGACACGGCGATGTCGTGCACGGCTACGATGCACAGTGGGATACCGGCCTTGCGCCGTGGACGTTGACCGTCGACGGCGACCGCTGGTATGGCCGGGGTACCGCGGACAACAAGGGGCAGCATACTATCAACCTCGCCGCACTCGCGCAGGTGCTGCGCGTGCGCGGCGGCAAGCTCGGCTACAACGTGAAGGCGATCGTCGAGATGGGCGAGGAAGCCGGCTCGCCCGGACTCGCCGACATCTGCGCGGCGAACCGCGACGCGCTGCGCGCCGACCTGTTCATCGCGTCCGACGGGCCGCGTGTGAGCGCCACACGCCCTACGCTCTTCATGGGCTCGCGCGGCAGTGCCAACTTCACGCTGTCGGTGAAGCTGCGTGACGGCGCTCATCACTCCGGCAACTGGGGCGGCCTGCTACGCAGCCCCGGCATCCGGCTCGTGCACGCGCTGGCGTCGATCGTCGACGAGCGCGGGCAGATCCGCGTCGCCGGCCTGCGTCCGCCGGCCATTCCACCAGTCGTGCGCGCCGCGCTCGCGTCGCTGTCGGTCGGCGGTGGCCCGAACGATCCCGCCATCGATACCGACTGGGGCGAAGAGGACCTCACGCCGGTCGAGCGCGTGTTTGGCTGGAACAGCTTCGAAGTTCTGGCTTTCAAGACGGGCAATCCGGAAAGGCCGGCCAACGCGATTCCCGGCCACGCGCACGCGCACTGTCAGATGCGGTTTGTGGTCGGCAGCGACGCGGCGCATTTCCTCGATCATCTGCGCGCACATCTGGAAGCACACGGATTCACCGACGTGCAGGTGTCGCCCTATACGAGCTTCATGGAAGCCACGCGGCTCGACCCGGACGACCCGTGGGTCGATTGGGGCGCACGCTCGATCGCGACGACGCTCGGCAAGGCGCCGGCGCTGCTGCCGAATCTCGGTGGCTCGCTGCCCAATGACGTGTTCGCCGACATTCTCGGGCTGCCGACGCTGTGGGTCCCGCATTCGTATCCGGCCTGCTCGCAGCATGCACCGAACGAACACATGCTCGGTAGCGTCGCCCGGGAAGGCCTGCAGATTATGGCCGGCCTGTTCTGGGATCTCGGCGACGAGGGCGAGCGCATTCGGGCAGCGCGGCAGGTCGGATAAGCGAAGCCCGGTCATTCCGGTCGTCATGCCGTGTCGCGTTCGTCGGTGCGGTCTCGTACCATGCGATCTTGTCCGCGATTGCCGCAAAGCTTGGCCTGCAATTCAGCAATACGTACGAGCACCGCGTGCCGATGCCCAGCGAGCGTCTCGCCCTGAGGACCGTACGTCGAGTCGCCCTCCGCACCTAGTCGCCTGGCTCACCGATATGGCTCCACGTGGACGATGATCGCCGCTTTCGGCACCTGTGCCGCAGGCTCCATCGGTCTCTGGTTCACCGCAGCTGTCCAAGCTTATACATTTGCCGTGGTGCCCATGCTGGCGTTGGGCCTGGCAACCGGCTTCATTTCGCCGGTTGCCACTGCGCTTGGGCTCGAGACGGTTCAGCCACATCGCGCAGGTCTGCCGGCGGCAGCACTCAATTCGGCTCGGCAAGCGGGCGGTCTTGGGAGTAACCATCTTCGGTTCGATGGCCGGCTCGATTTACCCTTTCGAGGCAGGGCTGCGCGCAGCATTGGGTCTGGTTGTGGCCGTATCCCTTGTCGGTTAGATCGGCAATACGCAGTGCAAAGTCAAAGCCCAAGAAGTGGCACAGCGCGAACACGTGATCGGTTAAACCAGTGGTGTTCGTATAGTGCTCCTCGATACGCAGTTCCGACTTGTGATGCTCAGCGATTTTATCAAACGCAACTCGCGGCTTAATCCATTGCTCTCCACTATTGACGACCGACCTCACTTCACCGGCAAGCAAAGTTCGAAGCGTCATCAATGCTTCCGGAGCCCTTGTAGATAGCCTCCTTTGGATACGCGCATAGCGGGCGCGTACATCGTCAAGGCGGCGGATACGGTGCCCAAAGCCGCTCGCACTCCGGACCTGCTGTCAACGCGCTTCATCAACCTCATCGGCAAGCTGTTCCGGCTGAGGCGCGAAGTGCGAAGTGGAGCGCCGCTCGCCGGCTCGATTACGCCGCCGTTATAGCGTACGCGTGCTCGCCATCATCGAGCAACTGTTGATTGAGCATCTTCCTGCCGTCGTGCCTGGGAGCATGCTGGGCAAAGCGCTGCAATTTGTGAATCGGCAGTGGCACAAACTGAGCCGCTACATTGAGAACGGCGATTATCCAATCTCGAACAACGCGTGTGAAAACGAGATCAGGCGTTTGTCGTTGCACGCAAGGGCTTCCTGTTTGCGGATACGGTTGCCGGCGCACACACCAGCGCAAACATCTACTCGCTGGTCCAGTCGGCAAAAGCCAATGGATCGATCCATATCGATACCTCACCTGGCTGCTCCGATGTCTGCCGCTCCCGCAGACCGTCGACGACTTCGCCGCGCTGCTGCCCAGGAACATGCCTGATTCATCCACGCCGGGTCGGTAATGGTGGTGAGCAAACGGGCACTGTCCCGGGAAACAGTCCGATAATGTGTTGACTCTGCCCTTGGGGCCGCCCTCATGCCGGCTGTACCTGGTCAACACAAGGACGATGGACTTATTTGCTCTTCTAATTCGTGGCTGAATGCTTCGGAAGCGGCCAGACGGCTTGGCGTATCGATCAAGGCTTTGCGCCTATACGAGCAGCAGGGATTGATAAATCCTAGGCGCACACTCGGACTCAGCCTGGCTCAAGTTGCGCGCGTACTGGACGGTGACTCCGAAAGCCTAAACGTGGCGTTGTCGACACACAAGCGGTACTCGACCATGAAATCCAGGAGCTTGTCCATAAACCGGACAAGCTTCGAAACTGTCGCGACATGCCTGGCGACGCCTGAGTACGTGAGCGGATAGCGAGGCGCCCCGAACCGGCCTTAGCGCGCGCGCCTTACCTCGCAGTTCGGCCCGCCCGACGGTAGTCTCCCGCGTCTCTATCGACATCTAAGAAGGACGTGGATTACTGACCGCTTACGAAACAACACATCGGCGTGCAACGCCAAAGCACGATGCACTCCGTGGCAAGAACGCTCAAGCGCGGGGGGCACTCGTGAGTGGCGCGATGCATTTGTGCCCCAATCTCTGATACCTGGCATGGGGCTCGGGTTGCCCGGGACTCACGGCATGAAGCCCGTAGTTCAGAGCCATAATTTCCCGGCGCGGCGCTTGTCGGCACGCAAGAGAAGGTTTAGGCGCTTCCTAGCGAACTGCAAGGCGCAACGGAGGACCTGCGGATGATCAATTGCGTACCTAACGGCTGCGGCAAGGCGTTTCTGGTGGACAGCCTCGGTCACGTCGACCCAGCGAAGCGAAGTTTCGAGCGACCGACGCCGACGCGCACAGGCGTCCGCCAATCGCGCGGAAATCGGGTGTGACGCGACGAACCTGGCTGTCGCGTCCATCATACCGACGAGCGACTGTCGATCTGCTGACTTGTCAGTAGACAGTGAACCATCGCGCCGCCGATAGTGATAACCCATAGGCGGATAGACGAGTACTCTCGCATCGTGCTTCACCAACGTGCGCAAAAGAAGATCGAAGTCTTCGGCCCATCGCATGCGCTCGTCGTATCGAACTCCGGATAAGAGTTCAGCCTTGATTACGGGCTTGAGATAGCCTAGCCGAGGCGTTTCCACCAGTTCCACGGCATCGAAAATCCGACGCGTCCGCAGGTCGAGCAGGGAATGCCCGGTGAGCGAGCCGCTCTCTGTGACTATAAGCAAGTCATCTGCCGCAATTGCGACACCGTCCGACTCGGCATTCTTCACCAGTGACTCAAGGCGCTCTTCGGCAAGAAGGTCATCACTGTCGAGAATCGTAATCCAGCGACCGGTTGCCTGGAGCAGTGCGCGATTACGGGCGGCCGAGGGGCCGGCGTTAGACAAGGAGGTGAGAAGAACGACACGCGGATCGTCAGCCGCCGCGGAACGGACAACTTCTACGCTTGCGTCGGTGGATGCATCATCGACAACGATAAGTTCCCAGTCTGTCAGGCGCTGTTCCTTCATGGATTGGATAGCTTTACCAATCCATTTCTCTCCGTTGAAATTCGCCATGACGACGGTGACCAGGGGCGCCGATGATGAAAGCGTTTGCCTTGGGGCCGGCTCCTCAATGCAATCGGAGAGGTCGTGAGGACGCACTAAGGCCGGATTTTCCCCGGTTTGTCGCATGGGTTTCTTTCCCCGGTGAGTGCAGAGCCGTGTACTTGCAGCGTCTCATGCGGAGCGGCCGCATGTGATTGCGGGACTCAAGGATATGCACCGGATCCCGGCAACCGGGCAGGTATGGTCGGTTCTCGCCTCTGAGCCGCAAGGCAAGGATAGCAACTGTACCCGCGTCGGCCTACCCGCAAGTGTCAACGTTTCGCGACATTCTAGCGGCGCCTTGCGCCTGCCCCGACCTATGCTATTGCGGTAAGTTTTCTTATCGTAATGGCTCTGTTTGCAACCCAAAGCCAGCTGTCACCGACGTGTTACCTTCGCTGTCGCCCGCCTAACGTGAAGGCGCCGCTCCGCTCAAGAAAAAATCCTCGAACGGTGGATGAGTGCCTCTTCAAGCTCGCTTTCGGAATACTCGTTCTTCAGGTCAAGGACTCCTGATTCCCGTGTCGGCCGCGTCACGTCGCTGTGGCTTATAGCAGCCGCAGCACGATTCTTTGGAGAAGGCCCAACAGATCGCGTCGAGTGTCAACGACAAGGTGAATGTAAATGGTATCGTCCCTCACCTGATAGATGATCCGATTCTTGCCAGAGAGGGCCTGTCGAAAACTGTCATCGACGAAGCCATCGAGTTCAGCGGGGGTGTGGCCGCTTTCGGGAAACTGACGGATGTGCGCGACAGTTTGCTGGAGCTGCACCGACGTCTGTCTCCATGTCTCCCACCCGAACGTTCGAACTATGTAACTTCTCAGCTCATCGATGCCGATTCGGGCCGTCGGCAGGATGCGGTACTTCAACAGCGGGGCTGACATTAGCGAAGCTTCTCTTGGCGGTCGAGTTCGTTAAGCTCCGCAAAGAATTCGTCGCCATCTATGTGATCGGCGCGGTCGATCTGTTTTTGGCCGATGGCCAGGATCTTCAAGAGTGCGATTGTCTGTTGCGTGGCTTCATACGTCCGCACATCCTGAACAACCAGCTTTGCTTCGCCATTCTGCGTGATGATGAGCGGCTCTCCCGAATCGGTCAGGTCTTTGACGATTTGTGCCGCTTCGCTCTTGAGGTAGCTGATTGGCTTTACGTGATCGGCGATATGCATCCGATACTCCATTGCAGGTCTGATAAGACCAAATATAGACCATTATCGGTCCGACGACAACGCCCCTCCGTTTTACATCCACCCCTACCCGTATGGACGGGCTCCCGCGTGCCGCGTGGATCACGGCAGGAAAAGCGGAACAACCGGCGATACGGAATACAAAGTCAACAGACACGTTCGTTAGCGCCCTTTATTTCGCACGGGTGGGCGCTATGGTGCCTACGATCTGGTGGGCACGCTCGCATGACGCAACCACGAGTCCTTGCCATCTAACCGGAAACTGTATAAATTTACAGTACTGTATTTATATACAGCACTTCGGGAGGCGCAATGGAGCACTTGGTCAGGGTCTATAACGAGAAAGATCGGCAAACGCTCGAATGGCTTCGCAAGCACGTTGGCGATGCCGCAATCGTCAGTGCTGTGGCGCAGTGCGCCGGATCGGGCAAACCTTACCTCTCGACAGTTTGCAGACGCCTTGGCGTGCGAACTCCGGCGTTTTCCGCGCCGCTTCGACAAACCTCGAGTCCGGTGGCCGACTATTCCCTTGCGATCATCCGGAGCATTTTGGCAACCAGAACGGCGACAGCAAAACTGGGCGCGGCGCGGTAGGGATCCGTCCGAGCAGGGCAAGCTCATCGTCTACACGTTGCTGAAGGATAAGCTGGTCTACGGACCATTCCGGCTCGAGGCGGGAATCCGGCAATCCAGCAAAATACCGAGATCTCGCAACAGACTTCACTGTGGAGCCAGATGGGCTCACGCGTCATCCGTGGCCATCTCGTGGTGGTGCCGATCGAGAATTTTATTCTCTACGTCCAACTGCGTTTAGCCGCTCCGTTGTTCGCGCATCGCGTCGATCAATACGGTCGGCAGACGCTCCGAAACCCGATCCAGTATCGCCGGTTTCGCTCTGCACTTCGCCACTCATGAGCAGGCGCGTCGACGGATGTTCTCATTCATGGAAGGCTGGTAAAAAGTACGCCGCCTGCACAGCAGCATCGGTTACTGCTTGCCGCTCGAATTTGAAAACCTGCATGCGCCACATCCACCGACCTCGCATCGCGGGTTGCCCACCGCCGGGCAGCGTCACGGCCGACAGAGGCGCCCCCTGCCCGTCCATGGACAACCCGCCGCTCAACGCTCGATGGAGGCTAAATCACATTCATCTCCGACTGCCGATCTGTCTGCTCAACCGGGTCAACCTCGCCAGCAGCCGATGGCGGTTCTTCATGAGATGGATCTTGAACTCGTCAGCGATCGGAATCTACGATCGGCGTCTGCCGCTTCACTACGCCCTCCATCGTCAGGGCCGTTCGTTCATGTCACGCAGCGAACCACGACTGAGCGTAGCTCACGCTATTGCCGATCTCACGCCTGAGAGCACGAAGCTGGAGGTTTGCCGCGTGCCCCGCTCCTGACTCGCGCAGAACTGGCTCACGCTCTCCCGCAACTCGGATCAGAGATTCGCTGAGAACGCTTCACTCGACCTGTGGAACACACCGCGCCGGATTGTTCTCGCAACAGAGTAGACAGTACCAAGCCGTTCTACGCCAAGTCGCTGCTTCAGCGTTCCACCAAAGCCGCTCAAAAAAGCGTATGCGGCAGCGGTAGAGAATCCATCAAAGTCGAACGTCAGCTCGCGATCAATCGCTTCTTGGATCGCTTTCCAGATCAAAAGGCTAATTGCCCCGCCGGATGCGGTCTGTGAACGGGACGAAAGAAGATAGTACATGTGGTTGCAGTCCCAGACGATGCCTATCACACCGGCCAGCTGTCCGCGCCGACTATATGCACCTAGCAGGCGCCCCGCTTGTCTTTCAACGAAAGCGTTTACAAGTTCACCCATGACAATAGTGCCATAAGCGTTCGTTCGCGAGCGCGCCGCGAGGTTGGCCTCATAGAAATTGAGAAATTCGCTCGGCCGTTCTATTGGCCGTACCGACAGATGAGTGGCTGCATGCCGGATCACGTTCCGCGTCTTGCCACTCATCCTTGCCCATGCCTCGGCTGACGTGCTACCGGGTGCGATATGAAACGTATATCGGGCCGAAACGTCGAACCCGCGGAGCGCAAACGCGAGCGCATCGTTCACGCGATGGTCAAAAACCTGGAAAAAACTGTCGAACCTCGGCAACTGCTCAATAAGGCGGGCTGTCACGTGCATGCGGTGACGAAATTCGGCCGCAGGACCGCCGACTCCGATCGGCTCAATGACTGGCCCGAGGGATCGCGTCAGTGGCGGCAGGCGCGAGACGCGCCACACACCTCTGCGAGCGAAATAGTACGGCATTTCGCCCAGCACCCGCTTGCCTTGCATTACCGCCGCTGTGTGCCAGTGGCCGTCTGTCGCAATGTCGAGCCACCAACGTTCGTGGAAAATCGAATAGGCTGCGGATGCCGCCGCACGCGAGGTAGAAACTATCGCAGGCATCGGGGTGATCGGACTTTCCTCGGAGCCTTCGTTGTGTAGTGTCAGGTAAGGTTCCGTTGCCATAAGATTGCACCTTCAGCGTAAGCAGAGACGATCGCGCATACCTTGCAAGCGGATGATGCAGCGTGCGTCCGACAGGCATGGCTGACCAGGGGACCCTTCGAACGTCGGGAGCATTCACCGCGCCCGCGAGCGCCACCGACACGCAGCGCGCGCCTTCGCGGACCGGAGGGCAGAAGCGGCTACCCGGCCCAGTCCACGTCGCACGCGGGACATCTGACCGAATAGCAACGCAAATTCTCCAAGCCGACCACGAGTAGTGAGCATCACCGTCGGCGTGCTGTGACGCGATCGCCGGGTAACCCAGTAGGTCTTGTACTCGTTGTATAACGGTCGCATATCAAGGTCTCGGCCGTTAGCGTGGGCCCACCTGGCGACGAACTCTGTCAAAAGATTGCCCGCGGAGAACCGGCTATAGGCTTCGTCATAAGTGAAGATCCAATATTCGACAGTGCGCGGCCCGACGAGATTGATCGATGCGCAGATCGGCACACCGTCGAACTTCACAAAGGTGACCAGCGGCACGGTCTCAAGGTCAGTTTTCGCTGCCAGAGCGATAAAGAAGTCCTGGACACGGTCATCCATGAGATAGCTCGCCCTCAAACGCCGTTCGAGCGCCCATTGCCGCTTGTTGGCAAACAGCCAGTGCAGAACCATGGCGGCATCGTCGATATTCGTACACCATCCGAACTCGGCGTTCCCGCCGGCATTCAGCTTGTCTCTGTAACGTCGCAGGTTCCTCCGAAATGATGGCGAGAGCGTGCGCAGGAAGTCTTCCCATTGATTAAATCCTCGCAGGCCCGCAGTAAATCCCGGAAGCACGTTCAGTCGATCAGGCAAGAGATTCTGTATCCATGACTGCGGAGTTGTCTGCAGTGCCTGCCACCATAGGCTGCCAACCTCGACAAATGGAATCTCAAGGACATCAGCTGGCACATGCATGACCGCACGGACAATCTCCATGCACACCGAGGCGGTTGGCCGACCCTTAAACAGTGGCACCCCGTACTCTTCGTTACTCCCGCAGGTCAGTACGCTAGCCACCCGCAACAAGCCTTTTCGCCTGATAGAAAGTGGCCATAACGCCACCAGTGTAGTGGTGTCGTAGACCAGGACGATGGCAACCATCCCACCCTCGGCAATTGTCCATTTTGCCGCTAGTTCGCAGTACTGATAGTCAAGATTCTGGCCATACTCCTCAGATTCGGCTTGCAACTTCTGCCACTGGGCGTGAAAGGGTTCGAGTGACGCCGCACTCTTAAGAAGATTAACGATGTATCGTCCGTTCTCCGCCGTATCCGCCATCGATGCTGTGGTTGAAAGCTGTATATCCATGTCAAGCCACCCTTGGAGGTGGTCGGGCTCTGCGGCTTGTAGAAGAAGGTGCGAGAGAGCCGACCATGTGCCTGCCATTTTCGCGGTCTATGCCGCTTCTTCCATGCAATCATAATAAGAATGAACTGCAGCCGAGCGCCGTTCCTGCCCGCTTGACTCACACGAGTATTTCAAAGCCGAGCAAATCATGTGCCGCGGCGAGACATGCGACGGGTCGCCAACGCGAAGACCCGTTCTGTCGTAAAGCGGACTGGCGCCGCACAGTCGTCAGCTTCTTGCGTCCCATCAAGCCGCCGCGAACGATGTCACGGTCGGGCTCGCCTTGCCGCATACGGACAAGGACTTGGCGGTACTCGAACACTTCGAACCTCCTGTTGGCCATCGACGCTCCGTTCAAATAGAACGGAGCGTACGGACTTGGAAAGTCGAATCGCGCTCTAGCCTTGGTGCTGCTGACGCCTTTATGCCGCCCGCGTCCGCACCGTCGCCAGTCCTCGTCGGCTGTCCGATGTCTTCATGCTTATCTCAGGGAACGGTGTTGCCGATGAGCGCGAGATGCGTGAGTACGCGAACGCCTTGGTGGAATGACCGCGAAGCGTTTCAGCGCGACGCCGACGGGGCTGCGCTTTTCTGATTGCGCGGAGCAGTATCAAAGACGCTCGTGGATCGCGCCACTTATCTGGCGTATTTCGCCAACAACGACCTGATCGCCGGATCGTTCATGTTTTGTGGCGTAACGGTGACCACGTCGACGAAGAGATTGCGGGGTGGCGGATGGCCCTGCAGTGCGTCGACCATGGACGCCAAGGCGAGGTAACCCATACGATAAGGGTCCTGCAATATGGCGGCATGTACGATTCCTTTTTTGAGTCCTTCCAGGAATTCCGGACGCCAGTCGAATAGCACGAGGCGCGGGCGCTGGCCGATTGATGCGGTCTCGATCACCCGCAGAGCGCCGTAGGCAATAGGTTCAGCCGGCGCGAAAACGGCGTCGAGGCGGCCCGGGTAGCTGTTTATCACCTCGGCGATCAGCACTTCGGCATCGCGCGGTCGATACCCTACGTAGGTATCGATTACCACATCCCATTCCTCTTTGCGGGCAACGCTTAAGAATCCGCTTTCTCTCGCGACAGTCGAACTCACGTTGGGCGCGAGCCGCAGCATTGCCACCTTGGCGCCTCTTTTTAGAACCGGTACCAGGCTGAGCGCCGCTTTCCTGCCAGCGCCGAAATTGTCTGTGTAGACGGTTGAGATTCCGTCGTAATCGGAGCTGTATCGATCCACGAGGATCACAGGGACCGGGACTGAAACCCGCGTGTCGCCGGCCAATGGTTCTGGTGCCAATACCACGCCCGAGACTCCCTGCGTCACCATGTATTCGATAATGCGCAGCTGGATATTCGGTGTATTGAGCGACTCGCCATCGGACGGGCTGCGAATCAGCAGATCTACATGATGATCATGGGCTGACTGCTGTATTCCCTTAAGCAATGTTTGATAGAACACTAAGGATGAGCCAGGCAGGACGACACCGATTGTGCTCGCGAGCGCGGTCGGCACCATCACCGCCAATGACCAGAGCAGCACGAAAAATCTCAGAGGTCCAAGCATGGTGTGTCCACTCGAAGTGGCCTAGACCTGACCGCATAGGCTTGCGGAAAGGCATTTTCCCGTTATGAAGATTCTCGCTGGGCAAGCGGAATCTTTGCCCCCACTAATTTTCAACGACCTTTTGGAATAATAAGCCGATGACCGGCGGGCCGCCATTCTCACTTCGTGGGATGGGGCGGCGGACGGGTTCGGCCGAGATGGAATGGGCATCGCCCTCCCTCCGGGCAATTAGGCACGCCATAAATGTAATCAGATCGTCTCGTCCAAACTGCCGATTCGCCATCTCGCCAGTTTGGGTGTCGACCCAGACAGCTGGAACACCCGCTTTGCAATATCGAGTCCGTACGTCGTAGCATCCATCTGGGGCTATATGAGAGCCACTCGTTTGCACAAGATCCGCATGTTCCAACATTGACAGGATGGGTTGCAGCTCTATATCCGGACTTATTGCAGCCGATGCTGCGCTGCGGCGCCCTATGAAATCCGCTGACTCGCACCTCATTCCTCCGGCGATCTCGAAGCTCTGCCCCAAATCCAGGTTTAGCAAGTCTCGGTCCGACCTGTCTTCTCATCACATACGTTGCCTGCGCAACCTTAAGCGTTCACCCTGTGTTAAACGTTACCTTCTGTGCCGCGCTGACCGGTCATGCCGGTTTCGCGCTCACGTATCCTTTCTGGTATGGTCGATCGTGAGCCAGTACTGCCCAGATCGTTCGCGCCATCTTGTTCGCCAACGCGACGATCACCACGTTCCACGGTCGCCGCTTCTTCAGTTGCTCGATCCACGGGCCGGGCTCCTTTGGCATTGGTCAACACGCTGCGCGGACCGTGAGTCAGCAGCGTGCGCAGATACGTATCGCCGAGCTTACTGATTCCGTGCAGGTTTACCTTGCCGCCCGACCCGGTTTGCTTCGGTACCAACCCGACCCACGCGGCGAACTCGCGACCAGATCTAAATGCCTTCACGTCGCCTATCATCGCGACGGCCGCCGTCGCTGTCAGCAATTCCACGCCCGGAATTTCGCTGATCGCCTTCACCGCGCGATCGTCTTTCTTCCATTCCCGCATCCGCCGCTCGATACGGGCAATCTGTCCGTCCAGTTCCGCTACGCGGCTCCACTGCTCGCGCAAGGTATCGATGAGCACCGCGGGCAACCGATCCGCGACCCGTGCAAGTACTTCCGGAATCGCCTTCGTTATCGCAGCCCGTCCCTTGCCCATCACTTCGCCGTATCCGGTCAGCAATCCGCGCAGGCCGTTGATCCGCATCGTGCGGAACGCCACCAGTCGTTCGCGCGTCCGGTGGAGCGCCAGCATCGCCTACTGGATCTCTGTCGTTACCGCGACAGGCTTGCTCGATTGCTGCACCGCTAGCCAGATCGCCCGCGCGTCCGCCGCATCGTTCTTATTGCGAATGTTGAACGCTTTCACAAACTCCACCGGCATCAGCTTCACCTGATGGCCCATCTTCGTGAATTGCCGTGCCCAGTGATGCGCACCGCTGCAAGCTTCCATCCCGATCAGGCACGGCGCGCGATTCGCGAAATACTCGAGGAACTGCGCACGTTTGATCGGCTTGTTCACAACCTCCCCGGTCTCTTCATCCACGTAGTGCATCTGCGTCACGTTCTTTGCAATGTCGATCCCAACGGGCGTAAGCGTCATGAGGGTCCTCCGGACTGGTTTTGGAAAATCTCTATGATCTTCCGTTCTGGGCACTTTGATGTCGTCGCCCCCCGATGAGCCACCTTTCGGGCTTCAACTCCAATCGCTCACGGTGGGAGGCACTCATTCCATTCCTCCGTTCCTCAAGTGGACGTGTCGAAACGCCACTCTGGCACACTGATGCCGATCGGTTCTGGAGGACCTCCGCACATCTGCTGGGCCCTGCGTCCCCGAAGCGAGGGCGGTGTCCATTCCATCTCGGCCATGATCAGCTGTTCGCCCACACTTCCGCACGGACATCCGGATGTCGGGTTTCGAGGAATCGACGGACATTTGCGGGTCAGCGCCTCGCATCTACTCTTTCTTCCTTGGTCTAGGAATCCTGCGTCGTGCAGGATCGACCGAGATATTCCAACGGCCTGTTAGCCGTCGATCGAGTAGGTCATAAAGTGACGATCTTCATTCGAATGAGTTCGCGAAAAACCATACCACGTCCGGAATGAATCGATCGGGCCACAACGATTGCCAGGCATTCACGCGTGCACTCATCGGTCACCGTCAGACACATCAACGGTTGGCCGTTGGCGCACGCATCGAATACGAAGTCGTACGCCCCGACGTGTCGTGCCGCCGTCGCCGGCTGCGGCCGAGGGCGATGACCGATACGCGTCGACGGGGTCGCTTGCGCGGCACCTGCAAGGCAAGACGCCACAGCCGCCAAGCCCGGTCGGTGCTCATCGCGCGGCCTTGCCGCTCCAGAAAGATCTGGATGCGGCGGTAACCATAACGTGGATATTGCCCTGGCAGGATGCTCATCGCTGCCAGCTCCGGCGCGCCCCTCGCGCGAACGAGCGAACTGGACGACAGCACGGCCGCAGGTCAGCCCTTCGCCCGACATCGGGCTTACAGCAGCGAAATCGAGAACGGCATCCGAGCCACATTGATCTGAGCAACAAGGTAGCCTCGTCCCCTATTACGCGCTCACACACACGAAACTCGACGCCGTGTTCGCGTCGCCGCCCGTGTATCTCGGCCACAATGGATATCGACACAGAGGTCGCGACCTTCCCCGCGTTGCCGCATTGAGGTCAGTCATCGTTAGCGTTCCCGGCGCTACCCCATTCTCCACCCATTGATCGAGGGCCGAAAGCGAGTCGATGGCGGGATGAAACGGCCCTGTACCGTGGCCGACGCCTGGCATCAGATAGAAGCGCACGAAACCATCGACCGTACCCTGCCCGAAGCGCTGTACAAGTCCGTTGTAGTAGTCGGTGCTCGAATCCGTGCTGACGATCTCATCGGCGAGGCCATGCGTCATGATGATCTTGCCGCCTTTCGCGCGGTAAGCGCTCAGGTCCGTGCTCGTCGCATCCGTCAGCGCTGATACGGCCTGCACCCTCGATTGATAGGCGCCGGGGTTCAGAGGATCGAATGTCAGCGAATCGAATGTCGGCACGCGCGTAATGAAATACTTGACCCATTGATCGCCCGTCACCCACTGGTTCGCGTCCTTCTTGCCTGCCGGATTCGAAGGCACCGCCGACTGGCCGAGATCGCGCGTCGTGTACGGTCCAGCGAAAACAGAACCCGCGAGGATGTTGTAGCCCGCATACTGCGTCACATCATTGGCGAGCGGATACGGCAACTGCAATGGCGCAGCGATTGTCTGCACGGTTGCAATCTGTGCGTCAGAGAGACAGGTATCACCGGTATCCGCGCCGTTCGCGCAGCGCACCGACGCGAGCACCGTTGCCGATTGCGCCTTGCATGCAGCAACATTCGAAATGATGCCGTCCGCGACGCCATCGAGCGTATCGCATGCGCTCATCACGGCGTTCTGCAGCATCACCGTTTTCGCGACGTCGAGCCAACCCGCTCCGTTGTTCAGATAGAGCGCACGGCCGAGCACCACATTGCTTAGCCGCAATCCAGTGTAGTTGAGCGCAGGACGGTTCACGACGATGCCGTCATAATCGGCAGGCCAGCGCTGCACTTCGCTCAGACCGTCGCGGCCGCCCGTCGAACTGCCGAAAAAATACGTCTTCGATGGCGCGGCAGCGTAGCGCTTGCTGATCAACAGCATCGCGACGTCATGCGTCTTCTTCAGGCTCAGCCCGCCGTAGTTGGCAAGCGACTCATCGTTGGCCGCGAACTTGCCATCCGTAATGCTCGTGCTCTGGTGGCCCGAGTCATCACCGAAGGTTGCGTAGCCGCTGGCCAGTGGCGTCGGCGTGCCGGTCGGCGCCATATCGAGCGGATCGACGCCTGTGATCAGCGTGCCATCGAAGCCGCCACCGCCATAGTGCAGCGCCTTGTGTTTCCAACTGGTCGGCAGATTAACCTGGAAGTTAATCGCGGGCGCGGTGGTATCGACGGGCGAAATCGCACCGTTCACCTGGCAGTATTCGCCGCTGGTTTCGACGAGTGTCGCGCTCGTGACCGTGGCACCGCAGTCGGTTCGGCAATCGCGGACGCGGGAATCGCGAGCCCGCTTAGTGCGCTGCATTGTGCGGCTGCCGTGGGCGTCGATGTCGATGTACTGCCGACGGTGCTCCCGCCGTTGCCACCACCGCTACCATCGTTACCACCGCCACATGCGCTGATGCAAAAACTGAGGGCGAGCGCCCACCCCAACGGTCTGCTGGTCATCGTCGTCTCCTGAACGGATTAATTGGCTGTCGTGCTATCCGGTCGAAGCCGGATTCGCTACTCCGTCGCGCCGGCTTGTGCGATCGCGGCTGCCTCCACGAACCGTGCGCCGGCGCCAAACAACGCGCGCACGCCGACATGCGATACGAACATCGCATCGCCGCTATGCGCAGCGCCTTCCACTTCATACAGTGCGTGCCGCAACTGCGGATGACGGCCGCGCAGATACGTGTAATACGCGCGGCCTCGTGCGAGCCGTTGCGGACCTTGCATCATCGCTGCGCATGATATGTCGAGCGCCGGGTGCGCCGGATCGTTATCGAGTGTGCCAAGCAGATAGGTCACATCGTGATCGACGTAGCGCTGTTCGAGCGTTCGCGCATCCACACCATGCGCGTATCGAGGCAGTTGTTCGGTGCCGTACTTCCAGTCGTTGAAACCGGGACACGCGTGCGGGTCCATCACCTGCACACAGCCGTCGCGCTGCGGCCGCCATGCATCGAAATACACGTACGATGAAGGATTCGCGATCACGTAGCGCAAGTTCACGTCACGCGCGTTGCAACGCGCCGCCGCATCGCTAAGTATTGCGTGACGATGTGCGACCTGTGCTCCGCCGGAATGCCCCGCGACGACGATCTCCTGCAACTGCGGCAGCGCGTCTCTGTAACTGTCGATCAGCGCATCGAGCACATCGAACGAACTGAGTGGTGCAGGACCGACGGCATCGAGGCCGCCCATCCACGATGTCCACTCCCAATGCAGACAGTTGCCCGTCGAGCGATGATGTTCGACATCCGCCGTTGCCAAAAACTGCGGCACGACGAGCATGACCGCGCTCGCATCGACTGACGATGCGGCAAGCGCGCGCTGCGTCGAATGGAGGTAGGCGTCAGCATCGCGTAGCCGTCCATGCAACATAACGACGATCTGCGTAACCGTGGCGGGCGTGCTGCTGCCGCCCGTGAAGAGCGGCATGCTGCCGCTGCCGCGCGACGTCGATACAAACAGCCTTTCCGGGCCCACGCTCACTACCGGCCTTTCGTTGCGCGGCCTCGCGTCGCGCACGACGTCATTCAACGCGATGCTCATACGCCTTCGCCCAGCCACAAATCAGGCTGCCTGCGCAAACGGCGTCCGGAAGCGCTCAGGCCCACTAGCAGCAGCGACACGATGCCCGCGAAAATCAGATACCAGGCCGGCACCAACCGGGACCCGGTGACGTCGATCAACGTCGATACGGTGAGCGGTGCAAGTCCACCGAACAGCGTCACGGCGACGTTGTACGATAGCGCTACACCCGTCGAGCGCGTGGCGGTCGGAAAGAGCTGTGTCAGCATACCGGGATGTGCACCGGACATGAGACTCAGCACGACGGTAGCCATCATCTGCGCGGCGAACACACGCTCCGGCGTCGGTGCGGCGAGCACCCATGCAAACAGCGGATACGCGGCGCACACCCAAACAATCGTCACCGGAAAAAACAGGCGATACGCGCCGAATCGATCGGCCAGGCGTCCCGCAAGCGGATACCCGGCAATGCCGATGAGCCCCGAAACGGCTGTACCGAACAGCGCGTTCTTCAGCGGCAGATGCAGCTGATGCTCGACATAAAGCGGCATATACGAATGCCACAGATAATTCGTCGCCGCCCCGACGATGATCACGCCCATTGCGCACAACGCCGCGTCTCCGCGCTTACGAAAGAATACGCGCAACGACTGACGCGGCGCATGTCCGAGCCGCTCGCGCAGATGCTCGAACTCCGGCGACTCGGCAACCTTATGACGGATATAAAATCCTATGGGTCCGACCAGAGCACCAATGAGGAACGGGACGCGCCAGCCCCATGACAGGAGTGCGTCATGCGACAGATGAGTGGTTAGCAGAAAAGCGCACATCGATGACAGCAATAGCGCAACGGCCTGCGAGGTCATCTGGAAGCTGCCGAAGAACATCTTGCGTCCGGGCGGCGCATATTCCGTCAACATCGCAGCGGCTGTCGCGAACTCGCCGCCCACGGACAGTCCTTGCAGAATGCGTGCAAACAGCACCAGGATGGGCGCGGCAATGCCGAGCGTCGCGTAACCCGGCGTCAGACCCATCATCAACGTGCTGAGCGCCATCAGCAGAATCAACAGCGACAATGTCTTGCGGCGTCCGTAACGGTCCGCACACGCGCCAATCACGATACCTCCGAGCGGCCTCACCACGAAGCCGATCGCGAAGGTGGCAAGCGTCAAGGTCAGCGACCAGAAGCCGTTGCCTACCGGAAAGAAGACCTGCGAAATCGTCTTCGCAAAGTACCCGTAGATCAGAAAATCGAACCATTCCAGGCCATTGCCAATGACGGACGCGAGTACCGCGCGGCGTACCTGCGAGCGGCTCATCGCCCGGACGTTGGCACCGGGCATCACTGCGTGTAGGGCGGATTGCATGTGTCTCCTTGATCGTCTGCTGCTTTTAGATGCAGAGTACGTGCCGACCTCGCCAATGTAAAATACATATCAGATGAGGTTGCCATATTCCATTCATATACCGGAAAGCAGATGGAACTCAGACACTTGCGCTATTTTCTTGCGGTTGCCGAAGAAGGCCAGTTGACGCGCGCCGCCGCACGACTTCATATACAGCAGCCACCACTGTCGTTGCAGATTCAGGAACTCGAGCAGGAGCTCGGCTTCGCGCTGTTCGTGCGGCAGCCGCGCGGCGTCGCGCTGACAATTCCGGGTGAGGCATTCGCTGCCAGCACGCGCGCGTTGATGTTGGATCTCGAACATGCGGTCACGCAGGCGCGCCGTGTCGCCCAGGGACAGGTGGGTACCGTGCGTGTCGCGCTGACGAGTTCGGCTGCGTTTCATCCGCTGACGCCAACAGCAATCCGCAACTTTCGCGAGACTTACCCCGAGATAGCTATCGAGATGACCGAGGTCAACGCCGCTGAGATCATCGAGTTGATGCTGACTGAACGTGCCGACGTCGCCGTGCTTCGCAAGCCAATCGACATGCCTGACGCGTTTCGCTTCGAGCTACTTGCGCAGGAGCCTATGCTGGTGGTGCTGCCAATCGGCCATCCCCTGATCGGCACACGCCCAATTGCGCTGAAGCGTCTCGCGGACCAGCCATTCATCTTCGTACGCCGACCCGGCGCGCCAGGGATGTACGCGGATTTCGTGCGCGCGTGTCAAGCCAAAGGATTTGAACCCCGTGTTGTCGAAGAGGTGCCGCGCATGGTAACCGCCATCAACCTGGTCGCCGCAGGCGGCGGCGTGTCGCTCGTGCCGGCATCAATGCAACGCTACCATCAGGAAAGCGTCCGCTATTGCCGGATCGCGGGCGATCAGGCGTTTTACGCCCCTCTGCATCTCGTGACGCGAATCGACATGAAAAGCCCGGCCGCCGGACGATTTAGAGAAACACTACTAGAGTTTGTCAGCGCAAGTCCGCAGAAATAGTCAAACTGCGTGAGTCGCGGATTTAGTGCGGTGCTGGCAGGAATTGGCTCGCCGCGGCGGACGTCACAAGTATCCTGCCCAAGTCCGAAAGCCTAAACGGACAAAACGCGCTGCCGTGCGCGGTCGATTCGCAACAAGCGTCCCTCCGATAGTCGCGGCAGATCTTTCCCGTCACACCAAGGGAATATAGATATCGGTTTGCCATTGGTCGCGTGGCGTTTCCGGGAAGACGCTCAGGTAGTGAAAGAACAATGGATGATCCCGAAGTTCCTCCCCGCTTGAAGGAAGCCAGTCGCGATAGATCGGGTAGATTGTCTCGCCGACATGGTCGGTCGATCCGGTATGCCGAATCACTGCACATCGACCGCCTGGAATGACAAGTTCACGTATCCCGTAGAGGTTCGGAGCAACTGGCTCGGCGATTTCGCCGCAGATGTCGAAGCGAAATGCATCCGCCGGTGTCGTGTCCGGGTTGTTCCACGGAATGCCAAAAGTTCTGCTCGATGCTACCGGAGATTGCCCGCTTTGCTTCCGCCAGTCGACGAACTTACGCACGCTTTCGTTGACAAGCCCAGCAGGCCCGCAGTGCTCGAGCGCAGCGACGCGCATCTCGGAGAAATCGACAATTTGTACTTGCATGGTGAGTTTCCTCGAAAGATAGGGAACAACAAAAGTCGCACTCCAGGTCTGCCAGTTCGGATGCTGTCGAAAGGTACTCGGCGCTGTGCCGAACGCGCGCTTGAATGCCCGACTGAAGGCTTCAGGGCTGTCAAAGCCTGCATCGAACGCAGCATCGAGCACCGAGCAGGATTCACGCGAAGCCAGGCGGTGCGCGGCCCGCCGCAGTCGCATCAGTTGGACGTAGCGTGCGACTGGCACCCCTACAAAGCCGGCAAACTGCCGATGAAAATGAAACTTCGAGAAGTTCGCAATGCGACTTAGCGCTTCTACCGAGAGCTCGCCCTCAAGGTTCGTTTCGATGTACGCGAGTACGGCGTTGAAGCGCTTCGTATAAGCGCTAGTGGCGTCAACGTGAGCTTGCATGGACTGGATGTTTGAGTTGTGCGACTTGTGCATGGTCGCTCATGGCCGAATTATCGCGCCTAGCCGCTCTTGCTCAATCTCCAGACGGCCAGTCCGATATGGCCTCTGCTTCTGCAGCGCGTCCCGCCATTCGAGCTCACTCTCTCGCCAGCCCGACAAACAGGGATTTCGGTCACGCCGCACTTACGCAGGGCATGATCAAAGCCGGAGTGTCGAACGACCGTTGACAGTCGAACCGGAAGCCAACCGCGAGCGCACCGAGCCGACCTGGCAGTCTGTGGTTCAAGTGGCCGCGGCGCGACCACTGCACGTCGGAGTACGGACGTATCAAAGCTCATGATCGCATCGGCGTGAAGCCGTCGGAACTCCAGTCCTCGCTTCCAACCCCGTGATGAACGAAGATGAACCCCGCTGGGTCGTAGCGGTTCTTGATCGCCTTTAGCCGCGCATAATTCGTTCCCCAGAAGGCTTCGCGCCAATCTTCACGAAAAAAATCGGTTTCCGAAAGATAGGAGCCGCTTTGAGGCGACAACACTTTAAGAATGGCCGCGGCCTTGGCCACCCGATCGGCCTGGCGATGCGCCTCTGTCATGTCGGGCGTGGTGATTGGGAGCCCCGCAAACGGTGGCGGACCGCCCGTCGCCGCAATCATCAACGCGAATGCTTCGGCAACTTTCGGATTCATCGCGCACTGGCGAGCTTGCTCGGCCACCTCCGCAGGGGCGCCGGCGAGTCCTTTGTTGACGTGCAGTGCCACAGCCTGAAATTGGGCGGCCTCCGCGAGCGCCCCGGCAAGCTGACTGCGTCGTGCCGGTTCGAGCAGCGTCGCGGACAGCCATTGCGATTCGTAGCCGTACACGAATAGCGAGGCCTCGTCCCCATCGCCTCGCCACCAGCCACGGTGCGAGGCCGCTTCAGCCCGTGGGTCGCGCACCAATCCCGGGCTGGCGCTGAGATCCCACCAGTGGCGTGCGGCACCAGCGCCGATCCGAGGTTGGTGCTTGAAGGTGAAACCTGCAGGTGAGGAGCGTATCCAATTGATGAAAGGTGCCCAGACCGATTTGGCCCGACCGTTGTCGAGACCCTGACACACCATCGAGACACGGACTTCGTTTTCGTGAAAAACAAGCTGTTCACCCCATTGGGGGTTGAACAGGTGTTCGGCGTAGTGATCGACAAGCCGTTCAACCAGCAGCCGGTAAGCTGCACGCGATGGTGCCCTGACCGTGAATTCGGCCCAACCGAAGTGCTCAGGCAGGTCGTGGGTCTGTAACGTCAAGCTGGTCAGCACACCAAAGCTGCCGCCACCTCCGCCTTTCAGAGCCCAGAAAAGCTCTGGCTCCCGCGATGCGTTGACCGTGCGGACAACGCCGTCAGCGGTGACGATTTCGGCCTGCAGCAGGCTCGCGGCCGCTACTCCATAACGCTTCGAAAACGATCCGAAACCACCGCCCTGGACGAGCCCGGCCACCCCCACGCTCGTACAGCCGCCACCCTGTACGTATCGCCCCGCCCGAGTGGTGACGGCAGTGTAGACGTCGATCCACGTGCAGCCCGCCCCCATAGTCACGGCGGGCGTGGGTGACATCGAAGAGTCCAGCGGAACGAAGGCATCGTGCAAGTCGATGCGGTTCATCGCGCGTGTCCAGATCAACAGGGAATCCGGCGCGTTCGAGCCGCCCAGGTGACTGTGCCCCCCGCCCTTCCCTACCAGACGCAGATTATGTCGGCGGACGAAATTGATTACCGCAACCACGTCCGCCGTAGAACGGGCTGCCACGGCGTAGACGCTTGCGTGGGGTGTCCATCCGTCGAGCCAGCCTGAGATCTGGGTGCCGCCGGGATCGTCGCCGAGCGCGATCGGATTTCGTGCCTCCTTCAGGCGAGCAAGACACTCGGGCATGCCGGGCGATTGTGTACAGGTCTGCCAGATCGTCGTTGGCCGCAACAGGTTCCCACCCACTGCGCGGCTCAGCGCCTCCCATTCCTCCTCCCGGCCACGCAGGATCACCGGGGCGAGCCCGGCTGGCTCCCGCCGCAGCGGGAGTCGCGCCCGCAAAGATCGTGATGGCGGGAAGGAACGGCAAGGCGGCAACACCTTTCAGGACGCGTCGTCTCTTCATGTCGTCTCTTCTTACCGGGATCCAATCGGCTTGGCGACCATCCTCGAGCATTCTACGCGAGGCGGGTCGGCCCCATCGAGTCGATCACCGAATAACCGGAAAGGATCAAAGCGACACTCGACTTTCAGTACGACATCCTGGATGAGCGCCGCAGCGGACGTCGCTTGCGGCATGAGGCGTAGTCGAGTTCGGGACACGCTGTCTCGAGTGGCAAATCGATGCCGCGAGAAAGCCAACTCTTCGAGGCCTCTCCCAACTCGGGCCGCGATGCTCACGCGGTCTGTGAAAATCCCAATGACCTGCTCTCAGAGTCTGGAAAGAAATTGGGAATTACGGAAGTATTCTGAAAGACATCAACCGGGCGGACATAACGCGTCGCGCCGGACGTCGATGTGAACTCCGACGTACCGTTTTCCGCGGCCTGCGCACTCTTGACGAACAGCAGAAAGCCCGCTGCAGTGGTCGGATCCTGACCCAGATCCATCGTGCTCCCGTCCGCCAGTTTGTAATCACCGTCCTTCATCTGATACTTCTGCGCATCCTGTCCAAGCGACTGGAAAAGCGACAGGAAACCGCCAAGCCCATCCGCTTTCTCGCTAATCGCGTCGGATTGGGATGCGGTGAGCGAAGCTCCATCCGCTTCCGACCACTTGGCATAGCCGCTGACTGCGTCATCATGAAACGCCTTAACCGAGGCGACGAGTGAAGCGTTGCCGTTTAGCTTGCCTTCAAGCCACAATATATCGCTCGCACCAAGTGCTTTCGATGTGACCTTGATTGAGCCGTTGCTCGGATGGAAGTCAAAATGGGCATTGGCGAGGTCCGGCCGCTGGGACAGGATTGACTGCATGGTGGAAGTCAAAGCTTTAGCGATGTTTCGCGCGTCGTTTCCCATTTTCAACGGCGCGCCCAAAGCGTCCTGATACTTTGCGACGCGAGCAGCCGTCGCAGCCGGGTCAACGACGGTCACAGTAGCCCGCGCTGGCGACGCTTCCACTGCTGGCACAGACTGGACCAACCCTGGGGAATCCCGCGCGAGCTGGGTCAATGTCACCGCGTTTGAATTTGCCGACGTGATTGATGCGCCCATTCGTTCTTCTCTCTTTGTCCCGTAAGCGGATTTACGGCGATTTTGCGGAAAACCTGAGTCTCTGTTCCGGTACATGAGCGGCAAAGCTATGGCGGAACGTGAGCATGGACACTCGCTTGTCGATTCCCGCGGCCTCGGCGCCCGCATGGAGTGGAAGATCTGTTCCGGCAAAGCCATGCGATCCAGCAGTCTTACGGCATGGGCATCGAGCGGCGCGGAAGCCAGATCATGATCAGAATGGGCGCCTCGCCGAAGCACTGCGCAAGCTCACGACTGAGCCCTGTGGCGCAGTGCGCATCGGGTCGCTTTGAGCTGAGAAAGCGTTATTTTACGAAGGCAGCCAGCGTTATCGCTGGCGACAGAAAAAGGGGCAGTGCTGGTCTGGACGCCGTCCCGCGTGCTTTGCCCAGTCGGGGGCGAGCCGCTTGCCACTTTTAAGTTTTACGTAGAAATCCACAATAGCACGCTCGTTCTAAAACCTCATGTCAACTTAGATCTCTAGTGACGCCGTGGCATTTGCCTTGCATCGAAACGGCCCACGACAGTGAAAAACCGGGCACGTTCGAGCAGTTGTTTAACGCGTTTCGCACAACGCTTGAGAAGGAGTTTACGCTTCACCGCTGAAGATCAGATCCCCGGGCGACGGACACCTTATTTCAAGCGCGTTGCAACGCAGTTCGCTCCGTGTCATCGGATGAGTTTGGCCCTATGCATTGAGAGCAATTTCAGTTACCCGGATCTTTTGACGTTGGAATCGACTCTGAAAAGTCTTCAACTTTTTCGAATGTTGAGAGCACGGAATGACGACGAAAACCTGTCAGATCCCGAAATGTGTCATGCCACGTCATCTCAGAGGATTTCAGTGCATGTTTCATGGCATTCCCTGACATACTGACACATATGGGCCCAACTTGAACTTCTATTTTCCGCTGCTTTGCTCGGTGATTAACTAAAGATTCCTTATTAAATCATGAAATCCCGGCCCGCCCGCCGTATCACGGCACTGTCTTGATGCTGCCTTGCGTGGTTGCGAGCGCCACGGACTTTCAAATCAACAGGTTACAATCAGCAAAAGGTGAGCTACAATGTGGTGCGTTTTTCACCACGGAATCGCTCACCATGCAAATGGAAAGCTGGGTAGGAGCAATCGAGCGCGAATGGCATCAGTTGCGCCGTGCTGACCCCGCATTGGATGTCGAAAAGTTTTCCCGTCACGTCATTGCGGCAAACAAGACTGGATTCCTGTCACCGGAGTCACTCGCCGCAATCGCAAACGCCCTTCTCACCAGCACGTTAAGTCACGCACCCTATCTGGGCCGCGGATTACTGGAACGCATTGGCGCGAACCGCCATCCGGCATGGCGGACGGCAATGGCCATTTCTCTGGTCACACCGACAGGAGGAGAGGCGGACTTTGAGCGAGGTAACGCGATTCTCGAAGACGTGATGAACGATGAAACCGCAGAGGATCGTCTGCGCGGCTTGGCCGCGGCGGCGCTGGCCGACAGCGCACGGCTTGGGCGGGGCATGCAGGCGGATGTCAGCCGTGCGCGCTCGCTCTACGAGCAGGCCGTCGAACTGGGACACAAAGCCTCAGCACATAATCTCGGACTTTTCTGGGAGGGCGTGTGGGGTGCAGAAGACAGGAGCGTTGTCCCAGACCGCACAAAGGCCATGCAGAGCTATCGACGCGGTGGAGATGACAAACGTTGCCAACGCCGTCTGGAAGCACTGCGCTGAGGCACTACCGTCTGCGAGTCGGGCAGGTGGAAGCGCCTGAGAGGCACCCGACGAATTGCTCTCATCAAGGGATTAAGGCAAGGTGACGGAGACTCTCCGTCCTCCGTGATGGCGGCGTACCGCCCCGCCCGCAAGTCGCTCCAGTGCGACAAGCCGGCGTCCAAGCAACGTACCAAGTTCTTCCCGATCGGCAATGTGATCGGCGAACTCCTTGCTCAGAATCAATGTTGCAAATTCGTGGGCGCTCAACACGGAATGCTCCAGATGCGAAGAGACAAACGCTGGTCGTCAGGTTTCCCGTGACGGGGCGTTCGATGGAGGACCCACAACGGTGGATCTAATGCTGAGGGCGAAAAGTTTAACGTCGAAATGTGACAGCATGGGGATGGCCGTTATAACGCTGGACGCCCGGCGAAGACGCACTAGGTAGCGACTGACGCATCAGATAACAGCATTGCCTCGCCTATAATCGCGATATCCAGAATATCAATGTCGCATGGAGCCCTACTTTATGAGTCAAGCCCGCGGGCGATATGCGGGATCCCGGCGCAACGGCCAACGCCAACCTCACCACGAGAAAAAATCTCCGCCCCAACGGCAGGGACCACCGTATGTGAAGGCGCCTCCCCGCGACTCCGCCCAGACTGCGTCCATCTTCAAAACACGATCGTTTCAGTTTCTCGTCGATGCGGTAGGCGCAGAGAATATCGCCATAGCACTTGAATCGAACATGACACGCGTGGCGGAACTCATGAAAGGCGAAAGGTTCACGCCCGAGACCGCCTTTCACATGGAAACCACGCTCGGGTTACCGCATGGCTTTTTTGACCAGCCCAATCCTGCGCTCGCGGACGAGACCATCGCTCGTCTGAAGTCACCGCTCGACTTCATTCAGATCGATGAAGGATTCGACGCAGAGTCCGAAGCACTTGGGCCGGCTCCTGCCAGGACCATCGACCAGCAACCAGTTCCTGAAGATAGTTTGTCCGAGGAAGCGCAAATGCGAAAGAAAGTAGCCGTCGGCTCGCCGGGAGCCGTCAAGAACCGTCAAGTCGATATGCCCGAACAACCTAAACCGCGTGCATCGCTTAAAGCGTCGCCTTCTAAAGAAAGGACGTCTCCTAAGACGCCCCAACAACAACCTCTGGAATTGAGCGACAGCGCTGAGGTAGAAAAGATTCGACGCGCTAACCTCCACGTTCTCACGCGTCGCAACGGATCGAAAGTAAGACTTGGCGTGGTCATGGAGATGAGTGGATTCAACATAGCCGATCGGCTACATGGCAAGAAGCGCATGGACAGTGTCGAAGCAAACCGGTTCACGGAGCGACTGGGTTTGCCACCTGGCTGGCTGGACACGCCGCGCTCCGAGGCCGAGATTCCAGAGTCGGTGTCGCATATGCTTACGCCTGCTTCGCGTGGTCGCGTATCCGCCCAACAACACGCGCCGCTTGCGACTGCAACAGACGATGGCGCGCCAGTGAAGAAGCTCGCCAAAGCGAAGGCGAACATGACGCGTTCGCCTGCGGGCGACCTGGGCGGATCGGAAAGCCCCTCGCCTGTTTCCGGGGATGCCGCTGGAGAGCAGGAGACATTGGTCGTCAGCCGGCAAGATCATGTCAATGATTTTTCCGACGACCTTGCCGGTCGCTCAATCGAACAAGGTGATGGCGAGACCCCAGTGGTCACACCGGCAGTCCCTGAGTCGCTCCCCGCCGCCGCAATACCGCAGCGAAACCCGGTACCGCCCCCCTTCGCTTCCGTGACCAGCCTGGACAATCTTCACGGTATCGAACCGGTTGCGGAAGCATTGATCAAGACGCTGGCAGGTAAAGCACGCACGGGTCGACTGGACGAATTGAAAGCGCTGGAACTTTTGCAGCAAGCGGTCCTGTTGTGAGTCGGTGGCAGCGTGCCAGCCCCCTTGTGCCATAACGCATAAAGCGCATCGGGGCGGCCCGGGACCGCTGTGCGAAAAATCGCCCCGTTTCGGGTCGACCATCGACCACGGATCCTGTTGCTGACCGGTCGCGAGCTCCGCAGTATGGCGGATAGTACTGAATTGAATCGGTCCCCGTGGCGACAGGAAACGGTTATCACGGCGACTCACGCATCCCCAACAGCCCCCAATGATGCAGCGGCCGTCGGCCAGAATGACCAGCGCCTGACCGGCTCGGACCCCACGGGAAGTGTACCGTGTGCTGTCCGTGGACCTGCTGATTGGCAGGTCTCATCCCGGCGTGGTAAAAGTATCCTTTCTCGGGTGACCGCTTCGTGTCGCGTTCGCGAATGCGCTCTTCAACATCTACAGGTTTAAAAATGGCAACCGGTACAGTGAAATGGTTTAACGATGCGAAAGGCTTTGGTTTCATCACGCCGGACGAAGGCGGCGAGGACCTGTTTGCCCACTTCTCCGAAATCAAGACGGAAGGCTTCAAGTCATTGCAGGAAAACCAGAAAGTCAGCTTCGAAGTGAAGATGGGACCGAAGGGCAAACAGGCCGCCAATATCAAGCCAGTCTAACTGGCGCGCACATCGTCCTGACAAATGACCCGCCTTGTGCGGGTCAAATTTTTTTGGTTTAGCGTGTCAGGCGTCCGTGCATTGGGTGGTGTTACGGTGCGCCGGTTCGAGCAGGACGGACAAGTCCTGCTCATGGCCAGTCACCCCACCGATAGCATCAATCAGGCGACGAGGGGCACCGACGCACTATCACTGGTTGGTGCCGCCGCTACCAGGTTCTGCGGCGCCCGCTTCGCAGGTGCCTTCCTCGCCACCGATTCTTTCGCCGCAGTTTTCCTGACTGCTGTCTTCTTCGCCGGTGTTGACTTCGTTACTGCCTTGGCTTTCTTCGCGGTGACCGTTTTTCCCGCCACTTTTTTCGTCGTGGCTTTCTTTGCGGTCGCCTTGCCGGACGAGATGGTCTTCGAGCCCGAGGCGCCCTCTTCCGCAGCGACAATCAGAAACTTCGAACGGTCTTTGGCGCCAGCCAACCATGCCGGTGCCGGGCCGCGGCCGCTCCATGTCGCCCCACTCTTTGGATCGCGGTATTTCGGCGCCTGGGGGCCCCTCACGTAGTTGCCCGTCGTCGCTGGTTTCTTTGCCGCAGTGGCCGGTTGTGCAGCACTATCGTCGATCAGAAACTTGGTCCGATCACGTGCGCTCGCGATCCACGTCGGTGCGCGGCCGTGCCCGGTCCAGGTGGCACCCGTCTTCGGATGACGGTACTTTGCCGATGCTGCCGGCTTGGCAACCGTCCTGGCGCCTGGCTTGCGGCCACGCTTCTTACCGCCCGTATGTGCCTCGATGTCGGCAACGGTCAAGCTGTGCTTTTCCATGAGGTCACGAATCTTCGCGATGACGCCGACCGACTGCTTCGCGGCAAGCGCTTCGGCCTGGGCCTGCAACCTGGCGATTTTTGCCTGCAAGTTATCGAGTGTGGTCATTCTTTCCTCTTTCTGTATGTCGTAGTGGCCGAACTATGCCAGCAAGTAAGACGCACGTCGATAGTGGCACGCTACAATTGGAGAGGCTCAGACGCCGAACGGATTAACCCGGGTGCTTCGTCGGCCTTTGTTAAGGCAGGACCAAGGGCTGAGCGACGACGATCGCTGCGCTACGAAAGCCGCTATAGCCGGACCGCTCGCAACCGGCCCCACTCAGCCCCGGCGCCAAACCGCGAACTCAGACACGCGACCTGCCGGGATAACCGCTGCTTTAATCCGCTGGAAAGCGGCGACTGCCGCTCCGCGACTCAGCGCGATTGAGCAGATCAAATCCGCTTCAGACAACGGATTTTCCGCAGATCCTGTGGAAGAAATAGTCGGACGGTACTCACGGATGAAAACGAATGGATGAACGTAAGCGGGACAGCATGATCGCTTATCTCCGCCACCGGATGGAAGAATATGGCATTGCGCCGGACGACCTGGCCTCAGCAATAGCGGGCGATCAGGTGACGCAGAAACCAGCCCGGTATCAAAATGCGACGGGGGATACCTGGACGGGCGACGGGGACATGCCCCAGTGGCTGAAGCAGGCGATTAGCGCAGGACAAAGACTCGAGCATTTTGAGATGACTTCGACGCCGCCGGTACAGGATAGCCAGCGAAAGACGATCGACTGGCGCGACGACCCTTTCGCAGGGAGTCCACTCGCGCGGCAGCACGCTGACTGACGAGTTCACCTTCTCGTGCTGGGCGAACGCTGGCTGCGACAGATGAATTCGATAGGGCGGTCCCCGTTGCCTTCCAGGCTGCCGCAA
The DNA here is from genome assembly GCF_002902945.1 of Paraburkholderia caribensis. Classification (NCBI taxonomy): domain Bacteria; kingdom Pseudomonadati; phylum Pseudomonadota; class Betaproteobacteria; order Burkholderiales; family Burkholderiaceae; genus Paraburkholderia; species Paraburkholderia caribensis. The sequence continues at coordinate 233,360 of NZ_CP026104.1, forward strand.
AAAGCGGTGATAGAAAGGCTGCATCGCGGGCATCCCGACCCGCCCGGATCTGGAGCCTGGAAGGGCGCGACTCCTGGAAATCCTCACCTTTTATCGCCCTGTGTACACGGAAGCATGCCGCCCGGCGCAGCGGCTCAGAAAAGAGCAATGCGGCTCGACGTCGCTCCCGCTGAGTAGCCTTCCCTATTCCGACCATCGCTGCGGGCTTCGGCGAATCGCGCCCGACGACCCCCAAAATTCTGTTGACTTTCCCGCACCGGATGCTGCTTCGAGCGACTACATTTATCTTGTAGGAAGGCGATCTTGCGCATGAAGTGCCCCCTGCCTCCGCATTGCGGTCCGCAGCTCCGAAGCGAGAATGACATGAAGAAAGTGATCTGCGCACTGCTGCTTGCGGCCACGTCTCTCTGCGCGCGTGCTGACACCCCGCCGCTCTACTCCCCGAGCGTGATCGTGTACGACGTCACGCGTGGCGAAGTCCTGCTGGAAAAGAATGCCGACGATATCCGACCCATCGCGTCGCTGACCAAACTGATGACCGCGATGGTCGTACTCGACAAGGCACAGGAGATGGGAGATACCCTGACCATTGACGAGGCCGACATCGACCGGCTCAAGCACTCGGGGTCCCGGATACCCATCGGTACGTCGCTCGAACGCGAGGCGATGCTTCGCCTTGCACTGATGTCGTCCGAAAACCGTGCGGCGTCCGCCCTGTCACGCTCGTTCCCCGGGGCCAACCGGCGTTCATCGAGCAGATGAACCTGAAGGCGCGCGGGCTAAACATGTCCGGCACGCATTTCGAGGATCCGACGGGACTCTCGCCGGACAATGTCTCGACGGCTCGCGATGTTGTCAAACTGGCAATCGAAGCGTCGCACTATCCGATGATCAGTTTATTTACCACGCTGACAGCGTACGAACAGACAATTGGCAACCGGACGCGTTTCTATCACAACACGGATCCCGTCGTCCGCTGGACGGATTGGGACGTTCAGCTCGCAAAAACGGGATACACGCGCGAGGCGGGTCGCTGCATCGTCGTCGATGTCGCGATGCCGAGAGGCCCGGTGATCATTGCGCTGCTTGGCGCACGTTCGGCCCGTGCCCGCTCCGCTGATCTGGCCACGATACGCAACTGGGTGAACGGCGATGAAACGCCCGTAGCCGTACCTCGGCTGTACTACGCCTCGGCGCATTCGCATCACAGCCACCCGGGCGTCGCCAGCCAACCGCATCGCGTAAAGGTGCGATTCGCGTCGACCGGCCCGTCACACCGCCATGCGTCGCGCCGCGTGATCGCCAGTCGAGCCGGTGCATAAGCGCGCCTGATCCGGCAAGACACGCATCGCCGTCGACACCAGAACGTGTTTCTCCTCGAAAGGGCCGTATTGCCAGACTGATCGAACCGCAGATCGCGCGCCTGGAGCCGCTATTCGTCGACGCCACAGTCGCGTCCGGCTCCGGCAGATGTTTGAACGATCTATCATAGTGAAGCATGAGGTCGCCATGACTTGTCCGAACTCAAGCATCGAATGAAGCCACCACGCAACACCGACTCCGTCCCAGGGGAGTGGTACATCGACACAGCGTGCATCAATTGCGGTGCATCGCGTCATGTCGCGCCCGAGCTGATTGTCGAAAAAAACGACAAGAGTGTCTTCGTTCGGCAGCCCATCACGCCGGAAGAGCGACTCGCGGCCTGGCGTGCGGTGTTCGTATGTCCTACGGCATCGGTACGCAGCGAAACGAAGCAGCCTCGCCCGAACGCCGCGATCTTTCCGCAGCAGATCACATCGGGTGTGTGGCGCTGCGGATTCAACGCGCGGTCGTCGTTTGGCGCACATTCGTATTTTGCGGCGCGTCCTGACGGCAATCTGCTGATCGACTCACCGCGCTATGCGACGGAGCTGGTGAAATGGTTTGACGACGCCGGTGGTATTGCGCACATACTTCTGTCGCATCGTGACGACGTCGCAGACGCGGACAAATACGCGCGCCAGTTCGGTGCTCGCGTCTGGATCCACCGGGAGGACAGCTCGGCCGCCCCATATGCTACGGATCTGCTCGACGACCGGTCAGCACCAGGCATCGCGGCCGGTGTGCGCGCAATCCCTCTGCCCGGGCACACTCGGGGTAGCGTCGCATACCTGCTCGAAGATCGCGTGCTGTTCTCCGGTGATTCGCTTGCCTGGAGCCCACGCGAGCGGGACCTCATCGCATTCAGGGGTGCGTGCTGGTATTCATGGACGGAGCTCACCGAATCGCTTGGCACGCTGGCCGCATATCGGTTCGAATGGCTGCTTCCTGGTCACGGTTGGCTCGCACACTTGCCGGCCGAGGAAATGAGTGCGCGCTTGCTCGCGTTGGTTACACGCATGCGAAGTGATTGAAGTCGCCGGGATGCCGTCTTCCGGCGTGACGCGGTTATAACCCGTCGGCATCTAGCCCTGCAATCCAAAGGAGCGAGGTGAGATTGCATTCGCTCTAGCCGGGCAGGTCTGCCATTCTCCTGACCTCGCGGCGCAACTCACTGATCGTCAACTGAATTTGCCAGATTCCAGCGTAGGAAGACTCGAGTTCGACCTCAACTGACGTTCACGTCTCACCTTTAGCAAGGCAGATTCAGGTCGCTCCTCTGCCATTCGCGCCGTAGTGACCGCGAATGTCATCTCTCGTCCGTCGGACGCGAACTTCCGACCTGTTGCTGCCCGTCAGCCCGGCGCCGGCTATGGGCCGCTTTCAAGATGCACCGGTCATAGTCGCGCCTTTGGAACCGGTGATATGGCCGCCCCGCGCCCGTCTTTCGCCGTCGTGTTGTCAACGGCTCGCCCCTTGTCCCCGCGTTGAGCCATTGTTAGTTTTGGCCTGGAGTGACGGGCTGCGAGGCAGACTCGAACGCGTCGATTGCTGGTTGCCGCGGCTGCCCGGATGCCATAGCGGCAAGCCTGTCGTTGGATCGGCTCAGCCATCAGTCAATGCGTCCGTGCCCCACCTTCTAATTAAACATTTCCGGCCGCAGATCGCTTACCTCGATGATCACGTCGGCGGGCAAATTCGCCCGGCGAGCAGCGGCGCGGATGGCGTCTGCGTTGGGCGCCTCATACAGACAATAGGTCTTCTTCTTGTCCGCGCTGAGAAACGAAAAGAGCCACTCGACGCCCTCCTCGTCGTTGATTCTCTTAACAGTTGCAGCACTTTCACCCGTGACCTCGAGTTGTTCCGCAAAATTACGTTCAATCATAAAACGCGGCATGTGATTCTCCTTGAGTAGCGACTGCTCGTTGCGCGTCAAACACTGTACTAACTTTTGCGCCGAGCTTCTGTCGGTGCGCCACCGATGCGCTCCACGAGAGCGAACATCTTGAGTCTTCTGGCTGCGGCGGCCGCCATCGAGAGCAGATCTTGCGCTCGTTCTCTATCTTCTCTGCCATTGCGCGCCGCCAGCATGAGCGCGTATTCGTGCCGGCCATGGGCCAGCCACGGCCACGCCCGTAAGCGCTCATCCATGCGCAGCGCGTAGTCGAAATGCTGTTCGGCGGCTGACCAGTCGCCGAGAGCACTGGCCAGCATGCCAAGAAACCGTGCCGCAGATCCGCAGCACAGCGTAAAGACTGGAACCGTGACGACCTGATCCTGGAACGGCAGGAGAAGGGCATAAATCCGTTCGGCATGTTCGACGTCCCGCAAGCGGGCAGCAACCTCCGCCAGATATGTCAACGTGACAAGCCGCCTGCTGTCCATGGGGATGCTGGACTCCGATTCCGCAAGCCGATCAAGATTGTCGCGGGCCTGCGCTTCGAAGCCGAGATCACTACAGATCAACATGAATCCTGGCCGCCACGTAGCGTCCTCAGAATGCTCGTCGACAAACCGCTTGAAGATCGGCGCTACCTCGGCGAGCCGACCCTGTTCGCGGCGTATCGTGAACATCTGCATGCCGTAGACACCCGTTGCGAGATTCGCGTCAGCGTTCTGCGCCATCTGCAACGAGTCCCGCGTCTTGTGCTCCGCCTCAGCAAAGTCACCGACGAGTATGGCCCGCATCGCCTGCGCCCCCGTAACGCACCACTTGTCGACAAAGTGCTGTCCACGGGCGGCAATCTGCCGATACCGCTCCAGCGCGCTCTCGAAACTGTCCACCTCGCCGATCTCCAGGTAGCCGGCAAGACATCGGGCGCATGCATGACCAATGGTGTGCGCATCGCCGAGAACTTCCGCGATCTGTCTGAGTTCCAGCAATACGCTTTCACGCTCCGGAAATCTGTTCGCAGCCAACGGTAGAGCCGCGACATGCATCAATTCGCAAGCCAATGCGTCGAACACGCTCGGCAGATCGTTCAGGCGTCTGGCAAGATCGACGGCCTCCACGGCAAATTCACTATTCTGTTCGCGGGCACCCGTCATATGAACTGTGCGGAGAAGGCGACTCAACAGTCGGCAACGCTCGACTGACTGCTCGGTACCGATCAGGGTGACCGCCTCTGCCAGCAACGAAAGCGATTCATCGCCGGAGCCTTCGAGGAACGTCTCTGCGGTGTCAAACTCCAACGCTGCCTGCACGAGATACGACGTGAGCTTCTGTTCGCGGGCAATTCGGGCCGCCTCGCGAAAGGTCGCGATCGCCTCGCGCCGCGCCAGTCTGAGCTCTGCCCTGCCCCTCGTCAGCAGCAGACTCAGCAGGTGCATGGCCCGATCCGCCTCACTGCAGGAGCATCGGCTGATCAGTTCAAGTCCGCGCTGGGCATGGGCGATAGCCTCGTCGTAGGCGGCGCCCGCGAGTGCCCGCTCCCCGGCACGCTGCCAATAGCCGAGCGCGCGATCCGGCAGATCGGCCGCAGCGAAGTTCTGAGCGATCAATTCGGGTTGCCGCTCGACGATGTCCGGATAGTGTTCTTCAAGCGCGGCGGCAATTAGCGCGTGGTAGTGGCGGCGGCGCGCCAGCAGCAGGGATTGATATGCAATTTCCTGGATCAATGCATGCCGGAACAGATAGGCGTCGCCACCAGCAGGTTTTCCTGAAGCAGGAGTAATGATTTCGGCCGCGATCAGGCGAACGAGCTTTCGTTGCAGTTCATCCTCCGACCTGGACGCAATCAACCCAAGCAGCTTCGTGTCGAACTCACGTCCCACCGTGGCTGCGATCTGCGCGGTTTCCTTGACGGTTGGCTCCAGCCGGTCGAGCCGCGACAGCAGCGAGCCCTGCAGCGTGTCCGGAATCGCGATCGTCTGCGGCGTGCCTTTCAACTCGTAGCTGCCGCCCGCATCCTCCAACAGATCGCTCTGGAGAACGGTCTTGGTCAGTTCCTCGACGAAGAGCGGCACACCGTCCGTCTTCGAGACGATCTGATCGAGTACGAGATCCGGAAGCCGCTTGCCCCCCGTCAGCCGCTCGACCATCGCAACGCAATCGCGGCGCGATAACCGGTCGAGATTGCGTTGTACGAGATGAGGGTAAGTCCATCCCGGTTCAAACTCAGGCCGCGCCGTGACAAGTACCAGCAGCCGGGACGACACCAGTCGCTCAACCACGAGCCGAACAAACTCGAGAGATGACGGATCGATCCAGTGCGCGTCTTCGACAACGAAAAGTACCGGCTGAACGCGCGTCGACGTTTCGAGTATCGCCACCAGCACGTCCAGCGTCCGACGCTTGAAGGAAGGCGACGATGTCTCAACTGTCGGATGACGCGCTCCTGTGGGAATCCCAAGGAAATTTGTAAGAACCATTAGCGTCTCGTCGGCATCGACTCCGAGTCTCGCGATCCCAGCCTCTAGCCGCTCCATATCCGACGCATCCGAAGCGTCGGGGCCGACGCCGAAAGTGCGCTGTACCCAGCGTTGTACCGGCCAAAAAGGGCTGTTGCGATAGTACGCGGAACAGTGAAGCGAAACGACCACATGTGTATCGTCACTAATGCCGTCGCAGAGCGCCCGCAGTATGCGAGATTTTCCGATTCCCGGCTCGCCGGTCAACAGCACGCAGCGCATTTCCCCATCCACACTCTGCCTCCAGTGCCGCCGGAGCATCTCGAGTTCCGCAGCCCGGCCGATGAGTGGCGTGATCCCTTGGGCGGCCCTGATTTCGAAGCGGTCGATCGTATCCGCTTGCGCCAGCACACGTTGAACCCGGACCGGATCAGCGACCCCTTTCAGCTCACGCCAGCCAAGGTTTTCAAGCTTGAACGATCCTTGGATCAGGCGTTGGGCGGTCGGTCCCACGACTATCGCGTCCGGAGGAGCAAGCGACTGCAGCCTTGCGGCGATGATTGGCGCCTCTCCGACGATCGCGCGGTGATCCAGCGAAGATCCAGCGCCAATCGCTCCGGCTACGACAAGTCCCGTTTCGATCCCGATTCGCGCCTGCAGCCGCACTCCGTACTCTGTTTCGATGACCCCGTTGGCCTCGCGAAGCGCAGCTACGGCGGCAAGGGCGGCGAGTACCGCACGTATGGCATCGTCTTCGTGCGCATTCGGATAGCCGAAATAGACGAGCAGGCCGTCACCGATATAAAGCGCGATATGGCCTTCATGAGCTTCGATCGCGCGTGCACAAGCTTGATGGTAGACCCCTAGCAGACGTCGCATATCCTCTGGATCGAATCGCTCAGCTAGCGCTGTCGAATCGATGAGGTCGATGAACATCACTGTGATTTGCCGCCTCTCGGCCTCGATGGATCCGGTTGCAGGCGGCGAAGACAAGGCTCCGCGTTCCTCCGCCGGTCCAAGCGGATGTGCGTGAGTTTCGGCCAGCGCCGCCAGTCCTTTTGCGAGCCGCTTGCGGTCGCCAAGCGTAAGGCCGAGTTCCTTCAGGTCACCCTCGGAAAGATCGCCGAGCACATCCCAGTCGATCCCTTGCAACGTGAACTTCGCAGCGTGCGCGCCGAGGCCAATCTGCGCTAACCATGTCGTCAGATCATCGGTCATTGCTGCGTCTCTGGAGTACCCATCCAACGTTATCATCGGCGACGTGGCCCAACTTGTCCACGCGGCTTCGCACTCTTTTCGGCGGGTGGCTGGAGAGCCGCGTACGATCGGACTTGTTAAGTAGTTACCGCGAACATTGCCCCGCCTGATCACTGGGTTTTGAGCGCGGTCACCGCCCACCCGATCGCTATGGGAGCGTTCCGGAAAACGATTCCCATCGAAGTCTCGTGGATCGGGCTCGGCGTCTTCCTGTTGCCGACGCTCGTGCTGAGCATGCTCGCTCGCTGGCAGTTGGCCGCATCCATCCGCGAGACCTCCGCGTTGTTGCTCGGCGTCGCAGTGTATTTCGCGTAGATGCTGCTGGGCCACTTCCTCAACCTGCGATTCACCTACCCCGAAGTGACGCCGTACCTTGGCCGGGTGAACAGCGCGCTTCTCACAATGACGCGGGGCGCATCCGGTATCGTCCTCGCGGCATGTGCGGCGCGTTGGCTCCGGCCGGCTACCGTCTAAGGTTTCATCCGGCTCGGACGGCACGTCCAGGCGTGCCCGAGGCGGCGGGAGCACCGGATTACGCTGAGGTGGAGCAGATCGTGCTGCCCACGCCTCTCTGACGGCAGCCCAAGACTGAGTCAAGAGTCCGAAGCAATCCCAGGCATCCTGAAAACACTCACCTTTCGCCGGTAGCTATCCGTCGTCTACAAGGGGGGGCATCCCCCACTTTTGGGTCCATCGAGCGGAACTGTGTTGCGGGAATTTCATTTCAGTGCCTGTTTTAAGGCTTTTTCTTGACATATAGCGCACCTGACGTCATAGAATGCCTGTGCTTACTGCATGAACTGTGGCGAGCACCTCCTAATTCGAAAGTGAGTCATCCACGACTATGGCAAAGACTGCAACGAAGACGGCAACCAAGACCGCAACGAAGGCTGCTCCGAAAGCTGCCAAACCGGCTACCAAGGCTGCACCGGCAAAGGCTGCAAACGGGACGGCGAAAAAGCTGGTCGCTGGCGCACCTGTGAAAGAGACGTTCACAAAGGCTTCCCTCGCCAATCACGTTGCACAATCGGCTAATGTTGAACCAAAGGCCGCGAAGGCGATTCTCGCCGCGCTGGAAGACACCATCCTCGGCTCGGTTCACAAGAAGGGTGCTGGCGAATTCACGCTGTCGGGTCTTCTGAAGATCACGGTTCAGCAAGTGCCCGCGAAGAAGAAGCGCTTCGGCAAGGATCCGTTCACGGGCGAAGAACGCTGGTTCGACGCGAAACCGGCAACGGTTCGCATCAAGGCGCGCGCTTTGAAGAAACTCAAGGACGCGGCTGCATAAACGCGATGGCGTTGGCCTGCCGCTGCACAGGCGGCAACGTGTGCGGGCGCCGATGTCGGCGCCCGTGTTCATTTCCGCCCTCGTATCCCTCACCACGCACGGCGGCAGCTCTACATGTTCGCTACGTCTGGCTCCCGAAGCATCTCATCTATCCGTTCTGACTCAACTGACCATGTGCTCACCGGCCGGTGTGACCAAGGCGCTTTTCGTTGGGCAGCGCATCCAGAAAGCAGATTCTGTCAGTTACTTGCTGGCGGCCGCTTACCGGGTTCTGCAGAACGGCGTTCCACCGTCTCCGCAACAGGCTCGCCGCACTGGTTGCAGAAAGGAAAAAAGGCGAAGTTACGGCCGCCGCAGGCGCAGACTTTGAAAAGATTCAGCCCGCAATGGATGCAGTACGAGGCCTGCTCGCCGCCAAGATGCCACGGCTTGTCGCAGGACGGGCACAGCTTCTTCTGGAACGTACTGAGTGCCTTTTCGTAATCGACGCCGCGTGCGCGTTCGGTCCGACTCTGTTCCAGGTCGGCGCGCTTTCGCTCGACGTACTTCTGGAACGCACGAAGCATGTAGATCCCGGCGAACACGACGAGCGCGATACCCACCAGCACGCGTACATATCCCCCGAAACTGGGCAGGTACGGTACAAGCTCGACGAAGAACGCCGTCAGCGCGAAGAGGCCAAAGCCGTACACGAACGACCAGTATCGGCTTTTGCGAAAGCGAATGAACAGCCATACGCCAACGAGGAGAAGCGGAAGCGTCAACGCAAGGCGCCACCCGAATACGATGAGCTCGTAACGACGGCTCGCCGCCTCGTAGCGCGTGTCGGCTGCCTGCCTGGCAGCCGCGATCTCGATGCGCAACTGCTTCAGGTGCGCGTCGATCGGCCGGGCCTCGTCGGCGAGCGCATTCTGCTGGCGTTGCCAGCCCGCGACACTCGCCTGAAGTTCGTCGAGCTTCTGCGTCCGTGCAAGCAATTCCGGGTCATTGCGGCTATCCCCCGTGACCTGTCTGGTCGCGATCCAGTTCCTGAAACTCTCACGCGCCTCCACGTACAGCTTGCCTGCGCGGTCGTAAGCGATGCGAGTGTTCTGCATCTTGTCATTCAGTGCCTCCCGCTGAAGCTGCAAATCACGCATCTGCGCATCGAGCTGTGAGGTCGCTGCATCGCTGAACTGCGCGGCTTCCGGCGGCCCGCCACGCGGGACGTACATCAGATCGCGGATCACGAGCGAGCCCAACATGTTCAGGAAGATCGCGAAGGCGATCGCGATGATCCAGGAAGCGATTTTCAGCAGACGTGCCGGCCGCGAATATGCCTGGCTGTTGCCCATGTTGAACTCTTTTCTCATCAATGGTGACCCCTACGTCTGTTGTTGAACTCCGGCTTCGGCCGCCCCGACGACTAGCAGCGGGAGGATGGTGCCGTTCTATCGTGGCAGTGTCGCCGGGCTAGGCTCCCGCGAGAGTTTCCCGGTCGTGCAGTGTCGCGGGAAAACCTTCCCCGCCCGCAGTGCCGACCGAGAATATTCGGGATTGCCATCCCGGACATTCTCACCTAACGTGCCGGTGTCGGCGTAAGGCAATATGCCCGAACAGCTACCTGCGATCTCGCGTTTTCATACCACAAGGTTTTCAGGATGCCTCGCTCCAAACACAGTGGACGTTCTAGCAAGCGCCGGGTTATCCCCTCGAAGAATGCCCTCCTCCCGCTCCCACAAGCCAGGATCACCGAAATTTCATTGGGATACCATCTCGCACTCGCAGCGTGTGGCGGGGTCCACGGTAGCTCTGATCTTTTTAACGAGTTGACCCGCGCGACCTACCTGAGCTTCTATCTTGGCGAAATGGGCTACATGCCCGTCGCGCCTGATCTGTACCGCATGGCCGAGGCGGGTCTCGAAGCTGGGATCCGGCGCGGCAACGAAAAAGGGGCGTGGCAACTCGATCCATCGGCGGTGGCGACGCTGGAAGTAGTTCTCCAGGTTCACGATTCGCAGCTTGCGAGCGCCCGTGCAGGAGATCTGATCAAGGCAGAGCAGCGGCTGACTCATTTCATCATGAGCGGCAAGACAGCTTCTCCGTTCGACTAGGCAGGCGACAGGCGCGTCAGGCAATGGTGTCCATCGATGCGATAACAGGCCACATCGTTGGTTATGTCACACATCGGTGTTGTTCGGGTGCGTCCCGGCTTTTGGGCCGATCATGGAATATCAAGCTCCGGGACCTCCCGCGCAGTATCTAACGACTCCGTGAGCACCTTGTTTCGTCCGGCGTGCTTTGCCGCGTACAGCAGATGATCGGCGCGTGCCAGCAACGCCGCGACCCCTTCGCCGGGTCGATACGCAGCTATGCCAGCGCTCGTTGTGACGCGCAGCGTGGCGTCGATCTCATCGAAGCGCGAGGACTCAAGCACGATGCGAGATCGCTCTGCGATCTCGTACGCAAATTTTCCGTCGGTGGCCGGCAACAAAAGCACAAACTCCTCGCCGCCGATCCGTCCCACTACGTCGTTCTCGCGCACCGCGGCGCGCAGGATCGCGCCGAACTGGCGGAGCACCGCATCGCCAGCCGCATGCCCGTAGCGATCGTTGATGGATTTGAAGTTGTCGATATCGAAAGCGATGAGAGCGAGCGGATAGCTTTTCTTATCCGCAATGCTGCGGCCCGCAAGGCGTTCAAACGCACGCCGGTTCAGGGTTTCGGTGAGCGAGTCCAGATCCCGTTCGAGAACGAGCCGGTCTACCACGTCTGACATCGCGGCGGCCAGCAGAACAAGCCCCAGCACAGAGCCCATCAACGCGAGCGATATCTGGAGTAACACCCAGAAAATGGTCTGTGCAAACGGGACGGTTTTATGAGGTAGTGGCTGGATGACCGTGAGCGGCGTCCTGACGAGAAAGCTGGCACCGAAGATCAGCAGCACCCAGAGCAGAACGTGATTAATGGTGCGGCCATTGCAGCGGTTCCGGAAACGGGCGGCGGTGAATAACATCAACAGCCCAGCGCTGAGATTAAGAATGTAGATGCGCACCAGCAGATTCGACGCCACGAAGGAGAAGTAATACATGCCGCCCAGTACGAGCGTGAACATCGTCGCATGCGTCGCGAGCCGGAAGTGAAGCCCTGCCCTGCGCAAGACGCCTTCCGCCAGCAGTTGAATGCTGAGTACATAAAACGTTGCCGATACGAGCGCGTTCAGTTTCCATTCATCCGGCAGGTGACAGATCTGCACTGCTGAGCCGAGTGCAAAAGCGCCAAATGAAGCGGCGAGAAAGCGTAGATAGCGCAGCCGTTTGTCATAGACCCACGCACAGGCAAAACCGAGTGAAAAGACGGTCGTAATACCTGGAATGATCAGCTGGACGAGTTGATTGGGCGTTATGTGAGCGGGCATGTCGCTCCCCTTCTTCACAGCGCTGCCTGGCGTTAAATGGTCGGCCCCGCGAGCAGTAGACTTGCAGAGTACGTTAGTCAGCCGGCGTTACCGCCCCGGCCAGAAACGGTACGGCACCCCGTGTACCGCGAACGCGATTGTACGCCAGGAGCACCAGATGCCCTTCGAGCCAAGCCTGCTCGATGGCATGAGATCCGGGCCGTGTTCGGGCCCCTTGGGAAGCGGCGCGAGTCTTCGTCAACGTCAACCATTACCGGGACCGATCCGTAGCGAGCAGCGTTGGAAATGATTGTCGACTGCCCGATACGACTACCATCCCATCTGCCGCGGAGAGACGCCACACACCTGTAGCGCGAAAATGATCACGTGAAAGGCAAACCATGTTATCGATTCTGCTCGATTGATGGCGACTACCTGGTCACTTGTCAGCATGCACAGGTTGTAGTAAGCGAGGGGCTGGCTGCTTCGGGCCGCGCGTCTGCGCTTCGTTCAGCTCTTTCGGCTTCAATCCGGTCGGCCTCGCGAGCAGGACTTCGTGCAGTCGGTCCCAGACGCCGGCGGCCTGCCGGTCGCGCAGACGGCGCCAGCAATTCATGCCGCTGCCGCAGCCCATCTCGCGCGGCAGCAGGTCCCAGCGCAGAACCGTCTGCAGGATGAACAGGATGCCCGTGAGCAGCGCACGATCGTCGAGCGGCTTGCGCCCCGGATAACGGCTTCGCCTTGGTTTGGGAGGGGGCAGCAACGGTTCGATGAGTGCCCAAAGTTCGTCGTCGAGTTTGGGTTTAGCCATGGCCTTTTCGTCGTCGAAACAATGAAAAGGTTAACAGGATTCATCGAGAGTAAACAGCCGCTTCATTCATTTTGTTAAGGCCTCTAACACTACAGCCGTAGTTATTTTTTCCTATACTAAGTTAGTACTACTACCGTGTATAGGGCTATGAAAGAGATCGCTAAAGCATGGGAACGTGAACTGGATAAATTGCATGAGAGACTGGCTGGCCTGTTCAGGCGCTCCGAACCGCGACAGCGTTCACTAGCCTATCTAAAAGGTTTGCTGGGCACAGTCGAGCGCAAGAACGGATGGCAGCTCGCAGAATGGATCGGCGAAGCCACACCCGACGGGGTGCAGCACCTTCTCGAGCGTGCACAGTGGGATTCTGACGCAGCTCGCAACATCCTTCGTGACTACGTCGTTGAACAACTCGGCGAGCGCGATGCCGTGCTGATGGTGGATGAGACGGGTTTCCTCAAGAAGGGCGAGTATTCTGCTGGTGTGCAGCGCCAGTACAGCGGAACAGCTGGCCGTATCGAGAACAGCCAGATTGGTGTATTCCTGTGCTACGCAGGAGACGGGGGCAGCGCATTTATCGACCGGGAGTTGTACGTCCCGCAAGGCTGGATAGATGATCGCAATCGCTGCCAGGCGGCGGGCGTGCCTGATAACGTGAAATTCGCAACCAAGCCCCAACTCGCGCGCTTGATGCTGGAACGGGCGCTGGATGCTGGAGTGCCCTGCGGCTGGGTTACAGGTGATGAGGTGTATGGCGGTGACCGGCTCTTGCGGTTGTGGTTCGAATCACGCGGGCAAGCGTTCGTGTTGGCAGTCGCGAAGAATGAACCGCTGTGGTGGCAAGGCCCGACCTCGGTGCGTGCCGACAGGATCGCACAAGCGTTGCCGCCACGTGCCTGGCGCCGCCTCTCGGCCGGAATCGGCGCAAAAGGCGAGCGTCTGTATGACTGGGCGGTCACACCGTTATGGCGCCTGCAATTTAGCGCTGAGGAACGTCGGTTTGGCCATTACCTGCTGGTGCGGCGCAGTCTCGACGAGAGCCGCGAACACGCATATTACGTCGTCTACGCACCCCGCACCAAAGTTACCCGTCAGACGCTGGTCAACGTCGCCGGCAGGCGATGGGAAATCGAGGTCGGATTCGAGGCCGCCAAGGGCGAATGCGGCCTCGATCAATATGACGTGCGTCGCTGGCAGGGTTGGTACCGTCACATCACGCTGGCATTGTTAGCGCATGCGGCGCTTGCTGCCCTGAGGGCACAGGCCAAAAAAAACAGTTGAAGGCTCACTGCCATTCAGCGTTCAGGAGATCCGCCGGCTACTCTGTCGACTGATATGGCGAACGCTCCACTCCATCGACCATATGATGTCGTGGTCAATGTGGCGGCGCGGACATCAGTACCGCGCCCAGCAGTGTCATTACCGACGACGCGGTGGCGTGCCTCCGCCATATCTACGGCTGTAGTACTAAGGCCGCGCTCAAAGCTAAGTTACCGGCAATCCTGAATAGAACGTCTTATCAAACAATTGCAGCGCACTTTACTTGAGCGTGTTCCCAGCCACGCAACTGTTCTGTTCGCTGAATTGTTCGTCGCATCTGGTTAGGGTTCCGTAGCAATTAACGTAAGTGCTAGATCAAACACCTCGCTTCGCACCATGTCGAAATCCTCGGTTCCCGGAATGAGCGTATAACGACCAGTCGTCGACTCGTAGGCAGCGGGAGCGTAGTCGTTAAATGAGCCCATTCCGCCATAGACATGGCGAATGGACGATGACAAGTCTGCGAGGCCCCTCGCGGCAACTGGTCCAGCCCGCAACTGGCGAGCCCACACTAAGTCCGACTTGAATTTTCGTGTCCATTGGCATCCTGGATCCAGGACGAGCAAAGCTACAAGCTTTTCCAAGGCTTCAATCAACTGATCGAGCGCGGTGAGTTTGTTCAATTCAACGACTTTATGGGCGTAAATGTTCCGATCGCTCTGGCGTTCGGTATGAATATTTGGATACTGTTTTCGCCACCAGCGCAAACGCCGCCTTGGGTGCCAACTGGACCGTAATAGTAAGTCGTCCCGGCCGGAAACTGTGCAGCGATTACACTGTCGATAGGCGAGGCAGCAGTCTTCGCCCCCGTTACGGGGTCGATCCAATACGGCTTTACCGCATTGTCAATGCGTGCTTGAGCCACGCTCTGGGGCATTTCGAAGTTAAAGAATGAACCACCCGGATTACTTGCGTCGCCTACCTTGAAAAGAACCTGATCTGAAGACTGGATCGTCCCGACGCTATAGCGACCTCCTGCAAAAGTGCCTGCAGCCGAATCCCGTAGCGGTCCCGGATTCATGGCGTCATATGTGTACGCAACGCCCGCCGCGCGCCTTCGACCGCGACAGCGGCTTGGCCAGCGTTTCCAATGTGGTCCAATGCTACGCCCAAAACCACGTTTCCTGCAATCGAGCCTATCGTTGTCGGATTGCCCGTCTGCTGCAATGCTGCCTGCTGAAGCATCAGATCTTCAGCCTGCGGGTTGAAATCGAACAGCGTCGAACCCGGCTGAAGGTTCGCCGGCAGGTTATCGAGCAATGCCTGTGGGCCAAGCGGGTCGAGCGCCGACCCACCCAGCGAACCCGACACATACGATGCCTGGCCGGCTACGGGCGTCGGCAACGGTGCACCGACCGAATGCGGCGTCGTCAGATTCAAGCCGGGCAGATCGTGATGTTTCTACTAACGCGAATCTTTTTCAGGTCGCCATCCTTCCTCGATACGCTGAACAAGCAAAGTGTCGTTCCACGACCCACGTATCGGGAGCATACGTTGTTCCTCATTCAATGCACCAATCATCCAGGATTTGCTTCCATCCCATAGCCACCAAGTCTCAACCTTTCCTGTTGATGGGTCGACGACTCCGGTCCGAAAAATAGGAATTTCTGTCGCATGATCCGGGAGAGGACGATTGGCAACTTTATGCACAATCCCTTGCTTGGCAGCCGCAGCCACCGGGAAAAAAATCCAAAAATTGGTTTTCTGTTCAACCAACATTTCCCAAGCGGGGGATTCATTCAAATATATACCGGGAAGAACCCTGATCAGCGATCCCATCGGAGCAATGTTCCGAGAAAACTGAAAATATGCCTGTCCTTTCGACGTTTCTATCGAAAAAATATCACCGCGCTTCATATCACTTGAACCCTGGATAGTTAACTGACTTCAGTATGGCTGCGCCCCGAGTCAATGATGCAGCATAGACCGGATTTGAGGTGGCAATACTATTAATTTTATTGAGCAAAGACCCACCATTCTTACCTAGGCCATTGTATTCGATCAGCACCTGCTCCACCGCCCTCGAATCGGAACGCGAAATATTTTCGAGCCCCGGAATTGCATCGATTTGAATCCCCTTCTGCGAAAAATGGGCCGCTGACCTAGCATTCAGGTTGTCGGTAATGCCTACGTATTGAGTCGATCCATCTGCAGCAGTTGAGGTGTAGACAGTTGTTCGGCCAGGGTTGGCAACTATATTGCCGCCCACGCCATATAGTGCTCCGCCGGCGGCGACTTCGGCCACACCTTGGAACTGAGCAGGATCTGAGCCGAAAGTCTTCAGATACGTCGCCATCAGCTGACTCTGATTGTCACGCGTTACCGAAGCAAATTGAGCTCCATATTGGAAGTACGCGTTGTCGACAATGTTCTGCGCAACGTCTTCTGCTCCAGCTGGCACCTTCCATTGCTCAACGTAAAGGCCATTTGCATTTCGGTAGTAAGTCGTGCCGTCTTTCGCCGCTGCAGCTTGTGCATCCGCCGCGCTGGTAAAGACACCCATGCCTCCGTTGCCGCCGTATACGTTGTCGGCAGCCTTCATCAGCGTATCCGCACTGTATTTCGCGGCTAATGCAGGGTTAGCAGAGAGCGTCTTCTGAATAGCAGTTAGTACAAGGTCGCGATGCTGCAACGTATTGTTTAGTGCCTCGTTTTGCGCCCAAGTGGCACCCGCCTCCGCGTTTCCTCCCGCTAGTCCAGCAGCCAAACCGCCGCTCAGCGTGGCGATCGCTGCGACCAGTGCGCTTTGCAACGACAATGAACCATCAGTCTGCGAGAAGGCATAGGTAGACCACGGGGACACAACCGCACTTGTCGCCGCTCCGATCGCTCCTCCGGCGCATCCTGTGCCCTCTATCGACGACGCCGCGCACCCAAGCACAGCATGCTCGAGGATATTCTGGAGAGAGAGCGGATCGGTCATATCGCCAATGGCGAAAGCACTAGACGCAGCCAGCTCCCCCGTCAACGCACTTTCGAAAGAATTGACGAAACTTCCCCCTTCGATTGTGGTTCCCACGCCGGCTGTGATTCCGGCTTCGGCAAGCATCGCGAGCCCTCGCTCCGTCAGCGACGAAGCCGTAGACACACTCGCCTGGTTCGCATTGGTCCCAATTGCAGGGTTAACGCCTGCAAGACTCGCGATAGAGGTGGTAGCACCTCCGATGGGTAGAGGCTGAGTCGTGACGCCGAGTCCCGAGTCAGCGTTGTAGGTAATCCCATTCGTCAGGCCCGCTGTGATTCCCGCGACAGCAGCCGCCTCGAACGCGTTTGCCCAACTCAGCTGTCCCGTCATGGTCAGCTGTGAGGCGATGCTCGATGTGAACCCGGCGGCTGCAGCCGACAGGGCAATGTTCCCGAGCCCCGCCGTCATGGTGGCTGTGCCCGCTGCAAACGTGCTGCCGGCGGTCGCTCCTAGCGTCGCGCCAATGGCGGCACTCGCCGCCCCAGCCGTCATGATCGATACGACCACAGCGAAGGCCAATCCGACAATCTGAGATGCACCAAAACCGCCTTGCGCCACAAAGTCTGTGTGCAGGTTGTCGTAAACTGTAGTCTGCGTAAAACTGGTACCGAGCTGTTGCTGCAACTGCGCGAGCATTTGCTGGGTGCCTGACTGATCCACCGTGCCATCGGCATTGAGCTGCCGCAGCGCGCCGCCTATCTGAGTCAGCGTCTGGACGTTCAGGTCCATGTTCGCCGCGCTCATGAAGCCGCCCGGCTGGACTGTCGTACCCGTCGTCTCGGAGTATCCGACCTCGTTGATGTAACTCCAGATCTGGCCTACGTTGACCTGATTCGCCTGGTTGGTCAGCGTCCCGGTATTGACCGTGAGCGTATTGGACGCGGTGATGTCGCCCGTATTGAGGATGCTTCCGTTACCATCCTGGTTGAAGTTGAGCGTGACGTCCTTGCCAGTGATCGTCCCGTCAGCGGACATCGCGCTCCAGTTCTGCGGCAGATACACCTGTGGCATCAGTGCCGTAACAGTCGGACATGCCACCGGCCCCGTCGACACGCAACCCGGGTCCGGCACCGACTGCTCCACGTACCAGAGCATCGGGGCGCTCAGTGTATTGAGCTGCGCTTGGGTCAATGCGTCACCAAGCTGCAGATTGTTGGCCTTCGCGTAATCGACGGCGTTCTGATACAGGATCTCCTTTTCCTGCGCAGTAACAGACAGGTTGTGTTCGCTGTCGTATGTAAGACCATCGATAAAGCTGGCCTTGCCCGTCTGCTGCAATGCCGCCTGTTGAAGCATCAGGTCTTCAGCCTGCGGGTTGTAATAGAACAGCGTCGAACCCGGTTGAAGATTCGCCGGAAGGTTATCGAGCAATGTTTGTGGACCAAGCGGGTCGAGCGCCGACCCACCCAGCGAACCCGACACATACGATGCCTGCCCCGCCACGGGTGTCGGCAAGGGTGCACCGACCGAATGCGGCGTCGTCAAGTTCAATCCAGGCAGATTCACGCCGCTCAGCGAAATCACCTGCGACGGTCCATTCACACGGGGCGTATACGTGTTCGCTGTCGTGATGCCGTTGATCAGCTTCTGCCCCGTCAGCGTCACCGACGTGCCGATCACGTTACCGACATTCTGAATTTCTCCACCCGATGTAATGGAGAGATTCGGCGCCTGGATCGTCGCGGCAATGTTGCCTACTGGGGTCGGCGGATCGATAGCGCCGCCCGCTTTCGTGTATGCATCGCCGTAGAGTGCCGTACATTGTTCGGGCGAACCGCACGCCCAGATGTCATGCCGCTTGTCGGGGCTGAAATCCCCCGTCTCCTGAACCCAATGCGAGTGCCAGTATGCGTTCAGCGTTTGCGCTTCGTTAACGACCGGACCCGCGACAGAAATCGTCGCGCTGTTGCCAGCCGCGATCAGGCTCCCAATGTTCGTCAGACTGCCTGCGTTGAGTTGCAGGTTATTACCGGCGCTGATAACCGATGAGTTGCCGGTCTGCTGGTCGACATAACCTTCGCAATAGCTTTCCTTGTAGCCACCTACCGTCATACAGCCCGAGTACTGCTCCTTCGACCCGTAGTCCTCGTGGACCGGAACAGGCGGCGGCAGCGTGTTGGTAATCGCGCCCGATACATTGAGCGTGATGTTGTTGCCCGCAACGATATTGCCGGACGTATTGTTCAGGCTCTGTGCCGGCGTCGTCGACGTTGCCGTCGTTCCAACCCCGCCAATGACGATGTCATGACCGGCAAGCAGGTTGCCGTACGTATTGTTGATCTGCCCCGCAGCAATGACGAGGTCATTTCCGGCGAAGACCGTGGCGTTCTGCTGCGCATAAGAGAACGTGGTCGAATTGGGATTGCCGCCACGCATGCCGCCGGCACCGCCGCACTCCGCGCCGCTCACACCGGATGCGCACCCCGGTTGCGTCGAGGTGGCCGAGTTGTACTGCCCCTGATTCGAGAATGACTGCGCGGCGCTTGCGTTGAAATTGTTGCCGGCATAGAGCAATCCGCCGTTCACCAGATTACCGCCGGACAGATTCATGTTGCGTCCGGCGATGATCTGCCCTTGCGCCCCGAACGTCGTAGTCGTACTGGTGGAGCTGGGCGGTATATTCGCGCTCGGATTGAACGAAACAGTCGACTGCGGCACGACTGTTCCGGAGATGCCCAGGCCGCCGCTTCCGTAAATTCCGACGGAGCCCAGCGCGTTCATCTGCGCCATGAATGCGTCGAGCTGCGCCTTATCGACGGTATCGACGATCGTCGCAACGGCATTGCCCACGGGCGCGTTGTTGAGCGACTGCAGGTTCAGGTCGACATCGAGCCCAGCCGAAATCGTGCTGCCCGCGTTCGACAGCGTGCCTGCCGTGATATTGACGCTGCCTCCCGCAGCGATGACACCAGGTGAGACCGAACCCGGTGCCGTGATGGTGCGGTCGATTCCCGGCAACGCGATGTACTGATGGTCTCCCGCTTGCGAGTTACCGACCTGCAGATACGCACACGCGCTGGAATCGCCGTAGCACGTGCTGCCGCCGCTCCGGACATCGATGTAGCCGCCGTCCATGTTGGGCAGCAGGGTCGCGATCGTAGCCGTCTGCGAATACGAATAAAGGTAACAGTCACCCTGGCTGTTCTGGCAATACCAGCCCGATAACATCCCGATCACGATCTGGCTCAACAGATCCGGGTTCGCTGAAGCGCCGACCAACTGTGTGGATGTTTGCGTCGCGCCCTGCAGCGCATCGTTGATCACAGCGCCGGCATTGATATTGATGTTGCCACCGGCAAGAATCGTCCCGACGGTGTTGTACACGGTCGCGCCAGTGTTGAGACTGATGTTGCCGTTGGCTTGCGTCGTACCGTACTGGTTGTCGTAGTTGCCGCTGCCGTTGAAGGTCAGATTGTTCGCGCTTTCGATGGTCCCGCGATTCGTCACGCTTCCGTTCAGCGTGATTGAGCTGCCGCTATGTACAACAGCATTCGCTGCATTGCTCAGCGATCCGTTAAAGGTGACGTCATTCCCGGACAGCTGGCCGAAATTGTTGAAAGTGCCGTAGGTCGTGAGCGTCAGGGGAGCCGATCCTGTGACGGTTCCGTAGTTGTTGATTCCACTCAGGGCGACGACCGTCGCACCCTGTCCACCGAAATTCCACGTCCCGCCAACATTGATAAAGCCCGCAGTCAGCGAAAGCTGCCCACCGTAGCTGATGGTCCCTTGAGACGGATCGATCGTCGCATTGACAGCACTGACGCCCATATTCCGCTGTGCGAGCAGCTGGCCACCGACGTTGTAAAACGCGCCCCCGCCTCCGTTAATCGTCAACGACACATCACCTGTGACGGGCCCAGTTGGCGTATTCGGATTACCAGCGAAGATTAATCCGTTCTGGTTGTTCAACGTCCCTGTATTGATGTTCAGGCTGTTGACGGCCATCAACGAGCCACCGACGTTGTTCAGCGCACCAGCAACATTGATGTTCGTCGTCGCGCCGTTCACCAGCCCGGCATTCGTGAAGTTCGTCGCCGTGATGTTCGCCGTACCGGTCGATGCAAGCGAGCCAGTCGCGGCGTTCGTCAGAGACGGCGCGGTAACGGTAAGCGTGCCGCCCGACAGCACATTGCTCGCGTTATAGAACGCGTTCTGCGATACGAACGTCGCCGCGCCCACGACATCGACATTGCTGCCCACAAGTGACAGCTGGTTCGACGCACGGGCATCGAGCGCCCCACCGACAATTGCGCTACCCAGCGTGACATTCGCGGCAGCAACCTGCAGATTGCTGGTCGAAACGATGGTCGACTGACTTGCATCGACCGTACCTGTTGCGTTGATCGTGATGTCTTTCGAGCCGCTTGCCGAGCCGCTCATCGTCACATTGCTGCCAGACAGCGCCAATTCCCCCGCGACGACACTAGTGCCCGACAACGTCAACGTCTGTCCGGCATGCAGGTTCGCATCGCCATTGGACGACACGCCGCCCACGGTGACGTTGCCGCTTGTCCCTGTCACATTGACGGTGCCCATCGACGAAATACCGCCAGTCGCCGACGCATTGCTGGCGGCGTTGAGCGTCGCGTTTCCGCCCGTCTGCACCTGCCCATTAAACGCGACGCTACCGGCATACGACGTCGCGGAGACATCGCCCACAACGGTTGCCGCACCGAACGACATGTCGCCGTTCGAGGTCGCAGTGAATTTGCCCGCGCCCTGAATTTCGCCGAGCGTGACGCCGCCACCCGCGTTAACGACAATGTCCTTGCCGAAGCTCAGCCCGCCGCCGCCATTGATTGAACCGGTCGCATCGATGTTCGCAAGCCCCAACCCGAAAAGGCCGCCACCGAGCGTCATCGTGCCGCCCGACGTGATATTCGTGTCACCGTTGATCAGGCCGCCGGAAAGAAGCGCAAGATTGCCGCCTGCACTGGCAGCAAGGTTGCCCTGAGTCGTGATCGCACCGCCGACTCCCAGCGCGCCTCCGGTCGCCGTCAGTGTGATGTTGCCGTTCGAGCCGACCCCGCCGCCGATCAGCAGGTTATGTGCAGCGGAAACATTCAACACATCCGCCGACGAGACCGAACCAGCGACCTGCACGTCGCGAGTACCGGTGATCGAAGTGGTCGAGCCCGACGCGACGTTCCCCGTCACCACGACATCGCCCGCCCCGTTATGCCCTTGCGCCTGCAACTGGACCGTGCCGCCCGCCTGCGCCGAGCCCAACGACATATCGTTGCCCGCCGTCACGACGAGATTGCCATTCGTGCCGACCACACCTGTCACATTCACGCTGCCGTCCGCGCTCACGGTCGCCTGCTGGCCGAATGCGACCGACCCTGCCTTGATGTTTCCAGCTGCCGTCAGCGTGCCTGTGTTCTGCGCGCCGATGCCGCCCGTCAGCGTCATGTCGCCGCCGGACGTCAGATGCGCGTCGCCACCTACTGTCGTGACGCCCGAGAAAGTCAGCGCCTGCGCGGTGTTTGTATTGAGTTGCGCCTGCGTGGTGACATTGGCCGCCGAGCCATTGCCGCTCGTCGCCGTGAGCGTGAGATCTCCCGCCGAATTCACATCGGCCAGCGAGAAGTTGCGCGCCGCGTTGACCGTTGTCGTTCCGCCGGTGTTGATCGCACCAATGGCCGTCACATCACGCGCACCCGTCAGCTGCATGGTGCCGAGTGCCGTCGCGCTGCCGCCGAACGTCACATCGCCGCCGCCCGCGTTGCCGTTGGCCGTCACGGTCAGATCACCTGTTACCGCCTGAACGCTGCCAAGGCCGGCGTTATTGGCGCCAACGACCGACACGGTCGAACCCTGCAACGCGCCCGTCAGCGCAAGATCGTGCGACGCCGTCAGCGTCGCTGCCTGCGCGAATGCCGCCGAACCGGCACCGCTAATGTCGCGGCCTGCACTGAGCACGCCGTCCATCTGCCCCGCGACAGTGCCGGTCAATGCAATATCGCGCCCCGCCTGTACATTGATCTGCTTCGCGGCTGCAATTTGACCGCCGAGTTGCGTATCGAGCGCCGATGCGATATTGAATGCGCCCGCTGTCGCCGCCGTTCCCGTGAACGATGCGCTGCCTGTTACCGCCGTCGCATCGAGGTCATTGGTCGATTCGATGCTGCCCGTCACCGTGACGTTGCGTTGGCCTGTCAGCGTCAACGCGTCGCCGGTTGCGAGCGCGCCGCTCACCAGCGCATCGCGGGCCCCCGTCAGGTGGATTGCGCCCGGCGCCGTCGCCGTACCCGTGATCGCTGCATCGCCTGCACCTGCGTTGCCGTTGGCCGTGACATCGAGCGTCGTCGCTGATATCACGTCATGCAGCGCGGCGTTGTTCTGGCCCACAGCCGTGACGACATTCGCCTGCACGCCTCCCGTCAGCGCGATATCGTGCAGTGCGGTGTAGTTCGCCGTCTCCGTGATCTTCTGCGTGCCGCCACCTGTGATATCGCGCGCCGCCGTGACCGTCGCATTCGATCCGCCAACCATCGTGCCATTCAGCACCGCATCGCGGCCCGCCGTCAGCGTGATGTCGTTGACGGCACTCGTGCCGGTGCCGAGCGACAGGTCGAGCCCCGTCGTGATATCGAGCTTGCCGCCGCTATTGATGCCGCCTGTCGCGAGCAGGCTGCCTGTCCGCGCATTGAGCGTCGCGTCGCCGACCGATTCGACCGCGCCGTCGATGGTGATATTGCGTTGCGCCGTGACAGACGTGGTCGTGCCGCTGGCGATCTTGCCAGTCGACGTCACCGAGACGTCGTTGTTCGCATTGACCGTGACCGCGCCCGCCGCTGCCGCAGCGCCGGTCACCGTAACGTTGCCCGCCCCATTCGCGCTGTTCGTGCCGTTCGCGCGTACTGCGATCGTGCTCGCGGATTCGATATTGTTGACGGTCGCATTGCCCGCCGCCGTGATGTCGACCGACTGTCCCTGCACGAGCCCGCCCTGCACGATGTCGCGGCCCGCCGCGAGCGTTGCTACCTGCGTGAAGGTCAACGTGCCGGCACCACCGATATCGCGACCCGCCGTGACCACGCCCTGCCCCAGACCCGCGAGCATGCCGCTGACATTCACGTCGCGCGCGGCGTTGAGCATCGCATCCGATGCAGCCGTCGTCGTTCCGCCCAGATTGATGTCCGTGCCAGCAAGCGCCGTGAATGCGCCGTTGCTGTTGATGACACCCGTCGATCCGATGCTCCCTGCCGTCGCGTTCAGCAGCATGTCGCCGGACGACTGCACCGAACCGCTGACGCCGAAATTCTGGCCGGCATTGAGCACGACCGTCGAACCACCGACGACGGCGCCCGTGATTTCGAGATCGTGCGTTGCGTTGAGCGAGAGCGTCGATGCTGCCTGCACATCATGCAGTGATGCGGAGCCGCCAGCACTAGTTTGCACCGTGCCTGCACGCAGAGAACCCGTCAGGTTCGTATCGCCGCCCGACGTCACGTTCGCGTTCAGGCCAAGCGCGATGGTTGCGCTGCCGCCGATCGCATTGCCCGCGTTGAACGTCCCGTTGCCCTGTGCGACGACGGCGCCGTTCATCGTCAGGTTCTGCCCGGCCGTCACGTTGATATCGCCGAGCGACGACGTACCCTGCGCGCCGAGGTCGACCGATTGCGCGGCACTGATGTTGAGATTGCCGCCCGACTGGATGTTGCCCGTGCTCGTCAGGTTGCCCGACGCATTCGTCAGCGTAACGTCGCCATTCGACTGCACGGTGCCCGCGTTGGTCGTATCGCGGCCGCTCGTGACGTTCAGCGCGTTCGCGCTTTGCAGCGTTCCGCTCGCGCTCACGCTGACGTCGCGCGCGGCATTGAGCGTCGCCGTCGAGAGCGACGTTACCGTGCCGCCGATCGCGATATCGCCCGCATTCGTAATGACCTGCAGGGCCGCGTTCGACACGACGTTGTTCAGCGAGATCGAGTTCGCCGCCGTGAAATTGACCGCGTTGCCCTGAAGCGTGCCCGTCACCGACAGGTTGTTGCCCGCCGTGGCCGTCACATCGCTCGCGAAGCCGCTGTTGCCGCCCGCAACCATGTCATGACCTGCCGTCAAGGCCGCTTTCGCCTGTCCGGCAAGCGACCCGCCGATCGTCAGATCGTGGCCCGCATTGACGGTGACGTCGTTGACCGCGCTCGTGTCGCCCGTCAGCGAGACGTCCTGCGCCGCGTTCACCGTCAGCGCGGACGCGCCGTTGATCGTTCCCGTCGACGTCACGCTTCCTGTCGTCGCCGTCAGCAGCAGATCGCCGACGGACTGCACCGTCGCCGCGCTCGCGACGTTCACATCGCGCTGCGCAGTGAGCGTGGTTTGTGCGCCGCCCGCCAGCGTGCCGTTGACCGCGACATCGCGCGCCGCCTGCACATTGGTCGCGCCAACGCTCGCTGCATTGCCGTTGAACGTGACGTCGCCGCCGCCCGCGTTGCCGTTCGCGGTGACGGCAAACGCGCCGCCCGCCTGCACCCCTGCAAGACTGACATTGTTCGCGCCGGTGACCGTCAGATCGTTCGCGAGCAGTTTGCCCGTCAGCGAGACATCGTGTGCGGCGTTCAGCGTGCCGCTCTGGCCGAACGCGATCGATCCGCTGCCGGTGATATCGCCCTGCGCATCGAACGCGCCGTTGTGCTGGACAATCGATACACCCGACACATCGAGATTGCGTCCCGTCACAACCTGCGCATCGGCGCCGACCAGCAATGAACCCGAAACCGACGTATCGCGGCCCGCAGTCGAATTGAACGTCGTGCCGCTCGCGAGCGAGCCGCTGATGGAAAGATCGCGCCCGGCCGCTGCCGTCACCGCCTGTTGTGCCGTCGCCTGAGCTGCGACGACCGTGTCCTGGCCCGACGAGAGCGCCAGGTTGCCGCCGCTCGCGATGTTCGCGGTCGCGTCGATATGGCCTTGCGTGGCCGTCACCGTCGCGTCGCTGGCGGTTTGTACCGCTGCCGCCACATTGACGTTGCGCTGCGCCGTCGCCTGCAAGGTACCGCTGTTGGTCTGTCCGGCGACGTTAATGTCGCGCGCGGCCTGCAATGTCGTCGCGCCGCTAACAACCGACGTGCCGTTCAGATTGATATCGCCCGCACCATCATTGCCCGCCGCCGATACGCTCGCCGTGCCGCCGCCCTGCACATCGCCCAGCGTGACGTTCGAACCCGCCGACATGGCGATATCGCCATTCGCCTGCGTGCTCGCAAGGTTGATATTGCCGCCCGCTGTCACATCGAGTTTCGCGCCGGACTGCAAGGTGCCCGTCGATGTGACGTCGCCGTTGGCACTGATCGAGTAACCGCCGACGCCGATATGCGCGCCCGTCATCGATACATTGCCGGCTGACTGAAGCGTCGCCTGTTTCTGCGCGGCCGTGCCCGCAACCGACACGTCGCCGTTCGCGGACAGCAGCAGATCGCCCGCATTGGCGGCCAGCTGTGCATCGCTGCGCACGCCCATGCCCGCTGCCGTGCTGATCACCTGAATCTGTCCCGCTGTCATCGCGCCGAAAGCGGTGGCGTCGATGGCAAGACCATTGTTCGCGTTGCCGTTCGCGCCATTGATGGCCGCCGCCGTGTTCACGCTGCCATTCGACGACGTGCCGTACGACGTGCCCGCGTCCGACACGGCATTCGGCGCAACGAACTGACGCCCCGCAATCGCATTGATACGGTTGCCCGCATACAGCGGCGCATTGACGCCGATGGTCTCCGCAATCAGATCGATGGTGCCGACGGTGCCTTCAATGCCCGCACCAGGCCCGCTCGCACCCGCATTGCCTTCGATCTGGATGTGCCCGCCCGTGACGTTGTAGCCGACGGCTGTCGCGTGACTGAAGTCGGTGGACGTGCCGTTCAGGTCGCTGAGGAACTGCGGCGTGCCCGTCGACAGCGTCACACCGATCGTGTTCGTGAAGCCCGTGCCGCGCGTCGTAATGCCGTTCGGGTTGGCAATGACGACGGTAGCGGGTGCACCGAACACTTCCAGCGGACCGTTGAGCAAGCTTGCATAGGCCGCGCCCGTCGACGTCACCTGGTTGACGATGATGCTCGCCGTGCGTCCTGAAAGATTCGGATTTGCGCTAACGTTGCCGCCCGTGAGCGAGGTACCCGACATCAGGCTGTTGTTCAGAATCAGCCCGACAGGATCGATATTGAAGGTCTGATACTGGTTCAGCGAAATCCCGGCTGCGTTCGGCGCGGTGATGTTGACGACTGGCACGCCGCCATTCGCGCCTGTGCTTTGCGTGATCTTCGGCTGGAAGCTGATGGGCGCATTCGGGTCGACGATAGGCGTCGCGAACGCCTGCTGCATCATGAAGCGCACGCGCAACCCGGCCAGGTCGCGTATCTGTCGCCACGCGTCATCGTCGAGGCGCCTGCTGCCCGCCGCGAGCACGCCGGCCGCAGACTGGCTCTGCTCGAACGTGACCGTCAAGGGCCCGACGAACAGCGTCGCGGCCACCACGGCGGATACGCCGCGTTGCCACCAGCTGTACGTTTTTGCGTTCGAGGCAACCGTCCGGATATAGCCGGACGTGTCGCGCAGGCGCGCGCGCAGTTCATCCCGAATGGTCCTGACGTGGTCAAGTCGCCGCAAAGCATGGCGCGTCGAAACTCTCATGATGTTCTCGTTCTTCGTCTTTTCTTGTTGGTCGCAAGGCGGGCTGGCCGGTCCGCCTTGCGCTTGCAGCAGAGTTTTCCCCGTCTGCTGCGCTCCGCGATCCAGATATATCTGTCACGCGTAGCTTTGCCGCCCTCTGTTCGTGAGAGCGGCCGCCCATTCCTCGAGTCAGGTGCCCGCAGCCACGTCCTTCTTGGGCGCAGTTGGCAACAGGTCCTGTGCGCGCACCTTGGGCTTGCCTGGCTCGAAGACCCATGCCTTCGGAATGTCCGCCGCCGTCTGCCCGCTGCTGTGAACGAACGGTCCAAGCTGATCGAGCACCTCGGCCGCATCCCATCCGGCGACCTTCATGGTCAACACGGCGTCGTCGTTAAACATGCGGATATCTGCAGATTCCTCATGCCGGTTAGTCCCACCACCGCCGCTGGGGATGATGATTGGCACGTAGTAGGCGGTCTTTCGCATCATGTTGTGGTCGAACCCCGCACTGCGGACGAGATTGCCGGTCGGTTCGAGCGCGCCCGACATTGCAGGCGGAACAACCATGAAGTATTTGAAGCCGTGCTGTTGGGTTAGCTCAGCGCAACGGAACAGGAAGTACTTGTGCACCGTCGGTTGTGTCGAGTACCCATTGCCCCAGAACTGAACATGCAACGTCTGGTCATCGATCTGCCTGTCCTTATATCCGCCAGTCAAACCCTCCGACTGATACGGCGTGGCACAACCTGTCAGGACTGCCGTCGCTGCCACAACTGTGACAGCAAGTACCATTCTCTTCATGTTTGACTTCATTTCCCCGATTCCTTCTTTATGGTTTTCCAGGTCGAAACGCTCACCGGCGCTGTGCGGCACAGGTGCCGGTCACGCGCCCTTCATTGCTGGATCGACGCGTTCTTCATCAGATCGACCACCACTTGCGCCGTCGCCTTCTGCAGCGCGACCTGTTCGAGCTGCTGGCGCAGCGCTGCCTTGGTGGTGTCGAAGTCCGGAATCTGCGTCGCGCGCGACTGGTCCATCTTCACGATCCAGAAGGCGTCGCCCACCTGAACCGGCGTCGTGGTCACGCCGCCTTGCGGCAGCTTCACCATCGCTTCGGCGACGGGCTGCGGCCAGCCTTGTGTCGCGCCCGGCTGGATCGGCGTCTTGAACGACACCCAATTCATCGCGCCGCCTTGCGCGGCGGCCGGTCCCTGGCTGACCTGCTTCGCCAGCTGCGCGAAATCGGTGCCCTTCTTTAGTTGCGCGAGCACGTCCTTCGCGGTCGCTTCGTCCTTCACCGCGATCACGCTCGGCTTGTACTCCTTGTCGCCGAGCGTCGCGACGATGGCGTCGTAGCGCGCCTTTACGTCGGCGTCGGTGACGGGCGTGGGCTTCACCTGATCGCGTAGATACGCCTGCGTCATCGCCAGCGACTTCGCCTGTTCGACCGCTTCGAGCACCTGCGCGCGCGTGTCGTAATGCTGCTTTTCGGCGGCCTGCCGGAAGAGCTCGCGCGCGATCAACTGGTTCTTGATGGCCGTGCGCGTTTGCGGCGTATCCGGTGTATTGGTCGCTTTCAGCATCGCATCGACCTGCTCCTGCGTGATGAGCACGTTGTTCACGCGCGCGACGGCATTGGCGGGCAGCGGCCCCGACGCCGCGCCGCTCGCGGCTGCAGGAGCCGCCGTCTTCGCATGCGACGAGGACGGCTTGTTTGCCGCCATCGAAGGCGCCGCAACACCGGACAGCCCGACAGCCAGCGCAAGCGTTGCCGTCAGGCGCGTGAACGTGATGTGATTGAGATGCCGCTTCATGTTGAACTCCTTCATTCCGACCAGTTGAGAGTGGCCAGCAGCACAGTGGCCTTGTGACCAAGCGCTGCGGGCTGAATCAATGCCTGTCCGAGCAGGACTTCGCCCGTGACGGTTTGCGCGTTGTGCCGCCATTCGGCACGCGCGCCGATACCGGTGCCGACCAGCGTCGGCCAGCCGCCTTGTGCAACGAGATGCGATTTGCCGCCGTCGAGAAACACGTAAGGTTCGACACGCGCGTCATGCCACGCGGGCACGTTCTGCCAGGCCGCTTCGTTGCGCATATACGCGCCGCTATCGCCCGCGATGCCGCCTTCCGTAAAGCCGCGCACCGAGTCCATGCCGCCGAGATAGATCTGCTGTGTGCCGAACAGCGCCACGCGGCTGAACTGTCCGCGCAGCGTGCCGCGATACGCCCATTGCGTACCGAGCAGTGAGCCGAGCGTCATCTGCAAGGTGGCTGTGCCGTCGAGCTTCGTGAACTGGCTGTGCGCGTCCGACTTGCCGATATCGCCATCGTCGTGACTTGCTGCAAGCCACGGCAACCCCTGTGAGATGCCGAAGTCCCACGTCGCGGCCGCGCCCTGATCGTTCGCCACGAAGCGGCGCAGGCCGTTCAGCGCGACACGCGCCACGGTCAGGTCTTGCGGCGACAGGTCGATGCCGTTCACGCTACGCTCGGTGCGCATCTTGTTCAGCGTGACGTCGACGCTCATCCGCCCGGACTTCGAACGCGTGAGCACATCGTTCCAGCCGAGAATCTGGCTGAACGTGCGTCCTTGCAGCAACGCCGTATCGCCGATGGTCTGCTGATACTCGGAGTACGAAGTCGTATAGCTGAACGTCTGATAGCCGAACGGCACGGCGGCGGAAAACACAAGTGCATTGCTGTCTTCCGTGCCGACGTAATTCAGCGACAGCGATTCCTGCAAGCCGATGACGTTGTCTGCCTCGACGCCGCCGCGATAGCGCAGCGTGCCCGTTTGTGAACTGCCGTAGTTGTCGATGCCGAGGTTGTAGAACGTGCGGTCGCCGTAACGGTTCGAGATCGCGACGATCGAGTCGCCCGGTGCTTCGCCCGGCATGATCTGGATTTCGGCCTGATTGCGCCGCAGCCGGTTGATCTGGTCGACGCCCTGTTCCAGATCCGGCAGGCGCAGCACGTCGCCGACGCTATCGCCGAATGCCCACGCCGTGCCGGCATCGGTGAGGAGGCCACCGCCGTGCGTGTCGTACCACGGCTCGTTCGGATCGCGCGGGCGCATCGGCTTGCCGTTGAGCGTGAAGCCCGCGACCTTGCCCGCGACGACGTTGACCTTTAGCGTGCCCGACGCAAGGTTCTGTGCACCGAGATAAGCGCGCGTCGTGATGTAGCCGCGTTCGATGAACGCTTCCGTCACGCGTCGCAGCAGCAGATTGATGCGGTTGCGCCCCAGCCGCTTGCCGACGAACGGCGCGGCGATGTGGTCCAGTTCTGTCTGTCCCAACACGCGATCGCCGATAAATTCAATGCGGCTGATCTCGAACATCGGTTCGACATCGGGCAGCGTATCGACGTCCGCGCCTTCGGGCAGGTTCGGCAAGGCGGGCACTTCAGGCGCGGCGATCTGCGCGGGCGCCTGCTGGATTTCGTTGCGCCGCTGCCTGTCCTGCTGTTCCTGTAACAGCCGTTGGCCCGGGTCCTGCTCCGCGCGGCCAGGCAGCGCATTGAACCCGCCCGGCGGCAATGGCGCAAGCGCCTGCGCGCTCGCGGCCGCGTGCGCGCCGATGGCGAGCACGGCAAGACAACTGCGCAAGACCAGGGGACGACGCTTCATAGACCGAACCACGAAACGAGGCCGAGGTGATTGTGCGTGCCGATCGTCACGGGTGCGCGGTACGGCACGCGCATCGTGTTCAAGCCGCCTGCCGCGTGAATGCCGCCCGGCGCGTTGAACGATCCGCCGTCGATGTCCGCTTCGCCCGTCAGTTCGACCTGGCCGTTTCCGCCGGTGAAGACGCCGCCCGTATCGGCTGCGTAGATGGCCGCCCAGGTGTTGCCGAACCACGTCTTCAGATCGTTGCGGCGGTTGATGACCGTATAGCCGAGCACGCCTTGTGCGAGCGTCTTCGGGGCATCGAGCTTCAGGTTGCCGATGGCGATCACCGTGCCGCCCGTGTTGGTGATCTGCGTGCCCGCCTTGAGCGTGATGTCCTTGCCCGCCTCCATGACGCCGCCGAACGCCTGCACCGTGCTCGACGCGCTCGCGCTGCAGAAGATGAAGCACGACTGATGATACGAAGCCTCTCCGACGAACACGCCTTGCGTCAGCAGGTTCTGCGCGGCCGACACGAAGATACTGCCGTCGTTCGACAGAATCGAGCCGCCGACATTGTTGACGTTCCGCGCGTTGATCGTCACATTGCCGCTGTCAGCTGTGATGTAGGCGAGCTTGTCGGGATCGTTCAGCGCGCCGTAGTCGACGGTGAAGCCGTTCTCGTGGTGCTCCACGAATATCAGCCGCCAGCTTCGGTTCGAGTAGCCGACGGCGTTGCCCCCGTTCACGCCGCTCGAATGGTCGATGATGTTGTCGACGTCGCCGCCCGCCGTGAGCGTGACGTTGCTGTTCGACAGGATGCGTGCGTCTTCGTTGGTGATGGTGCCGCCGGCGTTGATCACGACGTCCCCTTTCACGCCGAACAGCACGCCGAGCTTCGAGGTCGTGGTCGACTGGTTCAGCACGTTGTCTGAGGCGTTCAACGTGACCGCGCCTTTGGAGTCGCTGTCGCCGGTGGTTTGCGTTTGTCCTTGCACCAGCGATCCGACGTTCACGATGTCCTGGCTGCTCTTGACAACAACGCCCGCATTCGACGACGCGATCACCGTCTGCGTGCCACTGTCGTTGTACAGCTTCACGCCGCCGCCACTGAGATGGATGCCGCCGCTTGCCAGGAGCGACGTGCTGTTCAATCCAAGCAGACCCGTCGATGCAATCGACGCAGCGCTGCCGGCCTGCATCTGCATTGAAGTCGCAGTCAGTGTGTCCTGCACCTGCATGTCCACGTTGCCGTTTGCAGTGAGCGTCGTGGTCGAGAACTCGACGGCGCCATTGGATGCAAGCGTGAAATCACCGAGTGTCGCGTTCATCGGGCCTGCACTGCGCACGCCCGGCCCCTTGTCGGTGACGATCAGCTGCACGCGGCCGCTCGTGAGCGAGCCCGCTGCCGTGATGTCGACGGCGAAAGAACTGGCCGTGTCGTGCGTCGCCGATGCGTTGACCGAGAGCCAGTCGTTGGCATTGTCATTGGGCGACACGCCCGTGTTCAGCGTTACGTTGCTGGTGCCGCCAAGCAGTCTGACGGTGGCTGTCGGCGATGTGAACGTGTTGGTCAGCGGCCCGTTGACGAGGATGTTCTTCGCGATGAGGTCCAATGCAACGAGCGCGCTCGACAAGCCTTGCGGTCCGACGATAATCGTTCCCGTCTCCGTGTCGAGCACGACGTTACGCTGCAGCACCGACCCGGTCCGCACATCGTTGAAGCTGACCTGTCCGGTCGAGAGCGCGACATGGCCCGTATTGACGAACGATCCACCGTTGATCGTGATGCCGTTCGGATTCGCCAGCACCACATTCGCGCGTGATCCGAGCACGGCGAGCTGGCCCGAGATCACGCTCGGGTCCGTGCTCGTTACCTGATTGACGATGGTTCGTGCGTTGATGCCGACGTTGTTGAGATCGACGCCCGCACTGCCCACGTTGAAGTGGCTATACGTGTTGTGCGATACACCACCGACGGATGGCGCAATGTTCACGGTCTGATGACCGTTCGCAGCCGTCGATACGGAAGTGGCCGTACCGCCGTCCGCGACGACGCCTGCTGCGTGCGCACGCACCGACATCAGCGTCAGGGAAAACAAACAGAACTGCATGATCCGGCGGACTGTGCCGCCGACGCCACCGTTGACAGATTGCCTCGACATACCGCTGCCTAGCCGCTCTCAGTCGGCCAGTTCCCCGTTTGGTCTTTAATTTATGCAGGTCGCATGACAACCTGCTCGTATTCATGGGACCGTTGTCGGCAGCGCTTACTAAAACTTTAGGAATATTTCTTTTAACGGTAATTTGGAAACGAATCGTCAATTGTTAAACGGTCGTAATTGCGCAAATTGTTAAATCTAACGCAATTTATTGGCGTCATATAGAAAGGTTACTGAAATAAATCCAGGAGGCCCTAAAACCGTGATTCACAGTCGACCATTACACGATGCAGTTGGCTGCACCGATCGGAAGCGTGTGAACGCGCGGCGCGCATGAAGCCTTCTCGAATGTCGCATCTTAGGTTCGCTTCGCAAAGCATGATGGTGA
This sequence comes from Paraburkholderia caribensis, assembly GCF_002902945.1. Classification (NCBI taxonomy): domain Bacteria; kingdom Pseudomonadati; phylum Pseudomonadota; class Betaproteobacteria; order Burkholderiales; family Burkholderiaceae; genus Paraburkholderia; species Paraburkholderia caribensis. The sequence continues at coordinate 266,845 of NZ_CP026104.1, forward strand.
CTCAGAGAGAACAAAGGTGACCGTGTACCGGATGCATGTCCTCAAGTGGGCGGTTGCGCCAAGGAGCGGCGCAGGTGCCGGCAAGCACGGCTGGCGAGCCAACCGGCCAGGACTCAACGCCCTTTGCCTTGCGCTTGATGCCAACACGTAGGTGCGGGAATATCAGCACCTCTCCGTTGATGCCGCCGGGCACGCTTTTTTTGAGTTATCAACTGACCATCGATCCAGTGGTCGACTTCACGAGCGGGTATCACGCTGAAAAGTGGCTCCCCATCTTGGAAGACTTCTCTTGCGACTGGCGTGGTTGCTGGTTCAACCAACGCGTTGAGCCGCCAAGGCGGATTATCGGCGACGAGGTGGTTGCGGCTGGTGCGAAAGGCATTCTGTTCAGGGTCACACATGTCGCCAGACGCGGTCAACATTGACCTCTATGTTGATGAGCTCGAGCCGGCAGACCGGCTGGAGGTATACGATCCGCAACGTGCACTTCCGCGAAACCAGTCGTCGTGGACATAGGCGTCGTGCAGCCAACGTCCTTGGCGGCAACGTGCAAGTCAGCCCAGTCCGTGTGCCCTCTCTGCTCGCCTTCTTGCACCGGGTCGGCGGGCCGGAGCAAGGCCCAGTGCTGCCCGATTCCGCTCCCATCCGCATTCTGTCGATCACGGTCTGCCTGATATCGGCATCGGGCGGCCGCATTGTTGAATTACAAACGACAGGATGTCGGAGCGGTCGTCTATCGGGCGCTTTCCGCGTTTTCAATACGCGATTGGGCTAAGCAGTGCAGGTGCGCCAAACTCCTGCAGCTTGGCATTCGACTGCTGGAAATACAACGTCCAGAACTGCTTCAATGCCGTGAGCGTCTGCGGATCACGATACGCATTTTTTGCTTTCGCATCACCCGCAAGCAAACCAGCCCCAAGCACGTACACCCTCGCCCCCCCAAAGTCGCCAATCAAACCAGCCGCGTTCGCTTTCTTTATTTCCACGGCTGCATCGATGCGCCGGACCGTATTGCGCGCATAGAAGCTCGAAACCGAGCTGTTCTCGAGCATATCCGAGGCCAGAAACACAACGCGATCAGAAGCAGGCGACGCGCGCACCTTGTCGCTGATGTCCTTCAGCGCAGCGAGTATGTCGGATCTCGCCAGATCGTTGGTCGCCGCCGACTGGACTTGCGTAACAGCGGTCAACAGCGACTTCCGTGCAAACGCAGACTGGCCCGTCATGCATGCATCGAAAGTGCGCAGCGCACGTTCGCTGATGTCGTCGCGCAGCTTCTCCGGGATTGGCGATTCGATCACACCGCGTGTCACGACCTCGGTATAACGGCCTTGGGAAAACGCCGAAAAGTCGAGCAACGTATAAGCACTACCCGGTCTGATCGCTGCCGATGCCGTTGCCGCAATCTGTGCCTGCAGCTTTTCATCGAACACGGTCGTCTGGTCCACTGCAATGAAGAGTTCGCGATCAACGCCGCTCGCTACGGGTTTGATGTGGTTCGCTGCGTAGCAGCTCGGCACGTCGTTACTGATGCCCGCGAGAACGCTTCCCGCGCCAAAGCTCAACACGGCAGCGGCGAATGAATACCTGAGATGTCGGACCATGATGAACTATCAAACCTTGAAGAGATCATCGAGTTGCGATTCAAGCGCGTTTTTCGCCTGCTCGGCCCGCTCCTTACGTGCCTTGATCTCATCGATCACCTGGGTCCGCACGGGCTCCGCGAGACCGTAAATCAGCGCTTTCTTGCGGGTGACATCCGACGTTCCCTCGATTTCCAGCACGATGCGGTCGATGCTGGCGTTCGCGACCTCTTCCGCCGCGGCAGGGGCTGCCACAAGGTTCGTCGCGATCGGTGCGGTTTCTGCCCGAACCTCCTTCGTCACAGCCGCTTCAGAGACCACGCCTGTCGATGCTTTGGCTGACGGCGTGCGAACCGGGTCCGCCTCCAGGTCGGACAGTGCACGTTGCTCGAGCACGTAATCACGGAAGGTCTTCGAAAACGTCTTACCCGAGATGTCGGCATTCTCAGCCATCCGCTTCTGCAGGTTTTCCAGTTGCGACTGCGCGATGGACCGCAACGGCGCATAGTAGTTGTTGTAGTCCTCGAATGTTGTGAAACCCTTCGTGGTCTTCCAGGCCGCGCGGCTTTCCCGGCCGCCAAAGCCCCAGGCGAACCCGCCAAAAATGCCGACGACCTGCGTCACGACGAAAATGATCGCAAGCGTGATAAACGCAGCGGCACCTTCACTGCGCGTGGACGACGATTCTTCGGCGCGCGCGCGGTCATCCGCCGCCTTCTGACTGGACACCAGTTCAGCGGGCACCGCGTTGCCGTTGGCGAACGGATTGCCGGCGTCCGCGCTCTGGCTCACGCCCATCGCTTCCCGGGTCTGTTCCGCATTCAGATTGCTCCATCGCATGTACGTCGACGTCACAGCGATCGCCAGAATCACGGCGACTGTCAGGCCAACCATGAAGTAGCTGTGGCTCGTACCCACGCGGTTCGCTACCTGCGTATAGTCAGGCTCGCCGTCATCCACCGACTGATCTTCATCGAGCTTGACCTTGCGGCTCGAAAAGCGCTCCTGCGTCTTGTCCTGCCGCCATTGCTTCCGGCAACGCGCGACGAGATTAGAGCGATACAGTTGATGCCCGGCGACGTGCGTGAGAAACACCATGATCACACACAGCACCAGCACGATCGCCACCATGAGCAACGTGTGCGTATTCGCGCTGCCGTCGCGGTCCATCCAGCTACCGAGCAGGTACGAAAAGCCAAGACCTTCGGCAATGACGAGTACCGTCAGCAGCACCATCAGCCACAGCGGTGTCGGCGAACGCCCGCTGTCATCAGCCTTGGCCAGATACTCGTTGCGCTTGCTGAACTCAGCCTTCGTAAGATAGGAAATGAACTTGTTGTAGTCGCCGCAGAGCGTGCGTTCGGAGTCGGTCCATCCGCCCTGACCGTGAATGCCGTGACGGGATAGACGCGCAGTCTTGCCGAGCACGGGGAAGGTATATTTCCAGTGGTTCAGCCAGAATTCGAGCGTCGACCGATACGAAAAAGCACCAACCGCGAGGAGTGCGGCTACCACCCACCATATGATCGTGCTGAGATTGGCCTGAATGAAGTCCATCATGATCGTCTTTCCTGTTCTTATGTTCGTGCGATGACGGGCACGTATTCAACGGTGAAATACTGATTGCTCTTGCGGCGTACGAGTTCGCCGGCGGTCGCCTTGCCGTTCGCAAAGATGATGTCGGCGCAGTCGAATACGCCGGCATTGTTGACGAACACCCGGTACAGCACACCGCCCTTCACGGCATAGGCATTGACGTCCGGTGACAGTCTCACCTGCGCGGGACCGCTCAGCCCGCCGTTGTGTTCGTAGTCTTTCCACACCAGCAGGGTTGGCTTCGTACCAGCCGTAGAGCCATTGCGAAGCACGGAGACATCCTTCAGCGCAAGATACTGTCCATTGAGCGGCGCGCCCCAGCTGCTTCCATACAGGTTCTGCACGTGATCACGCACAGGCACAGCGCGGTCGTCTGCCACCGACTTCATCGCGTGCGACACGCGTGGCCGATCATTCACGCAACTCTTCGAGACAGGCGCCTCGTCGGCGACCGCCGTTGACAGGAACGAGAATGACGACGACTGCGCGGGAGCGGCTGCGAACTGAAGTCCGATCCCCGCCGGCGCAGCCTCGCGCCAGCCGAAATCGATGCTGTCGGGCGTGCCACGGGTTGTAACCGTCGGCGGCGGTGATGCTTGCGCTGTAGCAGGCGCTTTCGTTGAGGCCGGGCCTGCAGACGCCGTTGTTGAAACATGGTTGTTTACGCGCTGCGAATCTACTCCACGTGTCTTTTTTGCCTGTTTCTGCACTACCTTTGTGCTCGCCGTTCGCGTCGGCTGCTCATCCGGTTGCGGTGACGCGGCCCGGTAGTATTGGTATTTCGGAACGCGGCTGCCTACGTAGCTTTGGAGAATGTCCGGCCGCATACCCGTGAGGTCGACGATTTCGACCCGGCGATTCTTCGCGCGGCCCTCTTCCGTCCGGTTGTCGGCGATTGGCAACGTCTCGCCGGCACCCTGATAGAAGACGTTTTCCGCCGCAATACCGTGGTCCGCAAACAGCCGTGCCACTGCGCGGGCGCGTCGCTCCGACAGATCGGCATTGAGTTCGGAGTTGCCTGTATCGTCGGTATGGCCGATCAGCAGGATCTTCGTCTGTGCCGCGGCCGCCTTCTCCGCATCCGAGGAAGCCTCCGCGACACGGGTCGATGTCCGGTACTGTTCAGCGATCTCGCCGAAGTAGATCTTCGCTTCGGGCGTGAGCTCAGCCGAGCCCGTCGTAAACTGGGTATGGCGCGCCGTATCGACAACGGTGAACGAGCTTCCGACCTGCTCGGTCTTTCCCGTGTCTGCCGTCTTGACTTCGAGCGGCGCCGACGTGTACGTCAGATCGTGCTTTGCGGCGATCTTCGATAACGCGCAACGCCGGCTGTCGACGGCGTGACCAATCATCCCTCCCGCAAGCGCCCCTGCGGCGCCGCCGATTGCCGCTGCCGCCGCCTTGTTCTTGTTGGCGATCACCGCGCCCAGAATCGCCCCGACGCCGACACCCACGGCGATGCCAATGTTCCGGTTACTGTTTGCGCAAGGATCGGGGTTGGCGAACGTGCTTTCGAAGACATTGAGATCGCCCTGATCAGTCGAAGCGCTTCGGGTCCCGTCTGCTTGCTGGACACCGCCAGGATTTGCGCACCCGGTAACGGCAAAAATGGTAATCGCGGCAAGCCATATTGGCCTTGCCTTGCGCAATTCTCTCAATGGAAACCCCTCGGAGGTTCGGTTTTTCGTCGCGCCTGCATGGGCGCTGATTTTTTGATCCGCCTGTCCAATTCAATGGGACAGGCTCACTTCTATCGATTACGGCATCCGGTCGGCTAACTTTAGAGTGGTCTCAACTTTCGCGATGAGTCGTCGATAAATGGGGCTGGTACCTGAACTATCGGCAGAATCCGATGCAGAGAACAATAACCACCGCATACTTCGTTGTGGTCACCGCGCTCGCGGGATGCGCAACCAAGGTGGCCCAGGTCGAAAAACCGGAGCCGCCCTATCAAGGACCCATCGTGCGGTTACGGTATGCGCCCGGCCCCTCGAACACCATCCGGGTTGGTGAACCCACAGCGCTCGATTACGTGAATGCCCGTCGCGAAGAAGCCGGGTTGCCGCTCATCGCAGTCGACGACAAGCTCGCCGAGGCCGCGGCAGATCATGCCCGCTACCTCGACATTAACCGGGTCGGCACGCATGATGAAATCGAAGGTAGACCCGGTTTCACCGGTGTGGACGTGATCACGAGGGTGAGGCTGCATACGCCAGCGTATGGCGCGAGTGAAGTCCTCGCGGTGTTTGGCGGCCCGCGTCCCGTCGACACACCGATCGAGGATATTTTTGCGTCGCCCTATCATCGCGGCGCAATCCTGTTTGACTGGGCACGCGCCGGCGAAGCGTCGATAGTAGGATCCAGTTCCGTGACCGTCGTCGATTTTGCGGACATCGCGCCCACACTTTCTGAAACGGAACTCGTGGCGTGGCCATACGATGGCCAGCGCGGGGTGCCCACCGCGTGGGTCAACAACGAGCAACCCGATCCGATGGGCACCGACGCGCGCTATCGCGGGCAGGTGCTCGGTTTTCCGATCACGCTGTCGGGCGGACCTAACGCCCACATCGAGTTACGCAGTGTCGAACTGCGTGACCAGCGGGGCAAAAAAGTGGCTTGCAAGATTGCCCCGCTGACGGCGGCAGACGCTGCGCGTAACACCGCAATCTGTACGCCTTATGAGCCGCTTCGCACCGGTACGCGCTATACCGTGCATGCCCTCGGACGGGTTACGCAACTGGGCAAAGTCGCACCCTTCGATCTCGCATGGGCATTCACGACGCTCGACGACAACCGGAAAGCGCGGTCGTTGGTCGCGCAGTCCGATAAATGAGAAATCGTCCGATGTCATGGACGTGAACTCGCTGCAGTTGTCGACGGGTTTTATGTCAAATGCGTGGGTGATCTTGTCCTTCGGATCATCTGCTTACACCCCGGGAATCAGCCAATGCCGCTCACTTCTCCGTCTTTGCGGACGCTCATCGCTAACGAGCGCGCGGCGGCTTCGGGTTGGTTCGCTGCTGTCCCGAAACGGGTTTTCGGGTACGGCCCAGCGACTGCTCGCTTTGACCGGGACCGAAGGCGGTCCTCGCCGCGGATCGAGGGTGGGGTTTGTACTAAAGGGATGCATTCGACACGTCTTATCAACCTTCCCTGGCGTGCTTGTGCCGAATTTCACGCAGTACCGCACGCCGTCTGAAGACTGCCAAGCTCGTCGCCCAACCTTAGCCAGCGTCACCCTGATCGGCGCGACGCTGCGCTTGCCCCACAAAGTCTTGTGCTCAGCGCGAAGCCGTGACCTATCTGCTTTGCAAGAAACTGTAGCGGTTTAGACCGCTTCGCATTGCCAGTCCCCAGTTGGCACAGGCCACGCCGTGCAATAAAATTGGGGACACATGGATCCGACTTTCCTTCCCGTGATTTACCTCTGCTTACTGCCGCTAAGGGTCAGATTTTGATTTGCTTTCGTCCTTGCGAAACTTTGCGGATTTGGACGTGTGCGGTGCGGAGCAAAGGGCAACTTCAAGAGGGCTTCGCCTCCTGATGGGCGCCAGATCATTGACAGCAGTAGCTTTCGTTATCGCTTCACTGTCCGGCCTCGCGTGCTTGGAACAGATAGCGATACGGTACAATCGTAAGATATCCAGCGCCACCGGCAACTACCTCGCTCAACGCGATCCAGATACGGCGCAACTCGATTGTTTTTGGAAGAAAGTACATGAAGATCGAGAAACTCGAGCTTAAAAATGTCTCACAATTCGAGTCGCTGGACGTCGACTTCGCCCCCCAAGACGGCCCGCTATCAAATGTCACGATCCTCATCGGCATCAACGGCGCTGGCAAAACAACGATTTTGCGGTCGCTTGCTACCGCGCTAAGTTGGTACGTGGCCCGCGTGCGCAGTGACAGAGGTAGTGGGCAACCGATCCCTGAAGCGGTTATCCGCAACGGTGCCAACGCGGCCTCGACAACGGTTACGCTCATCGATGATTCAGAACGGATGTCGTGGACCGTGGCCAAGGTTCGTCCTGGTCGTAAAGCAGAGCTTGCCTCTCGAATGGAAGCAGCGAACAAGCTAGCGGACAGATACAGACATGCTCTCTCCAGCGACAAAGCCGAAAGCCTGCCGCTGATCGCTTTCTACTCCGTCGAACGGGTTGTGCTCGACGTACCATTGCGCATCAGAGGAAAACGCACTTTTAGACAGCTCGATGGCTATGATAACTCTCTCAGTCAGGGTGTAGATTTCCGTCGATTTTTTGAGTGGTTCCGCGAGAGAGAAGATTTTGAAAACGAGTCAGGCATTACGAAAGCAATCGATGCTATCGCGACAAACAAACCTGAAGATCTTGGGAAGCTTTCAGAGTTTATTAAGAACGGAAACCATCAACTGGATACTTTGCAGACCCTCGATTGGAAGGGTTTGCAAGAGTTATTGAAGCAGGCGCAGGATGCATTTTCGCTCGTCAATACCATTAGAAAAGGCGGGCTCGACTCCCAGCTTGCGGCTGTCCGGACAGCAATAGAAGCATTCATGCCTGGATTCAGTAATCTGCGGGTGCGCCGAAAGCCCAGTCTGCACATGTCAGTTGAGAAAGATGGGCGTTCGTTCAACATTCTGCAACTATCTCAAGGTGAGAAATCACTGATGGCGCTAGTTGGCGATATAGCTCGCAGGCTGGCCATGATGAATCCAACGATGGACAATCCGCTGCTCGGGGATGGTGTGGTACTGATCGATGAAGTTGATATGCACCTGCATCCGCAGTGGGCTCGCAGCATCGTCGAGCGTCTCACGACAACGTTCCCGAACTGTCAGTTCATTGTCTCTACGCACTCCCCGCTTGTGATAAGTGACTGCAAAGATGTTCTTGTGTACGGGCTGAACAACGGATCACTCACCACCATTCCTTCGCAATATGGGCAGGATGCGAACACCGTCTTACTGGACGTAATGGACACACACATTCGCAACGCCGAAGTCGCAAGGCAGCTGAATGACCTTCTCGACCTCATACAGGATAACAAGTTGGCCGATGCAAAAGCGTTGCTGAATAAGTTGAGAGCGGAGCTTCCTCAGAGTAATCTTGAACTGACCAAGGCAAGTCTGCTGCTGCGAAAACGGGAGCAACGTGCGGAAAATTGACAAAGGTCGAGAGCCAGAAAGCCTTCGACTGTTCAAGCGTAACAATCCTAACCTCTACTACAAGGACCTAACCGAGGTCGAGCGCATTGATATCCGGAACGCATGCACGAGAGAGCAATTTTATCTTTGCGCGTACTGCTGCCAGACTATCTCAGGGCAGTCGACCGACACGATGAACGAACACGTTGAGCCTCAAAGTCTAGCGAACACACGAACTGTCGATTTCTCCAACATTGTCGCGAGTTGTAGGAATCAGAATCAGTGTGACGCTGCACACAAGAATGAGTTGCTCACACTGACTCCTTTCATGCCAGAGTGCGAGACTGAGCTTCGATTCAAGTTTAGCGGCAGGGTGGAGGGCCTCACTGACCGGGCGAAAAAGACGATCAAAGTCCTGAATCTTGGGGATGATGAGAGCAACAACAAAGCGCTAATCGAAAAACGGAAACAGATCATCGACGGACTTATCTGGCAAGAATATGGAGATCCTCAACATCTTCAACTTGAAGATGATCAAGATGTTTTGGAAATCCTCCTCGACACTTTGAACGAACCTAAGGATGGTCGCCTTGAGTCGTTCTCTCCCGTGCTGCACGGTATTCTTCGCGAATTTCTGTCCGGCTTTTACGGGCGTTAAAGGGGGATGAACAAGGTTCGTAACTATGCTCTGCATTATGCTCTGCAGCGCATAATTGCGAATCCCGGCCGACCCTCTTAATCGCGACGACGCTGGCGTCGTAGTGCGGGACACCGTCCGGTGTCGCGGTGCACCCGCTGAACGCCTCCAGTCGGCAAGTCGACACGAAGACTCCCTGTCCGGATTGTCCAAGGACGAGATCGAACGGATCTTTTCTTTTATTGTCTCGTCTGCGTGCAGTACACCCTGTTGCAGGATTTCCTGATGGAGCGCGTCGACCAGCGGTTGCAGTTGCACGCCGCACATGCCGACCCAGGCGCCCAGTGTCGATCGCGGTATCGCCAGACCCGCGCGCGCAAAGATCTGTTCCTGTCGATACAGGGGTAAGTGATCCGCGTATTTGTTGACCAGCACCGACGCCAGCAGTCCCGTGGTGGGGATGCCCTTGTCGATGTCGTCTGCGGGCACCGGCGCCTGAATCAGCGTTTCGCAGTTGTTGCATACCCTGTCTGGCGTCAACTAGAACTACCGTCGGTAGTTCTAGTTGACGCCAGACAAGCGCCAGTTCCTGGCGCCATGGTGGTGTGCGGCGGCTCGCCGAGCCGTAATCGCGCGCCGCGCAATGCAGCACCTACCGGTTGTCCCAGATCGCGACATCGCCGGCATGCCACTCGAAACGCGCCTGCACTTCGGGCGTCTTTGACCAAGTCATACAGGTAGTTGAGCACGCTCTGGCTCGCCGTCTTCGACACGCCGAGCGGATGAGCTTGAAGACCTCGCAGCCGCGATTGCCGAAGACCAGTTTAAACAGAAGACTGCCCGGTACCGCTGTGCGACAGGAGAAATCTGGTCGGGCGACGGGGAGATACCTCAATGGCTCAAGCAAGCCATCAGCGCAAGACAATCAGTTGCAGCACTTGGCTGCCGAGTGCCCAGCGCCGGCGATGACCGAGACGCGTACGAAGGTAGATTGGAGTCAAGACCCATTTGCAGGCAGCAGACTTGCGGCTGTGCAGCCGTCACATCGCGAAACTTAACGATACGCTCCCGGTGATCAAAATCGCCCAGTACGCATCCGGCGCATCATACGTTCATGCCACGCATGCTTCCGTAATAAAGCCTCAGCGATTGACCCGATTAGGATAAGCGCAGCGCCGAAATTCATCGCGGTCACGTACCCGAAAGAGAGACCCGGGCCGATGAGCATTGCAGCACCCGTGAGTGACCATGAAAGCGTCGACCATTTTTTCCGAGATCGGGCAAGCCATGCGAGCGCGGTTAAATTTACGATCAGAAGCAGCAGGATTGCCGGCCACGCCTTCTCCCAGCCTGGCAAATACGGCAAGGCAACCAGCCCCGTGCCGCTCAGGTACGTCGCCCCACAGATCGGGCATTTAGGCAACATAGCCAGTAAAAGCGCCCAAAGACTCGGCGCCATGCCAGCGATCGCAGTTCCTCCGCTGCCGTCCGTCCCCTTGACGATTTGCCCCGCCTCTTTCGGCATCGAACGTATTTCGTTCACGAGATCATTCGGATTCCAACTTAGCCGCACATATGTCACACGTATTCTGCCCAATGCATCGAGTACAAAAACCTCAATGCGATGACGATTGACAATCGGACCGACGAAGTTCACACCTGAACCAAAATAGTCTCGTAGAATCTCCCTGCCCTGCATTGTCCTTAGCAACCTACAGTTGTCCTTCGGTACAAGACTTCGGCTTTCAGCATAGCCTCGCAACCTGTCAGGTAAATCGAATTCCGGATCATAGGTAATAGCCGCGAGGTGGACCGACTTCCTCTCGTCGACCGATTCAAGTAAGCGCTGGACCTGAGCCAGCTTGTTCACTGTGAGAGAGCATTTTTCCTCGTTGTCGCAACGTGTATAAAAAAATGCGACAATGCTTGGCTGACCCACAAAATAATCTTCCCATGAGACGCTCAGGCCATGCTGGTCTTCGAAACGTACGGTGGATATAAGCGTTTCTGGGCGCCCAAGAACGGTGCGTTTGCGCCAAGTCAGCGGTAGATCGCAGCAACGCGTACCATTTGCAGAGCCTCGGACCTCCATCTCACGCAGAACCTCCCGTATGGTCTGCCGGTGGTCGTCGGTTAGAGGACAAGCGCTACCATCCGCTAGCTCTTGCAAACGCGTACGGATGCCATGCGCATGAGGTGCGAGCCACCGAAGCGTGAAGAGTGCCTCGGTCAGCGCCGAACCGGAATTCTCGAATTGCGCTGCACCTCCCCACGTCGACAGATCGACCAAATCGTCCCGTCGAGCGAGCGTCTCGATTGATCGTAGCAGGATCGGCGCGAACGCCGGGCTCCGCGTCTTCGCGCGCCTTAGCGCGCGAGCAGCCGCTGCAAGAAGGTAGGGCTGCTGCCCAGTCTCGAGTTCCTCCAGCACGAAAGGTATCGCGTCCTCGTCCAAGTCCGCCTTCCCAAGCTCGACCATTACCCAGCCTCGCCTGCCTACGACCTCTGCCGCGCCACACTCGGAGTATCCCGGGTGCTCCTCCCTCAATAAAGCAAGCAACTCCCGTGTTCGAGCGCCGTGATCCTCCAGCGCAGCGGCGGCGGCCACATCCGCTTTGAATTGCTCCTGCGGCCATCGGGAGGGACCAAGCGTCACGATGATCCCTCAATCGTACCGGTTCTTAAACTTTACGGCAGCGGCCCGGAGTCCTGTATTGGTCTCGCCACTCGCAATCTTCTGAACTGCGTCTCGCAGCGCGGCATCCGCAGTCACGACACCTGGATTTCCGAAGTGTTCCAAGGCGGTTAGACTGACCGTTCGAATCTCATCGCTTTCACTATCGTCGAGCGCCATTTCTCGGGCGATCTTCTGCATTCGCTGAGGCTCCAGATGATTGAGGGCACCCGCCGCAATTTGACGAATGTCCGTTGCCTCCTTCTTGTCTCGAAGAACTCGCTCAAAAAGATTCACAGATTTACCATCAGCTGCCAGAATGCGGAGTGCTTCTCGTCGCGCCAGTTCATTCGGAGGAGCGCTCTCTATCTTCCTAGCCACTTCGTACGCCCCCGCGTGAGGATCATAGCTGAGCAGTTGTAAGGCTTTTTCCGGCGGCAACAGCGCGTCTTTACTGCCGTCCAAGCCTGCCAACAATATCGCCTGCGTGTCGGTGTCGTGTTCACGAGCTAAGAAACCAAACGCGCGCTGACGGATCTCCATGTCCGGATCGTTTCGCAAGCCGCGCAGGACCGCTATGTAGGCAGCACGGTATGGCGCAAACGCTGATGGATCAAAGGTCGCTGCTTGCAATTGGGACAATGCATTGCTGCGTAAGACGGAATCCGCGGTTTTGTCCTTCAAAAGAGCAGCGACCTGGTTGAAAGTCTGACGATCTCCTACCACGTTGTTGCCAATCTGGCTCAAGGCCTGAGTCCGATCCTTGAGCCGTGCCGACGTATCGAGCACTGTGGACAGAAGCTTAGCGACACTTGTGACCGTTCGTCCGGCTACGACGGTCGAACTCTTCGTGGCGACCTTGCGCGCGGCGAAATTGGAAGATTTGTACTTGACCTTATTTGCAGGCATGGTAGTGCGCTCCATGTAAGATGGAATCACGGCAAGGGCACGTCGTCATATGCAAATCCTAGCTTTGCCGAGCCATTCACCACCCCCTGAAAATCAAGCATATCCCTAACGAGCGGACTTGGGCCGGGTGCCGAAACGCTGGATGAGCCAGCCATAGGACCGCCAGGGGCAGTCGACGGCCGTGGTGGTGTCACGATGCCATTCCATGGCCACAGCGTATCATTAAGGTTGTGTCCCGCAAGCAGGCTCGTCGGCGTCGGTCCGGAGTCGTAAGCAGCGTTCAACTTCGCATCATATCTTCCCGCCTGCGACTGCCATTTGGCCCACAACCTGTCGACATTGCAATGCAGCAAAAAGAACAGCGGATCTTTTGCCGCTGTCGGGATCGACGAAATGCTGCCTCCAAAATAATTTACATGGGCGGACCCGTGAGGGTTGCCCTGCATGATCCTGAATTTTTGGTACGAACTCCCAAGCGCCAGCGTCTGCGTTTCTGACAAGATGTTCGGGTCGGCTCGTGCGCCCGGACTCGCGCCCAGCTGGCGCCGAAGAATTCCTTGCACGCCGTCGGTAGCCCAAAACTGCAATGGGTTCGCGGGACCGAAGCGTACCGTTCCCAGAACATCCGGAACGCCAATGAAGTCTGTGGTGAAAAGATTCGGTGCACGCCGATCGAAACGCCAGTACGGAATCGTCACTGCTGGATCGATTGCTTGAAGTTCGCGCTCAAGATCCAGCAGATAAGCGCGGTGCCAAGGCAGGAAGCCGGGACCGCCGTGTGCCTGCGCATCAGCCAAACCGGCGACGTGCATATTGCGAAAGTCAACGAATCGTCCCGTACCTCTGTTATTGAGTTGAGCCATGGCTGAGACGAAACGGTCGCGCTCAGCCACGGTAAGTTGATTCGCGTCCTTGCGAATTCGTACCATAACGGGTAATCGACCAAGCTCTAAATCTGAGTCGCTCACCACGATACTCACGTCACCATCGGCCTCACTAGGAACGCCAAATTTTCCTTGGACATAAAGGATGACAGAGGTGCCGTTCGTGGGCATCGCAAGTTTCAGAGTGGCCGTGTAACGGCCGTTCTGTGTCGCGCAAAACCGTACTGAGCCACCATTTGGCCCGCGGTCTTCGGAAATCGTTACGGGAATGTCAGGCCCCTGTGTGGCATCGAGAAGTCTAAGCCGCAAAGGTGCTGCGGCCCACGTGAGATAACGGGCGGAGACGTCACCGCCGTTGTTGATGGAAATGTCGATTCGCATCCCAATACCTCACTCTCTTTTAGTGGTCGAACGTCGCGAACACTGCTTGTCCCGCATCGGCAAATCCGACGATACGACTACGAATTCACAGATCGAATTCAAAGTTCTGCCGTTACCTTACCCGCGTCCTGTCCAAGGCTGGATAGTGATGGCGATTAACCCACAGACCGGTAGCCACTGACTCCCATCCATATTGGTATACGACATCGCTTCCAATATGTGGTGTAACACACACGGAATCTCTGAACAGTTAAGTGTTCGGAATTGTGTCAGGACTCTCGCGCTGACACTTCCGGGGGTCTATTAATAGTAGCAATAACGTAATGGGAAGTCGGCCATTACTAAGATCAACAGATTCAGCTTCTCGAAATCCAAGGCCAGTGCCCATTCTGTCTCGCTTCCGAACTGCCACCGCTCTCTGGTCGCTTGACTTTGCTTTCTTCATCACCTAGAAAACCACGAGGAGAGCATTCGTTTAGTGGAAGCATTCTTCTCACAGCGTGGAGGTCAACATGGCATACGTGATCATCGCTTCAAAGGATATTCAAGACATCAGAGACCGTCTGAGCGCAAGCCAGCTGACCGAGGACGATGTGAAATTCCTGGATCTGCTTCTGCAAAGAGCTCATCGCGCTGCTGAACTCCAAGTCGCGGCAGGGCGACTCACCGTCGACCGCCTTCCGATCGGGCTCGACCTCGTTAAATAGGCGAGCGGATCGTGGATAAGACGGTGATTAAGGGCATTCCGAGTTCGCTCGACGTCTTTCAGAAAGCAGTCGAAGAGACTTTAATGGAGGAGGTACTTCGCTTTTTTTCCGAAGTTCCTCGCGCAGGGCAATTGGTCGATCCAGCACTTGAGTTCGACACAGGTTACTATCTCGCCCATCGGATCGAGACCATTCATCGCATCCGTATGACAGCTCACACGGATGCGCTAGCTTTGGCAAAGATGATCAACGAGGACTACGATCTCGCTTGTCGATGGGGCGATTACATCGTAGAAGAGATGAAACACGATCGCTTGTTCCTCGAAGATATCGCCATGCATGGCTATTCCACGCAGGAAATCATTGAAAGCGATCCGCTACCATCGACGCTTGCGCTCATCGAGTATCTCGTAGATCGAATAAAGACACTCGGCTCATTACCCGCCGTTGCGTATTCGATCTTTGTCGAATGGAACTCCGCGCGGACCTCTCGCGCTGCGGTTCAACGCGCGGCCTCGGTATTCGGGGAGCAATATGTGCGCGGCGCGAATGCTCATCAGGAAATCGACGAGCGTGAGAACCATTACGAAGAGATGATCTTGATCGCTCACCGACTAACGTTGCAGCGCGGAGGCGTCACTCTCGTCATTCAGCTTTTACGAGAGATAACGAGCTTGCTGCAGTCTACCTTCAAGGAGCTTGATCAACTGAAGATTACACCGCGCCGCGCATCAACCGCATTATGAGAGTCGCTATTTGCGGTGGTGGCAGCGTCGCGATCACTGCAGCGGCCGTTCTGGCGGCACGTCCCGACTTCGATGTCACCGTGTTGACGCGCCAATCGGCGAACTGGGCGGATGTCTTAACCATTCATTTCGGCGACGATCTCCGTCTCATCGGCAAGGTCCGGGTGACGAACGATCCCACTTGCGCTGTCGAAACAAGCGAATGGGTTCTGCTCGCAGTACCCGCCTATGCGCGTGGCGACATTCTTGAAAAGATACGCCCTCATCTCGCTACGGGCGCATGGGTAGGGTGCATTGGTTCCGCTATCGGATTCGATTGGCTGGCGTCACGCATGCTCCCTCGTGACGCACGCTATTTTGCACTAAGGCGCACACCATGGATTGCACGCACGGTCGAACGCGGAAGCCTCGTTCACGTCACCGCAGTGCGTCCCCACGTCGATGTCGCCGCACATCCATCATCGGAACTTACCGCGCTGGCGCCTGCACTCTCGGATGCATTCGGAATCGACTTTCGCCAGGGAAAAAATTTTCTTGCGTTGACCCTCGGCTTCGACAACGCAACTTTGCATCCACCGCGACTTTACACATTGTTTTCCACTGCCGACTCGGTCACCGCTTCCGACCGATTCTATGGATCGTGGGATGATGCCGCTAGCGATTGTCTTCTCAGCCTCGACGATGAACTATCCCGCATTCGGACTGCCTTCGACATTTCAAACGATATCAGCGCTCGGACTCACTTCAGTGTCAAGTCTTCTGCGGAACTCACGGCATTAGTCCGCTCGATGTCGGCCTTGGAACACATCACCGTTCCAGCCCTTGCAAGCGGCTATCCAGATCTCGAATCCCGTTTTTTTCAGGAGGATTTTCGATTCGGTCTCGCTATTCATGGGGAAATCGGCCGACTAGCCGGTGTGAACACACCTACGTTGAACAAGATCATCAGTTGGGCTGAGTCGCTGCTGGGCATATCATTGAGCTATGGAAGATCGCATTCCTTCGATCCTCGTTCCCATCCGCCGTTTCCGCAATCATTCGGACTCTGCAGTGCCGATGCGCTGAGAGCGAGTACGACATGCTAAGCTTCCCGCCGCCTTCCGCGCTGACACCCGCACAATCGGCACTTCTGCCTACACGCGCCGATTGCGAGTCATATGCACGAAACGGATGGTACGTAAGTCGAACTATCTTACCATCGGCTCTGCTCGACGCCGCCGAAAGCGATATAACGCGATATCGACAAGGCGAACGCGACTCGTTCATTGCCGAGCAGGCGACTTTGTGTGATTGGCACGAAGGCCTATCCTTGGCTATTCGTATCAACGGCTACCTGTCATTGCAGATGCGCGCGATACGCGATGTGGTCGGCTACCCGTTGCTTGCCGCCGTGGCAGGATCGTTAGCAAGTACCACCGAAATCCGTCTGTTTCACGATCGGCTGATAGAGAAACGTGGAGGACTCGCGCCCCAAGCCACCGCGACGGGTTGGCACACCGATACAGCTTACTGGGGAAACGCTAGCTCTACGGAGCTTCTCACAGCGTGGATCCCCCTTGCAGACTGCGGTCTTGCCGAAGGTACTTTGGCAGTTGTGGACGGCAGCCATCGCTGGCCGACGATCTCGTTGCAAAGACGCTTTCTGACACCCGATGGTGAGGGGCGAGTACCACTCGAACTAGTCCCGCCAGGCGTCAACCCTCACGTCCGCGTGCTGCCCGTCGCACGAGGCCAAGTAATCTTTCATCACAGCCGAGTCCTACATCGAAGCGTGCCAAACCTAGGGGCAAAGGCTCGGAAGGCGCTTGCTGTACATCTGCAGGATCGTACCAATCGCTATCGGCAATGGATGCAGGACAACGGCAGGCGCGCTGCGCATTCGAATGAACTGTTATGCAGGTCAACGCCGCACGGCGAGCCAGATTTTTGCGATCCAGCTGTGTTTCCGATTCTCTGGCGCGCATGAATCCACTTAAAGTTGCGCTGCGCTTCACAAGGCTCGAATCTTCACCTTAGGACTTCGACGAGGTCCTTTGCATCGCGCACTCCGAGCCGTTGCGGGACCGGCAAACTTAGGGCATCGACCGCGATGTTTCCGCCGGCGTCAAGCCAAGTCTTCTTCATCCAGCTTTGTGCCCAAGAGATCACCTCGTCGAGCATGGGTGTCGAAACCTTTACTATTTCGGCGAGTGCACGCTGAATGACGATACCGTAGGGAATATCCTCAGTAAAGTAGTAAGTGTGCAGATCGGGGGTCCACCCACCATCGACTTCTCGCATCGGAACGGGTCGGTCACGTAGTGCTGCGATGCGCCTGATTGTTTCCGTTACTTCACTTGATGTTTTCACACCGTAGTGCTCAAGCAGCGTCTGCCTGTCTGACAGGTCCGTTGGACAACTTGCGGCTATCGCCTGAAGGTCCGATTCGCATGCTAGATACACCCTAGAGGCAGGTTCATCCCACTCCTCATAGAATTGAGGACGATGCCTCCAGACTAAGTCGGATGTCTCGCGAGTCCACAGCGAATACAAGCGGGACGGATGAAAAATCGGATTGGAGTTGCTCAAGCAGACGTCAAGGAAGTGGTTGAGCGGCTTCGTTGGAATGTTGAGCATGGCTTGTAGCAATATCGCAGCTTTCGGTGCTTCGGCGCTTGGGACAGTAGCCACGAACAATTGCGGACGGATGCCGGACACCCAAACCACTTCGCCATAGGAAACGACTTTGCGGACATACGGTACGCGCTGCAAACCCAACACGCGCTGATCAGGTCCCAAGACAAGGCGCGCGGTCCAAATAAGACCGCCGAAGCCGGGAACGCCCGCAAGCCACGTCCCGCTATCGAGAAAAGGCGCGATTCGCCTAAGCGTAGATTCCCGCGCCATATGGGGAATTGCGAGAATGACCATTTCGGCGTCGGTCACTACATCCGCAGGATCGTCGGACACTCGGTACAGTTTCCCGAGCAGTTCAGCCTTGTTGAGATAGATCAGCCGGACGACGCGGGACCAGCGAGCAGGCTGACGTGTCAGTACCCGCACTTGGACCCAAGACTGGGACCCCAGAACCGCAGCCAATGAATGAGCGAGGCTTCCCCCTCCGCATATGCAGACCCTAAATTGCTCAGCATGTGAGCGATTGGGATGAAAGTCTAACCCCATGTGTATCAGTCGCGATGTGCTATCCAGAGTGACCGGTCGAAGCCTCTAACATCTATCTGACGACAATTCAGTCCACACGTTGTCAACGCCCGCTCTATTTCGCGATGTTCAAAGAGCCGTAGAACATGCCGGTCCAGGTAATGCGTCACCCCAGTCTCCGGCTTCGCGACGAGCCAATGAAAGTCGAGAATGGAATCCCTGTCGTGCCGCCTCAACACAGCTTGCCTACATAACTTTATCTCTTCGCCTTCAAAGTAATCCATCCACATCATGCCCTCGACGACCTGATCGGGTTCAAGCCACGGTCGGATCACTAACAATCCGCCTCGATTGAGCGCACACGCACAACTTGAGAATGCATCACGCAGTTCGTCATATGAACGTAAATAGGCGACACTCGAACACAAGCAAAGAATCGCGCTCACCGGGCTCGTACATTTAAAGCTCTTTATGTCGGCTTCGAACAACGACATGCCCGTTAGCTTGCGACGCGCTTGCCGGAGCATTTCTTCGCTCAGGTCGAATCCGCTGACAGTGTAATGCCGTTGCAATTCGATAAGATAGTTCCCCGTTCCACAGGCTGCCTCCAATATCTTCGATCCATCAGGGACACCGTTCTCTGACAGCACGTCGTGTATCGCAGAGGCTTGGCTACGATAATCGTGGCGCGCATGAATGAGGTCATAATATTGAGCAAGTTCGCCATATAGCAGCGGTCTGCTCTTCGAATCACTATGGAGATTCATGATTGCAATGGTGCATTCTACAAAGTGTGCAACAGTTTGTTGCCATCCCGGCTGCGAAACCCCGCGAACGCGTCCCAACCGACACCCTCCTTGTATAGATCACTATCGCCTACGGTAACGTCGTTCAATACTCTGCTAGCACAGACAGCTTCGCCAGGATCACGAAATCCAACGTATCACAGATGAATACATGCGCTTTCTGCTATGAGGTCAACCTGCAAACCTACAGTCAATGGATTTTTCGATGACCGCTCTAACAGGCTTGTGCCTATGTAAAGTGCTTTTTGAACCCGAATATGTGATATGGCGCACACCCAAACACGAACAGTCGAGTGTTCGGAATGTGTTCTGGATTACGACAGTGACAGCTTTCCACGTGTAGAAGCGGTAGGGATGGCGCGTAGCCTCTCCCCAGCAAAATTCGCCGGATACCAAGGACACGTGGGTCGCATTGGGCACGCGTGCGAACTGCTACCGAACACCGAGCATCGGTATCAGCCGAGATCTTCTTCATTATCTGCCGCAGTGCAGCCTGCAAAATCTTGACGAAGGTTCCAGAAATCTGCTCCTGGCCAGCGGCGCTCAATATGGTAGAACTGTTCACGAAGTTTCCCATGGTGTTCAGCGGCGTCCTCAAGAATTCGCGCATACGTGGACAGATCATAAGCGTTGTTGGCCACCCGCGAAGCGATTGCCATTCCGCCGTGCGATCCCGAAAGCATCGCAAAGGTGACACCGGAGGACGACAACGGATCGAGGCTAAGCGCCGCGTCTCCGACGGCCACCCAAGCATCTCCCGTGACCTGATCAAGTTTGCCGACGGAAGCATTGCGTAGAGTCGGATTGCCTGCCTGCCGGAGATGGAAGCAGCCCAGCCACCGGGAAATTTCCTTCGAGGCTCGTAAAGCACGATTGTGAACATTCTGCTGGGCCACCAAGGCAGGATCACATATGAGCCACACGACAGCCCGCCGCAGTTGGACTGGGACGGCAAAAAGCCAGCCCCACTCGATTGCTTCGACAATTGCCGTCATTGGAAGGGCCTCGCTTTTCGACGGTGCATCGAAGCAAAATCCGAGTGCGACTTGCCTGGTTTGGGTTATTCGCCGGGCTCCCAACCGCCTAGCCACATGCGCTGCAATTCCTGTGGCGTCGACTAGAGCCCTCGCCTTGAGTTGCGCACCGCCCTGCCGCCCGCGAAGCGTGACGATGTGCTCCGCGCCATCGAGCCGGACATTCTGTATCCGCCCTTCGACGACAACGCCGCCCTCATCGTGGAACAGCGTCTCCAACCGTCGATCGAATCGCGCGCGATCGAGAATCACGCTTTTGCCATAGGGGTGGAACATGCTGCTGTGCTCTCGCGCCGCGCTAGACCCCCACGCTGACCGCACGCCGTCCAGAGACAGATGATGCGCGCTATGCAGTTCATCCCCAATCCCCAGCTTCGAAAGCAACGGCAGGCACGAGGCAGATAGAGTCTCGCCACAACGGGGCATCGCATCAGCTACGCCAGCGATAGCGACTGATAATCCGGCCCTGCGCGACGTGATGCCCGCAGCGAGCCCAGCCGGTCCACGGCCGACGATCAGAACATCCCACACATCGGCGTCAGTGCGCCACACCGTTGCCCCTGAGACGAGCCCGCGGATAGACCTCTGGGTTCGAGTGGACATCGGCCGTGATTCGTCTGCCACGGTCAGTGTTGAGTTGCGGTAACGGACAACCTGCCGTGATCCACTCGATGGTGAGCTGGCGATGCGTTACGCCACCCGAATGCGGAGCAACCTCGTCGAACGCTTGACCCATTGCGCCATTCGGCGCAAGAAGACTGGTGACAAATGGGCTTGCCGACGGATCTCCCTTGGTGATGAGCTCATTGACGGGGTCTGAAATCGCCTTCATGAGTTCTATGACCGCCGCCGGTCCATCGTCGTGGACGTGTTCAAACCACTCAGCAACCGTCCACGTTACGCGGTGCCCGCTCACATCGCTGCCTGTTACTGTCTGGGTTTTATGAGAAGGGGCGTTGACCTGGCGAGACTGCAGAGTTTCAATGGTCTCCGCCATCAGAACCTGAACTGGCACTCTCGTTCGGGGAGGCGTCGACTTTTCGGGCAGGGGGCAACCCTCCTGAGTCCAGAGACGCCATGTAGCCAATTCGTCATCGGTGAACACCTTGAACATGGGGCCTTCGAAGGAAGTCCGCCGGAAGAACGAACTCTGCTCCGGATGCCCCGGAACGAAAAATCCGCCGTCAACCAACGCCTTCATGAAGTCCGACGGCTGCTCAAACCAGTCGTTGATGTAATTGTCACCCAATTTGCGCGATACATGATTTTGTGAAACGTAGGGCTTTTTCTGAACGATGATGTCGTAGATCTTGTCTGCGGTCGACTTCGGTGCCTTGAGTTGCGCCGTCATGTCGCGACCCAGATTGCCAGTCATGTCAAATGCAATATAACCCGTCCAGATCCGTTTCCACGCCTCCTGCATTGCAACTGGACCGCCAAGCTGAAGAACCTTGTCCAGGTACATTTTCACCGCTTGCCTGGCTTTTGCGCCGTGCCCGGACGCCGCATTGTCAATACCGACATGAAGCACATAGAAATGTGGATCGATTCCGAAGTAGCGCAACCTCTTGATCCCTGGTTTGAGACTGACTACCGTCCACTCGAGCTGGAGAGTGAAGCCAAGCAGTTCGGGATAATACAGGCGCGGGAACTGTGCAAGCGCAAGCTCCATGAGAGGTACTGTAAATGCCGAGTCGAGAAAACGCGGATCCTGCGAATATTCGAGCGACCGTGGATCTGGAAGGTAAATGCCTTCCTGACGCATTAGGTCGGTATAGAGATTGCAATGGCTGTGCGCCACGTTACCGTTGCCGACTTCATCGCTCCAGATTTCGAATAGGCACGCATCTACCTCATCGAGTGGACCGGGCGGAGTGATCGAGTGAATCCACGCCCCGTCGTTCTGGTTGAACGGAGCCATTTGCAGGATCCTGTATCGGACATCTTCTCGTGTCCGGTACACCTCATCCGTTGCCGGATCATAGGCATCATTTGCCTCCACCAGCTCAGTATAGATCTCGTTGAGCCTTGCCTCGAAGGCTTCCTCGGAATACTCGAAAAACCTGGACGTGTCGGGGAAGTCCGGAGAATCTTGCATCCTCCATGCACGGTCCAGAAACTCTTGCGCGATCTCTTGAGCCTTCGGCAAGAAATCAGGGTACCTGTCAATGTTCGAGAGGTAGTAATAGAAGGCCCGGTAGTCCATCCCCAGGTATGGCGCGCGCTCGGTTTCAACGAATACGCGTTCGTGTGTCGAGGTCGGAGTTGGCCTACTCACGACGAAGCCAAGGCCGCTCCAAAGCTCGACCATTCCCGCGTCACCTTCGTAGCCAGGTGCCGCAGCGGCCGGGTAGTCGACAAGGCCACGCTCCCACCGCTCTCGAATCGATAGCCGATCGGCCATCAGTTCTTGCGGGTCCATGGACCAATCGCCCTTTTCAGGATGAAGACTCGCATGATCAGGGCGCGGCGCATCGCGAATGACGCGGTTGAATTCAGCTTCCGTAACAACGTCGTCGGGTCGCGCGATTGGCCACCAGGCTGTATTGCACTCGTAAAAATCAGCCTGCCAGGGGCATGCCATGTAGCAGGTAATGCCACCAGCCGCAATGTCCGAGCGTAAGCGAAACGGCTCGCCGTACATCGTCTTGTCCTCCGCGATGTAGGTCATCTCGATGCCTGGGTAGAAGGCGCCTCCGACGCAGGGCTCTAGTGCTGCCCGCGTGAGCGCAGCTGGCCGGTCCGGAAGGTTCATCTCTTTCAAGGCCGGTGCGAGTGGCGGTCCTTGCCAGTCAGCCAGGAAGTCGCCCGTCGCCCACGCCTTGAGTATCGCGTACTGCGATGGTCGCAAGCGCAACCACTGCGTTGGGTCACCATCAGTGGGCCCATTGTTGTCACCCGCGAGTCCGGGCATAAACCGAAAGTTTGCCTGATCTTTTGCAGCTTGGCTCTCGAGCGGAAGATTGGGGTCACGAACACGTTGGAAGATGGACTGTCGAAGCGCCTCGGAGGCTGCGGTATTAGTCGACAAGGTTGCAAGACTCTCGGTGCTGAAAAAATCTCCGCCTTTGCCCGGGCCGTGTCCGCGATTGGCGAGGCCGTTCACCCACGGGTAGCCGCTCAGGCGCTTGAGGATCGGGTAGACGTGATCGGTGAACGAAACCTTCACGGGAACCGCAGCCGCCTCATACCACGCGTATTCCATCACGTCGTATAGTGTGACGATGTTCTCCAATTCAGGCGTGTACTTCGGGGGAACGCAGAGCACGCGCGCCGGCTCGGCTATGAGCTCACGTCCGTCAGGAAATCGCACTCTCGCCGACACGGGGCCATCAGACGTGTCGTCGTGCCAGCCTGTATTGTTTGCGTAGTTCTTGATGAATTTTCCTTCCGGAACCGAGGCGGAGTGGCCGAAGCCTCCGAGAACGACTAAGCGACCGTCCTCGTCCGTAAGCAATTCACCAAGTGGGACTCGATCTCCGCAAAACTGGCCGGAATCAAAGCAATAGGCAGGGCCTCGCACACTTCGCCCGGTAATCGAGCGAGGGCCGGGCTTGATTTCCAGTGACGCACGATCCTTGACATGCTGGTTGCGCGGCAGATCGCGGCGGCCGAAGCGGCCATGAAACTCGAAGAAGGACGCTTTTGTGTTTGCGAGTTCGACGGTCCACTCGATTTTGGCCTGATCCGCGGTCAGTTCGGCAACTACAGAGCCCTGTTCATCGAGGCCGAAGATGCGAAATCGAGCACCTTGGCGCTTGATTCTGCCTTGCTTATCCTTGAAACCACCTGCCGGCTTCGGTGCATGGCCAACTGCTTCCGGGCCAAGGAAATATTCTTCAGAGCTGTTGCCCAGTCTCGCGATACCGATAGACGGTGCGATGATAACCTTGCAGACTTGCGATATTGTGTCCATGCTCTTTCCTTGATTTTTCTTGGTCTTGGGCATGCAATAGTCCTTCCGCCGCGATCCGCCGGCGTAGCGTAACGTCGAAAGTTCGCCGCGCTCAGGACGGCGCCGGTGCCGACTTTAGTGCGTGAAGCAACTTGTTGCCGGACGGCGTCCCCAGACCGGTGCAAGCATCCCAGCCCGTGCCTGCTGCGTAGGCGCCGTTGTTACCCACCGTAATGTCGTTGAGGACGCCGGTCGCACAGTAAGCGTAAAGCGTCGGGTTGAGGAAACCGACCTTTGTGCCGAGCGCCTGGTTAATCCGGACGATCAAGCTTGCCCAAAGCGGTGCGGATGCGCTCGTGCCACCGATCGGCTCCACGTGGCGGCCATCGACGTGCATCACCACGATTCCGGTATAGGGATCGGCAACAGCCGCCACGTCCGGTATGCCGCGACCGATTTTGTGAGGCGGATTTGCCGAGACGGGCACGCCCGCACCCTCTTGATACGGCGGTAGCCCGAAAATCGCGCTTACTCCGCCACCTCCCGCGCCGCCTGACGGCACGCGGTCGTACTCGTTCCAGACGACTTCGTTTGCGATGCGCGGCACGGGCCCGTTCGTCGCTTTTAAGGTAGTTCCGCCGACACCTAACACCCAAGGGCTCGATGCGGGAAAGTCGGCATGCGCACCCGATGACGCATCGTCCCTGGAGCCATCATCGCCCGACGCCACGCAGACGGTGATGCCCTTGCCGCGTGCCGCCTCGAGCGCCTGATTCACGATATTGATGCTGGCGTCAGTCCACCGGCCCACCGGCTCCCGCTCGGGGTTTCCGTAGCTAATGGAGATCACTGAAATCTTGTTCTCGTCCGTGATCGCCTGATAGATTGCCTCCGACCAACCTTGCGCGCTGAACTCTGTGAAGTAGACGAAAATCTTGGCGGCCGGCACCAGTGCACCGATGACGCACAGGTCCAACATCACTTCGCCAGTGGAATCGCCTCGCTTTGACGATTGCGGTGTGTCTGGGCCCGGGGCGTTGCCGGGTCCCTGCACGACGACGGCGGTGATGGAAGGCATCTGCCCTCCGAGCGCATCTTCGAAGTAGGTTTTCAGCGCGGCGTCGCTATAGCCGCCGCGAGGGTCAGGGCTGTCACCACCATTAAACGCGAAGACTGCTACGTTCTGGCCTTGGCCAACGTACTCGCTCGGGAAGTCGTACAAGCTCGCGACTTGCCCCGGGAAGAAGGTTCCTGGCCACAGGTTGGTCAGCGCCGCGGCAGCGTCCCTAGTCGGCAAACGGCCAGCGAAGTGCGTGGAAGCACGCCGCGGGCGGCCAATAGGACGCGTGTCCAGTCCTTCCACCGAAGCGATTATCGGGTACAAGTCGTCGGGGACGTAGACTTGGCCTTCCCGACCCCGGAAGCGACCAAGCTCAGGATGTTCGAATTCGCCCAACTCGACACCAAAAGCCTTTTCGACGTCGGCGATTGAGCCTTCGACGAGCACACGTCGCTTGGGGATGCTGGCGTCGATGACGCTCAACCCGGCCTTCTGGGCGAACTTCTCGATCGCTTCCAAGTCGTCTGGCGATGCGCCGTAGACCTGATTGAACTCGTCGTCCGACAGGTAGGTACGCGTCGCGACAGCCGAGCTTTCCAACGCGTTGACCTTCTTCATTGCCTTAGGTGAGGGGTTAGGGTTTCGTCGGGCGAAGACGCTGAGCCGAATCTTTGTATCGGGATCTGGACTCTTAAGCCTCGTGGCGCCAGGAACAGCGACGCGACTGCTTCCACGAATGGCAATCCGTCCAGAAGGTTGTTCGGCAGGCTTGTCCATGATCTTCCCTTCGTGCCATTTTGGCAGTTAGTACAACAAGTTCACTTCAGACTGGCTTGGGTATGCAAACCGGACGTTGCCAAAAGTATGGTAGTAATGCGATGCACTTCTTCAACCGTTTAACAGGGCCGGAGATTGCCGTAGAATATTTGCACCGGCCGCTCCTGGAGAATTCACCGGCTTTAGATGTAATCCACATTTGCGTTAATCAAAACAGTCATTGAGACAAGTGCAGTAGCAGAAAAGCCGCGAGGCCCGCAATCACGGCACCCGCTGACGAGACAGCAACCAGAAATGGCAACTTAAAGAGCTGATATGGGGAGTAAAGGTCCCTTCCTGGTTAGAAGAGTGGATGACCGACTTTCACGATAGACGAAGGTGAGGTAGTAGCAAGGGGCAAAGGTGCAGAACGTGCGAGAACGCACGTTACCGAATTTTTGCTAGCTAACGGCTGTGTTGTCCTGCTCGCTTGATCGTCCGGCTCTTTGGTCGGTCGAGCAAGAAGCGCTTTCTCAGAGTGTGTGTCGAGTGAAGGGAATGTAAGGGAAGGTCTACAAAAGTCCTGGCGTTGCCGTGAGCTTGGACTATCCTCGGAACAGGATAGTCGGGGAGTGGCGCGATCACACAGGTCGGTCTTGCTCTGGATCTGTCAACGAAGCGCACCCGCAAGCGCGAATTTCTCGATGAGATGACCCGCGTCGTGGCGTGGCAGAAACTGATTGCGTTCATCGAGCCGCACTACCCTAAAGGCAAGCCGGGCCGCCCGCCGTTTCCAGTCGCGACGATGCTGCGTATTCACTTCTTGCATGTATGGACCCGACGCGTTTTGTAGGCTTCTTTTGTGACGTAAAACGGTCTGCAAACATGTATCAGGCCGCCTGGTGGGCTTGCCTGCACGCCCGCGGCGTTGATGAGATTCGCGCGCCCCGTCCTTGGCAGCAGTTCGGCCTTTTTAGTCGGCCGACAGAAAGTACAGGATCGTGGGACGCTGGTCTAACCGGTTTTGTCATCACAATCAGGAAGCTTCGCAAACCAGTGGTGGTATATGCGACGGTTCCTGACACGAACTCCTTATCGGTTCAGTGCCTTTATGAATCAGCCTGTGCTACAGACTTGTATGTGGCTTCAGTGCTCAGAAGTGCGTGAACGATAGCCACATTGGCACCCCCTGAGTCGTTGCCCGCCTCCGAGACGCCGCGGCAGAATCCGGCTCCGCTCCCCTTCACGTCCGCGACCAGTCTGGAAAATCTGCACGGTATCGCACGGATAGCAGAAGCATTGATCAAGACGCTGGCAGGTAAGGCACGCACGGGTCGACTTGACGATCTGAAAGCCCTGGAACTTCTGCAGCAAGCGGTATTGTTGTAGTTGTTGCAGGGCGTGGCGATGTCGATCAAGCAACGACGACGACGCCGATCATTGTGAGCGCCAAGCTCTCGATAGATCGGCGTCGAGGTTCATGATGGTCGCATGCAACTGCAACGACACCTTTACAGGTGACCCGTTCCGTTGTCTGTTGTCACGCATCTCGGTTTTTATGTCAACTCTCTTCGCAGTCGCCCTCGCGGTGTCGTCGACTATGCCCGCCGACCGGTCTCCGGTCAAAATGACGCTCGGCGATACGAGCCGTGAGCCTGCTTCAGGGCTTCAGGTCAGGTTGCCGCCATTCGCAAACTAGTATCGGCGAATGACGCTTCCCACTGTCAACCAACGAGTCTTCCCGACCCAGCTCGGACGTTCGAAATGCCTCATTCCAAATGGCAGGTTCGCGGGACAACGGCCGCTCAGGTGACTGACCAGTTCGACGCATATTCGGCCGCCCCGGCCATTCGACAGTAATGGGGCCGCAGGCACTTCCTCGCGCGAAAATTCCATCTTGGAAGCTTAACGTTTGGAAAATGCAATCCTGAACAGATGGAAAGGATGCGGACTCAACACCTGCGCTGGAAATCACCGTTTTAGGTTACCGAACGTCGGACGTTTGCACTATAAAGTGAGGAAGCTCCATCGCTTCCCGTTGAATTGGAGGCATTATGCCTCTCCAGTGTTACCGATTTCGGCATTTCGTGAAGCGCCGATTCCAAGCGTACCGAACACTTATTATCGTCCATTTACCCATTGGCATGCCGCGTCGTTTGCTCCTGGGCGGACTAACGTTGTTCGAAAAATGGATACGAAAATATGCGGTGTTCTGGCTGCGTCATTGCCGAAAGATCGCTGTCGCTGTTTGCATTCTTGTTACCTTATCTGCATTCCACCTGCTGTTTCGCGCTCCGAATCTCGATCCATATGTCACATATGAACGGCAGCCGGACGGGACTTGGAAGATATACGAGGAGTATCGCGTCGTGGAAAGCCCGTATGTTTATTACCGCTCCGCAGCGACCAGTTCGGCGGATCCACACGACCGGGACAATATCCCGGGATGCAGACCCGATCCCACGATGGCGGGGGAAGCATGGATAATCATGCGCGCAACTATCGAAATTCCTTCCGTCGGCCCCGCTTTATCAACTTTGAAGTCGTTAGAGGTTTCGCAACTATTGTTTTCGTACTATCTGCACGGATGGCCCGGAAAACTATTTTTCTCCGATCGCAAGAACGATGTTGCGTCCTGTCGCGACATCGAAGCACGGCTTCCGCAAGGTGCAGAGATAACCAGCGGTGACGTGCTTGCGCTCACTAAAATTGAAACAACGGAATCTTATCCGTCTACCGTGGCATGTAACGCGTACGAATGGCATCCGTTACCATTTGAGAAAACTGATCC
This sequence comes from Paraburkholderia caribensis, assembly GCF_002902945.1. Taxonomy (NCBI): domain Bacteria; kingdom Pseudomonadati; phylum Pseudomonadota; class Betaproteobacteria; order Burkholderiales; family Burkholderiaceae; genus Paraburkholderia; species Paraburkholderia caribensis. Next base: position 295,570 of record NZ_CP026104.1, read on the forward strand.
CCCGTGTGGGGACGAGTATGTCGAGCGCCCGGTTTTGCTCAAGTCAAACGGACACGTCGTCGGGGCAAAAACCGTGTTCAGGAACTGGTTACAGGATGAAGGCGTGGATCGATGTGCCCGGATCAGCGTGCCGTTCATTCCGCCTCCCGGCTGGGTGCCCCCCGTGCCATCCGGTACAATCTGTCATCCCTTCCAGACGGAAGGTAGTCCGAATCTGCCTGTCGGAATTATCTAAATCGAATCTCCGGGGCCGATCCACGCTGCGGCACGCCGGCTCTGAATGAGCAAACTAATGGATCGGTATCGGAGCTCGGCGGCAGTCGATATGGGCGAACGATGAACTGATCAAGGTGTGAGTTTCCTGAAGGCGGCGTAGCCCGGTACTCGAGCAACCCGCGTGAAAACTTCGCAACGGGCAGAACCCGACCTGCGTCCTAAGATAGCGGCAGGCTCATGAGACGGAACTCTGTAATGCGTTACCCAATCCGCGCATGTCAGTGTGATCCACCGTCGGTTTTACTGCTACGTCGCCCTCAGGAAATTCGAATACCTAATCGAGAAAATTCGAAAACCGATCGTGCTTGACAAGGAAAGTCATATCAGTTTTCTTATTTCCAGCCGTAGTTTTTCGCATCAAACTTGACCGCCACGAGACGCATCACAGCTCCGTCCCAGTTGCTATTCGACGAAGAACCGGGCAAGGAACTGTCGAACGGCTCTGACTGTCCGGACGTCGCCCATATCGTCCAGTAGATCTCGTGGTGACAGCGAATCTGGTGATAGCGCCGCGCTGAGCGCCTCGACGACGTTTGCCGGAATCAGCCGCTCAAGCGAAGACGCGATTTCCCTATCGAGCGTACTTGCGCCAATCCATGCCGGCACAAGCAATGCCCGCTTCTGAGTGTTGCCTGCGATCTCCTTCGCAAGAGCAGCCAACTCTTCGTCGGGAGTTGCGATTCCTGCCAGCAACGAGAGTCTCGCTGCAATCGACGGCGGCGCCTCCTCAATCAGCCGCGCACTGATTGGAAATTCGAGGCTAGCGTCAGCAACACCGATTAGCGCAACAAGAGCATTGCAGACGGCTAACGCCATCACACGGTCAGTTAAATCTACAGCGAGGCGAGTTACTTCGCGACGCACATCGTGCGATCCATTTGTTAGCAGACTGTTCAGCAGCCCTCGCCGAACATCGGGGTCAGACGTAGCCTTTGCTATCTCAATGATTCTTTCGGCGATGTCGATTTCCAGGCATGGATATGTTCCGAAGACGCTGGCTGCTTCAACTGCGATCGGAAACGACGAATCTTCGCCATACCGTTCGTAGTGCGTGCTCCACGTATCCGCCGCAAGTTTCAACAGCGCCCCCTCATGTCGTCGGTCTTTGCGGACAGCGAGTAGCGCAAGAAGTTGTTTGCGGACTCGATTTCCCGGGTCTTCGGCAAAAGCCAGAAGTCCGTCCGGTAGCACGTTTGGAAAATGACGCGCTTCCAGCTCAAGCGCAATTCGCCGCACATCGGCGAAGCGATGTGTCAATGCATATTCGACAATCGGGTCAATATCCAAACGCCCCGCGAGACCGACCGCCTTCGTGATGGCTTCGACCTCATCCTCCGTGTTTTCCGTGCCAACGCGCAAGGCAGTCTGCAGCAGGTCTGCTATATTGGAATCGCCGCTTTTCGCCAATATCTCGGCTTGTGCCACGCGAAGGACATTGTTGTTCCCTGCATCGATCCTTTCGAGTATGGCGCGAGCGTCGCCGTCCAAGGCGGTCGCACTGGCGGGATCCAGAATCGCGCGCACTACCGCTTCTGTGCTAGGGGCGGCCGCATCGCAGATTTTGGCAACCGCGTCTCTCCCCTCATCCATCCATGCATGTGTGGTGGCGTTTTTAATGTCTAACGCAAGCTCGCAAATACGCGAGTACGCTTTTCTTTGCTCCAGACTTTCAATCAACCCCGGAATTCCTTCGGAATTTAAACGCGCAAGAACGAGCTCAGCCTCTTGCCGAATTGAATGCTTGTCAGCTCCTTGCTCGATCCTCTTCTCGAGAAAAGGCAGCAAACACGCCGGAAGTTGATCACCAATTGCGTCCCACAAATCATCTTCTTCGGCTGTGTCAAACAATCTTGATGCCAGTGCCAGCCACTCCTCGTCAGTCGGAGGTACCTCCGTAGCAAGACGAATCGCGCGCGCCCAGAAAAATCGCAAATGTTCAGCGTGTCTATGCTGGTCGAGCGCTTCCCAGCCCTTGATGCTTCTGACCCGGTCAGCATACGCCTCGAGGAAGCTGCGTGCAGTGTGAGCATCTTCGCTGCGATTCTCTAAATGATGCTCGGCTGCTTCTTCGTCAAACTCACCATTAAGCTTACGCAGATAAAAATCGTCCTCATCGCCTTGCGAGACCTTGGCGTCATATTTCACCGATGCATCTACAACCCGCTCGAAGGCTTCAAGATTTGCGATCGCGCCAGCAACTATGACGTTAGCGTTTGAATTGAAACCGTCCTGAACGATGTCCAAGGCTGCATCGATAAAGGCCTCATTAAGCCCATCGGTCAGGCGGAGCAAGTCATCAGCAAAACCGTCTGAATAGAATCCGTTGACTCGCGGAAGTTTGTTGCGGATGAAACCCGCGCAAATAGGCCGTGTGGCCGGATCGGCGACCAGAAGGGCGAAGTCGTTCTCGTCTAGTGCCCGTGGAATCCAGTCGTCCATAAAATATCTGCGCGCGTCGGACTTGTCATTAAGCCAATTCGCCAGCAGGGTGACCGGAGACTGAGGAGAACCAGTAACCGCCGCCAGATCCAGGTCATCGTCAAAGTCGGGCCCCACACTCGTCAGGCGGTCCCGGAGCCATGCATCAATCGCGCTCTGGCTATCCGGATCGATTTGCAGACGGAAGTCGTCGAGTCGCCGCGCAGCACGTAGCACTCTCGACGCGCCTTCGGCGTCATAGGAAGCCAGCGCTTGAACAACCAGTCTCAACGTTTTCGCTGCCAAGCGCTTTTGGCCAAGAACTACGTTGCGCAGCCCCAGATCCACTCGCGGGTGACGAAAGGTAAAAACGTCGCTTCGCTCGCGAAGGTAATGACCCGCAGTAAGTAGTTCAATCAGATTAAAGAATCCATCCTCGAGCGAGTCATCTCGCTCGAATAGCGCATCCTCAAGATCCCGCAGCTGCTTGCTGCTCTGATTCGCTTGGACCTTAAATGCGGCCCATAGAACCATCGCCCATCTATGCTCTTTGGAGTCATCGACCTTCCTCACCAGCGAAACTTCAATCGACTCCTCTTCCGCCTGTTTGAGACATCGGTTGACAAACGAGCGATCGCTTTCTTTCGCTGCTGGGCCCTCCGCAACCGCATCGAAGTACAACTGCATGAACAAGGGCGTGGTTAACTCGTCAACAGCGTCCTTTCGATATGGGAGAATCCGCTCCTGGAGATGGCGAGGCAGTTTGTTGGCAAATCGCTCAAACAGCTCGATTCTCTTCGGCGAACTGTAGCTTGTCTCGTCGAGAGTGACGAACCACTTTTTGTGAGGTTGCGCTTTGCTCTCGACCAACATGTCGCCTCGGGTCGTAATGACAATTTTGCGATCGACGCTTGCGCTCCGGAGTACTTCGGTGATTCCATGTCGCCATGCCTTCGCTTTCGGCTCCAGTTCGAACCGCCCCCAAGGATCCTCCACCTCGAAAACAACCGGGAGCGGGCCCCGGTACTCCCTTACCTTTTCTGGTCCGCCTTCCACATACTCGACGTTAAGGCCGGGCAACTCGTCCCGCAAGTCGGCAACCAGTGCTTTTCCCGCGCTGGTCTTTCCGCTCCCGGAAGGCCCTGCGATGATGACGGCATGCTTTTCATCGAGCGAACTTTTGAGTTCCGCCCAGTTGCTGGGGCGAACAAAGTCTTCTAGATCCGGCGATTGACCTACGTAACCTTTGTATTTAATGACTATGCGTATCGCATCTTCGCGAGATAGAACACCACCAGCCTCGCCGCGCATCCGCCCTAGCACGGTTCGGCGAAACTCTTCGCGGCAATCGTGAACGAGCCCCGACGGTATATGGCATGTGCGGGCCAAGAGCGCCTCGGTCCGGTAGTTGAGCCGCTCAGTGTCAAGAGAGGACAGGATGGCAAATCGTCCATCAGCGTCAGCCGGCAGCTTATCTTTCAGGGTCTTAGGCAACTTCCCAGCAGCCGGCCAACGGTGCAGACTATCAGTCTCGATGTCGATGAGAACGCCCTCAACGGCCGCATTAGTCACCAAAACGTATCGAATATTGGCGTCTAGGAGCCGGTCTTTCACTTTCTCGCGTCGAACGCCCGCGTCGACCAGGTTGGACACGTCGGTACGCTTCCACGGCCCCGTAGACCGAGTTTTGCACTGGATAACGAGACGATATGACGCGACATATGCGACTTCCGTCGC